>NZ_CP115757.1:336428-672857 GCF_027912675.1 Paracoccus sp. SCSIO 75233 | reverse complement strand
AGCCGTTCGGCATGGCTGATCTGGCCTTCATAATACAGCCCCGCCCCGATGATGCCCGCGTCGAGACCGGCAACCGTCCGGTCCAGCTTCGCGCGCGATAGCATGCTGTGCGTGGGCATGGCGCGGAAGTTCCGGCCATAGATATCGTAAAGCGTCAGCCCCAGCCGCGTAATGACCGTGCCGCGATCATTCATCTTCGCCTTCAGCCGGAAGAAACGGAGCATCGAGGGGACGATCCCGCCAAGCCTGCTGCGCAGCGGCAGGATGGAGGGGAGCGGGCTGACATAATGCGCCGCGTTCTTCAGCAGCCGGTTCCGCTCCTCGGCGCTTTCGCGGACCAGCCGGAATTCGCCGGTCTCCAGATATTTCAGCCCGCCATGCATCAGCCGGGAAGAGGCAGCAGAGGCCCCGGCGCAGAAATCCGTGCGTTCCAGCAGCAGGCAGTCGACCCCCTGCGCCGACAGATCGCGAAATGTGCCGCAGCCATTGATGCCGCCGCCAAGGATCAGGACGTCCGTTTCGGCAATCTCACTCATCGAGGACCGCCACCTTGATCGCCGAGCCATCCTCGGCCGTGCCAAGCGCCTCGCCAATATCGTCGAGGGCGAAGCGATGCGTGATCATCGGCTTCACGTCCATCCGCCCGCTCGCGATCATGTCGAAAGCGTGGTCGAAGTCTTTGCGCGACAGGCCGAACGCGCCGGTCACCGTCAATTCGCGGTAGTGGATGCCGTTCACGTCCATCTCGGCAAACACGCCCTTGGAGAAACCGGCGAACAGGCTCACCCGTCCGCTGAACGCGGCGAGATCGGTTGCCTGCCGTGCGAGTGCCGGGATGCCGATGGCACAGATGACCACATCCGCCCCGTGACCGCCGGTCTCAGCCTTGACGCGCTCCACCAGATCCTCGGCTGTCGGGTCGATGGCGACATCCGCCCCGGCCTCCAGCGCCGCCGCGCGACGCTGCGCATTGGGGTCCGAGGCGATGATCCGCCGCGCGCCACGCAGTCGGGCCAGTTTGACATGCAGCAGGCCGATAGGCCCGACGCCCAGCACGACCACGCTGTCCGCGCTCGACACATCCAGCTTGTTCTGACCGTTGATGACACAGGACAGCGGCTCGACGAGTGCCGCCTCCTCATAGCTCATATGGTCCGGCAGATGACGCAGGTTTCCGGCCTCGACCGCCTGAGCGGGGATGCGGATGACCTCGGCGAAGGCACCGTCGATTTCGTAACCGACAGCGGTGCCCTGGGTGCAAAGATTCTCGTGTCCGGTCTTGCAAAGGCGGCAATGACCGCAGGCGATGAACGGACACAGACCGACGCGGTCACCGATCTTCAGTGAATCGTGGCCGCCATTATCCAGCACCTCGCCGGCGAATTCATGTCCCAGCACCGAAGGGTAGCGGACCCCCGCCGTCTTGCGCCCGCGATAGATGCGGATATCGGTGCCGCAGATCGTCGCAGCACGCACACGGATCAGAACATCGCCCTGATTCGTGTTTGGCATCTCAATATCGCTGAGCGAGATTTCATTGGGGGCGGTCAGGATAGCAGCTTTCACGATTATCACCTTTCGCGAACATATGTTCATGCAGAATTAGCACATAATGTGGAGAATATCTAGATGCGACAAATAAAATTACAGAATACAGTGTATATAGCCGAAAAATGCCGAGCATTGGACCAAACAAATCGCATCTGATCGAATCATTTGTATTGACGCCGCGCCTCTTGTTCGGGCAGGATGGCCGGAAGATCAGGGAGAGAGGCTTTGAAATACGATTATTCCTCAATGGGGTTCTACACCTTCGATTGTCTGGGTTGGCCGTTTGCAAGCGTTCCGCCGGGCGGAGGCACCGTATTGCTGGACGAGATCGCGATGGCTGTATCCGGCGCCGCCGGGGTGGCCACGATTGTCGCCGCGAAGATGGGGCTTTCCACCAAGGCGGTCGGCGGTCTGGGCCATGACCTGATGGGTGACTGGGTGCATGAGCGGCTGGCGCATTTCGGTGCCGATATGGAGGACCTGCGTCGCCTGGCGGACGTGCCAACCTCCAGCTCCATCGTGCTGACGCGCGATGACGGCTCGCGCCCTGCCCTGCATATGAAAGGTGCCACGGGCGCTTTCGTGGTCGAGCCTGACCGTTTCGATGCCGTCACTGACGCGACCGTCTTCCATCTCGGCGGTGTCGGGCTGATGGACGCGATGGACGGGGATCGCAACGCCGCGCTGATGAAGCACGCGAAATCCCGCGGCTGCATCACCACGGTCGATATCTTCGCCGGCTCCAAGGAAGACCTTGCCGACGTGCAGGCGGTGCTGCCGCATACCGATTACTTCATCCCCTCGGTCGAAGAGGCCGAGGCGCTGACCGGCATGACCGATCTGACCGATATGGCGACGTTCTTCCTCGACCTCGGCGCGCAATGCTGCGTGTTCACGCTGGGCGAGAACGGCGCATACTATCATCATCGCGACGGAACCGTGATCCGCGTGCCCGCGTTCCGGGTTCAGGTCAAGGACACCTGCGGATGCGGCGATGCATTCAATGCCGGGTTCGCAACCGGGCTGATCCGCGGAATGGAGGCGGAGGACGCCATCCGTTTCGCACAGGGCTGTTCGGCACTCAACGCAACCGGGCTCGGCTCTCAGGCCGGGGTCCGCGATTTTGCGCAGGTATCCGAATTCGTCAGGACGACGCCGATCCTCACCCCCGGGGCGGCATAAAAACCGGCGCGCAGACGGGCAGAACGCCCGCGCCGGACCAGTTTCAATTTTTCAAGACTTCTGAGGAGGAGAACCAGATGAAACTCAACGTCAAGAACGCCATTACCGCGACCTCATTCGCAGCACTCATGCTGCCGATGGCGGCAGCCGCGCAGGATCAGGCCGACCTGATCACGCCGATCGAAGACAAGCTGACCTTCGTGTTCATCCCGAAAGTCATCCACCCGTGGTATGACGTCGTGGCCGAGGGCGCGAAATTCGCCGCCGAAGAACTGTCGCAGCGCGGCATCGAGGTGGAAGTGATCTGGGACCAGCCGCCGCAGGCTGACGTTGTCGACCAGAACCAGAGGATCGAGGCGAATATCGGCCGCCAGCCGGACGGTCTTGCCGTGGCCTGCCTTGACCAGGCAACGAATGTGCAGCTTCTGAACGAGGCGGTTGAGGCAGGCGTGAACGTCGTCACCTTCAACTCCTTCTGCGACGACGCCTTCCCCTTCATCGGTCCGAAAAGCAGCGTCGAGGACGGCTATGATCTGGGCGTCTATCTGGCCGAGCAACTCGGCGGCGAAGGCAAGATCGCCATTCTGTCGGGCAGCCTGACCGCGACCGACCACACCCAGCGTATTCAGGGCTTCAAGGAAGCACTGGCCGATCATCCGGGCATGGAAATCGTCTTCGAACAGCCCGATGACGACATTCTGGAAAAAGCGGTCGAGCTGACCGAAAGCGTGCTTTCCGCGCACCCGGATCTGGACGGCATCTTCGCCTCGAACGCCTCCAACCCGATCGGTGCTGCCCGCGCGGTCGAAAACGCTGGCAAGGCCGGTGAGGTCAAGATCGTCGGCATGGACGACCTGCCCGAAGCCGTGGACTTCGTCTGTTCCGGCGTGATCGACGCGCTCAAGGCGCAGCGTCAGTGGGATATGGGTTACTGGGCGGTCAACTACATGGTCGCGATGAACGAAAACCACACCATCCCGATGTTCCACAACACCGGCTCGCGTCTGCTGACGAAGGAAGACTGCGAATAAGCTTCTCCCTGCCGGGCGCGCGCAACATCGCGCCCGGTTCCCCGAGGCTCCGGGTTCCTGACGGGATCCGGAGCCCCATATAGAGGCCGTTTTCATGAACAGCTCAGTTCCCGTTTTCGAAGCCCGGAACATTACCAAATCATTCGGTCCCGTGACCGCTTTGTCCGATGTCTCCGTCTCGCTCTACCCCGGCGAGATCCATTCGATCATCGGTGAGAACGGCGCGGGCAAGTCGACGCTGATGAATGTCATCTGCGGCAGGCTGGCACCCACGGAAGGCAGATTATTTGTCGACGGGCAGGAGGTGCGGTTCCAGCGCCCCAAGGATGCCCAGGCGCAAGGCATCGCCATTGCCCCGCAGGAAATCAACCTCGTCCCGCATCTGAGCGTGGCGGAAAACATCATGCTGGGCGCGCATTGCGGCCCGGCTGCGGCAATCGACTGGCGCAAGACGCGCGCGGAAGGCACCCGGCACCTGCACGAGGTCGATAACTCCATCGACCCTCGCGCCCGTGTCGGCGATCTGTCCAAGGCGCAGCAGCAGCTTGTCCAGATCGCCCGCGCCGCCGCCAGCGAAGCCCGTATCATCATTTTCGACGAACCGACCGCAACGCTGACCTATCGCGAGGAAGAGGTGCTGCTGTCCTATATCGAGAACCTTGCGAAGGAAGGCCGTTCCGCCTTCTACATCTCGCACCGTCTGGACGAGGTCCGGCGGCTTTCGCACCGGATCACGGCGCTGCGCGACGGTATTCATGTCGGAGAGATCACGCCGGAAGAGGCCACGCGCGAGCGTATGGTCACGATGATGGCGGGCCGCCCGCCGAAAACCGGCGCACAGGACTTGCGCGACATCGAGACGACCGAAACCATGCTTGAGGTTGCCGGGCTGACACGCAGCGGCGAGTTCAGCGATGTTTCGTTCAACCTGCGCAAGGGAGAGATCCTCGGCGTTTCCGGCCTGATCGGATCGGGACGCACGGAGATGGCGAAATGCATCTACGGCCTCACCCGCGCCGATTCCGGCAAAATCCGGCTGAACGGCGAGGAGGTCCGCTTCAGCGGCCCGCTCGACGCCATTCAGGCCGGGCTGATCTACCTGCCGGAGGAGCGCAAGCAGGAGGGGATTTTCCCGCTTCTGTCGATTGCCGAAAACACCGCCCTGCCGACGCTGGAACGATTCACCGGCCTGCTGCATCTGCGCAACCGCGAGATGCTGGCCGAGGTGGAGAAGCTGGCGCAGCAGATGAAGGCCAAATACAACTCGCTCAAAGACCCGATCACCACGCTGTCGGGCGGCAACCAGCAGAAATTCATCATTGCCCGCTGGCTGATGCGCGACGCCCATGTACTGATCATGGACGAGCCGACCCGCGGCATCGACGTCAACGCGAAATTTGAAATTCAATCCGTGCTGCGCCGCCTGACGGAAGAGCGCGGCCTGTCGATCATCGTGATCTCATCGGAAATGGAAGAGCTGCTCGACGTGGCTGACCGGATCATGGTCATGCATGAGGGCCATGTGAAAGGCGTCGTGAACCGGCGCGAAGCAACGCAGGAAGGCCTGCTTCAACTGGCGATGAGCTAAAGATCAGAAAGTGAGCTGACCAAATGAACACTGTGAACAACACTGAATCGGCCACGCAATCCCCGCGCAAGGGGCCGTCCCTTCTGAACCGTTTCTGGACGTGGGAAGGCAGCGGGGTGCTGATCGCGCTCGTCGTGCTGACGACGCTGCTGGCCTTCGCGACGGATAACTTCCTGTCGTCCTACAATGTCTCCGTGGTGATGCGGCAGGCGGCGTTTGTCGGCCTCGTCGCACTCGGGCAGACGCTGGTGCTGCTGGTCGGGGGCATCGACCTGTCGGTCGGCGCGGCGGCAGGGCTGTCATCCATCATCGGCGCGCTTGCCCTGACGCAATGGGGCATTCACCCCTATCTTATCATTCCGTTCACGATGGCCTTCGGCTTCCTTCTCGGCTCGATCAACGGGGTGTTCGTGGCGTGGCTCAGGCTGAACCCGTTCATCGTGACGCTGGCAACCTGGGAGATTTTTGCCGGTCTGACGCTGGTGATAACCAAAGGCTACCCGATCCGGCCGCTCGGCGATCAGTTCGGGGTCTTCGGCAAGGGCGAGATCTTTGGCATCCCGGTGCCGGTCATCACCTTCTTCGCCGTCGCGCTGATCCTGATCTGGATGCTCAGCCAGACGCGGCTCGGCCGGAACATCTTCGCCGTGGGCGGCAACCGCGACGCCGCCGTGCTGGCCGGTATCCGCGCCCGCTGGGTGGAGTTCGTGGCCTTCGGCATGGCCGGGATGCTGTCGGCGCTGGCGGGTATCCTGTTCGCCAGCCGGATGGATGCGGGCCAGCCCTCGGTCGGGGAAGGCTGGCTGATGGGCGCGATCACGGCAGCCATTCTGGGCGGCACCTCGCTGCGCGGCGGACAGGGTTCGATCATCGGCACGGTGCTCGGCGCCTTGCTGCTGGCGGTGCTGGCAAACGGCACGGTTCTGATGAACGTCTCCGGCTTCTGGCAGCGCGTCATCGTCGGCTGTGTTGTCCTGGTTGCCATTCTGGTTGACCTTCTGCGCAGAAGGGCCTGACGACACACCACGTTTGATGCTACAAGCAATCGGGCGTCCCTGATCGGGGCGCCCGATAAGGCAAAGGAAAGCACCAGTGGCTGACGTCGATATTGATGAGGATCTGAAGACCCGGATTGCATGGCTCTACTATATGGAGGGCATGACACAGGACGAGGTCGCTCAGTCGGTCGGCCTGACCCGCGCCCGGGTTCTGCGCATATTGGCCAACGCCCGCAACGACGGCTCCGTCCAGATCAGGGTGACCACGAAGCTGTCGGCCTGCGTGGAGCTGGAGCGGCGGCTGGAACGTCTCGGCGGGCTGGAACGCGCCATCGTGGTGCCGACACCCAGCGGCGGGGCAGACATCAATCCGATCATCGGCAAGGAGCTGGCGCGCTATCTCAACACCGCTGTCGGCGCCGATATGTCCATCGGTCTCGGCTGGGGATCGACCCTGACAAGCGGCGTTCCGACCATCGAGCAGCGCTCGCCCAACGGGCTGAAAGTGATCTCGCTGCTTGGCGGGCTGACGCGGGTCTCGCAGGTCAACCCGTCCGAATTCGCCTGGCGCGTCGCAGATAAGCTGTCGGCAGAATGCTTCCTGATGGCCGGCCCCGTATTCGCCCCGGATTCCGCCACGCGCGACGCGCTTCTGGCCCATAGCGGCATTGTCGAGCTGCTGGCGCGGGCGCGGTCGCTCGACATCGCCATCCTGTCCGTCGGTGACCTGACCCCGCATTCGATCTTCGTTCAGTACGGGCTGCTGACCCCGGACGAGATCATATCGCTGGAGCGTGCGGGCGCGGTCGGCGATGTGCTGTGCCGTTTCGTGAACGCGGAAGGGGAAATCGTAGATCACCCGGTGAATGACCGGGTGTTTGCCGCGCATCCGCATGATCTGCGGAAATCGCGCAAGCTGGTTCTGGCCTCGGGCGGGTGGCACAAATACACCATCATCCGCGCCGCGATGAAGATGATGAACCCCGCCGTTCTGGTCACCGATGAGGACGTGGCGCGGCGGCTTTGCGACGATCTGGAAAACGGCTGAGCAAAAGAAAAGGCCCGCATCCCTGACGGGTACGGGCCTGCAAGATCTCCTGACGCGGGACTACAGCTGCGAGCGGAGGATTTTTCCGACCTCTTCCGCCGCCTCAAGCTGCGGCATATGCCCGACCCCGTCGAACAGATGCAGCCCGACGCGTCCCGGTGCCCGCAAAGCGTGTTTCCACGGGATGATCTCATCCTGCCGCCCCCAGATCAGCCGGGTCGGCATCTGCACCCCGTCAAGGGCCGCGCGAAGATCGAAGGACTGGACCCCGTCGGGGAACAACGCATCCGACATCGCCGCCTGCGCCGCGCGCAGATTGGCATCGCTGCGGGCGGTCATGGCAAGGCGGACATAGCTGTCGGTCACGATCCGGTCATCCGCGACCAGCGATTTCAGCCACGGGCCAAGGCTCTCTGCCCGGCTGGCCTTGCAAATCCCGCCAAGCGCCGCGCCGTTCATATCCGGGCCAAGCCCAGCCGGCGCGATCAGTGTAAGCGAGGCGATATTGCGCGGCCGCGTATCGGCAAGCGCCAGACAGACCGCGCCGCCAAGGCTGTGCCCGACAAGATGCATCTCGTCGAGTTGCAGATCGTCGACCGCACGGCGTACCTCTTTCAGCAGGGTGACGAAATTCGGGATCCGCAGCTTGGGCGACTTCCCATGACCCGGCAGATCGATGCGGATGATCGGCCGGTCGCGGAACTGCGCCTCCAGCGGCGCCCAGGAGGTCGCGTCGCTGGCAAATCCGTGGATCAGCACCAGCGGCGCGCCCTTGCCACCCTTGGAGCGGCTGACGGCGAGCGGGCCGGTCTCCGGCGAGAAGCGGACCGGGGTGCTGGCCGCAAAGCCGCCTTTCAGGGCATTGCGCACATCCTCGGCCTGCACGCGACCGCGCGGGCCGGTGCCGGGAATATCCGCGACATCCATGCCGCCATCACGCGCCAGCGCCCGCGCCTTCGGGGTCGCGCGCGTCTTGTCGCCGGAAACCGCGACCGCTGCCAGAGGCTCCGGCTCGTCTGCGGTCTCCTGCGGTTCGGGCCGGTCTTCCCCGGCGGCAGGCGGCGTGTCGGCCGCGGGCGCGCCCGGCGCATCACCAATCGTCTCGAATGGCTGCGGCGGATCGCCCACCTCCTCGCCCTCGGCATAAAGCCAGGCGACGGGTTTGCCGATTGGGATCTCCGATCCTTCCGGCGCGGGATGGTGCAGGATGCCGCTATCGGGTGCCTCGACCTCCATCGCGGCCTTGTCGGTCTCAATGTCGAACAGCGGCTCGCCCTTCTGGACGGACTCGCCCGGTGCGATATGCCAGACGGCGATTTTGCCGCTGGCCATATCCATATCGACCTTTGGCATAATGACTTCTGTGGGCATCAGACGCGCCCTTCGGTCAGTTTGCGCAGCCCGTCGACAATATCGGGGATCTGCGGCACCGCGGCCTTTTCCAGTTCCGGGTTATAGGGGATCGGGCATTCCGCCCCGCCAAGCCGCAGGATCGGCGCGTCGAGGAAATCGAACGCATCGCTTTCCGCCACCATGGCCGAGATCTCCGCGCCGACGCCGAGCGTCTTGACGCCCTCATAGACGCAGAGCAGCTTGCCGGTCTTGCGCACCGACTCCAGCACCGTGTCACGGTCCAGCGGACGGACGGTGCGCAGGTCGATCACCTCAACCTCGACGCCGTTCTTCGCCAGTTCCTCTGCCGCGCTCATCGCCTTGTGCACCATCAGCGAGGAGGCCACCACGGTCACATCCTTGCCCTCGCGCCGGATCGCCGCCTTGCCGATCGGGGTGGTATAATACCCCTCCGGCACCGGGCCTTTCATCTTGTACAGGATCTTGTGTTCAAAGATCATCACCGGATCGGGATCTTCAAGCGCCGCCAGCAACATGCCCTTCATATCCTCGGGCGTGGAGGGCTGGATGACCTTCAGCCCCGGCACATGACCCAGCCATGCCTCGATGCTCTGCGAATGCTGCGCCGCTGCCCCCGTGCCGGAACCGGCGGGGAAGCGCATCACCAGCGGGACGGAAACCGCACCGCCCAGCATATAGCGGACCTTCGCGGCCTGATTGACGATCTGCTCCATCGCCAGCGCGGCGAAATCGGAGAACTGAAATTCAAAGATCGGGCGCAATCCGGTCAGCGCGGCCCCGACGGCAACCCCGGCCCCCCCGAGTTCGGAGATCGGCGTATCCATCACCCGGTCGGTGCCGTATTTATGCACCAGATCGCCGGTCACCTGAAAGGCGCCGCCATAGACGCCGATATCCTCGCCCATCAGGATCACGCGGTCATCGCGCTCAAGCGCGATATCCATCGCCTCGCGGATCGCCTCGGCATAGGACAGCTCGCGCGGTTCGGTCTTGGTCTGGGCGTTCATGCTGCGTCCTCTTCGGTGTAAACGTCGCGCGTCACGTCGCCGATTTTCGGGTCCGGCCCGCCAGCGGCAAACTCAATCGCCTCGGCAATGGTCTTCGTGGCGTCTTCCTCGACAGCGGCGACCTCGGCCTCGGTCAGGATGTTGTGGTCGACCAGCAGTTTCGACATGGCGACAATCGGATCGCGTTCCATCCACTCGCTGATCTCTTCCTTGGTGCGGTAACGGTTGCGGTCAGACTTGGAATGACCGCGCCAGCGATAGGTCAGGTTTTCCACCAGGCTCGGCCCCTCGCCCGCCCGCGCACGCGCCACGGCGGCGTCAACGGCTTCGGTCACGGCTGAGAAATCATTGCCATCGACCGTCACGCCCGGCATCGAATAGGCAACCGCACGATCGGCGATATTCTTCACCGCCGTGGACCGCTCCGTCGAGGTCGACATGCCGTATTTGTTGTTCTCGCACACGAACACGACCGGCAGCTTCCAGACCGCCGCCATATTCAGCGCCTCGTGAAACGCGCCTTCATTATTCGCGCCGTCGCCAAAGAAGCAGATCGTGACCGCGCCGGTTCCCAGCCGTTTGGCCGACAGCGCCGCACCGACCGCAATCGGCAACCCGCCGCCCACGATCCCGTTCGCGCCGAGATTGCCCTTGCTCGGGTCCGCAATATGCATCGAGCCGCCGCGCCCCCGGCAATACCCGGTTTCCTTGCCGAAGAACTCCGCGAACATCTTGCCCAGATCGGCACCTTTCGCCACGCAATGACCGTGGCCCCGATGGGTCGAGGTGATCTTGTCCTCATCGGTCAGCGACATGCAGGAGCCGACGGCAGACGCCTCCTGCCCGATGGACAGGTGCATCGTGCCGTGGATCAGGCCGCGCATATAGCTGTCCTCCGCCCCTTCCTCGAATTTGCGGATCAGGAACATCTTGCTGAGCGCGTCTTTCAACTGCTCCGCACTGTAATTGCGGATCGCGTAGGGAACATTGGTATCTGTCGCCGTATCAGCCATTGAGCAGGTCTTTCCCGTAAAGCATTTCATCCTGACGCCGGCGCAGCTCGACAATGCGGCTGGCGGGCAGCTTGGTGTTATGCGTGGTGATCAGCTCACCCTTTTTGATCGGCGCCGTCACCGTCGCGCCGGTCAGCATGCCAGCCGGAATCGCCTGTGCATCCTGCGCGCGCGACACCTCCATCGCCCAGGCGCGGTAGGTGTATTCCCCGATCTGGTCCAGCGTATCGCCAACCGCCAGATCCCGCTTCGCCACGGCGCAGACCTCTGCGACCGGCTTGTCCAGCGGGACCATGTCGGCCTTGCCATAGAGCACGGCACGGGCGCAGGTCAGCGGCACCTCCAGCGAGGTCAGGTGATAGGGGCGGATGAATTCGTAATACGGCCCGTCACCCATTTTCAGATCCGCCATACGCTCATGGATGCGGGGATGTTCCGCCTCGGCGATCACGAAAACCCCCGGCGAGACGCCCTTGCCGATGGAGTAATCGACGCGGCCGATATCGTTCAGAATGCCGCCATCCTTTTTCGGGATCAGCACCTTCGCCAGCTCCTTCGGGCCAGCGGCGGGGCCGTGCATGCCGTCGCAATCCGGGATCAGCCCGGTCGCGTTGCCGATGGCCGACATCTCAACGGCGGTTTTCGATCCGTCGACGAACTCCACCAGCAGGCGCGGGTTCATGTGACGCGCCTTCGCCTCCGCCGCATAGGCATCCGGCGTAGCGTCGATATTCAGCGGGTTGTTCTTGCCCTTGCCGGCGCAGACGATCTTGTGACCCATGGCCGAGACGAACTCGATCAGTTCCATGCAGGATGACGGCTCATCCCCGGCACCAAGGCTGTAGACCACGCCCAGCCGCTCCGCCTCGCGCCGCAGATATGAACCGATGGTGACGTCGGCCTCGACATTCATCATGACCAGATGCTTGCCGCGCTCCATAGCCTTCAGGCCCAGCTCCGCACCGACCGCCGGAACCCCGGTCGCGTCGATCACCACGTCGATCAGACCGGATTCGAACAGGGCTTCGGCATTATCGGTGATCGCGGTCTTGCCACTTTCAATCGCCGCATTCAGCTCATCAGCGCTTTTCGCGTCTTTGCTGTGGCCATCCTCCTGATGGGCGATGCTCACGGCCTTATGCGCGTTCGGCACGTTGATTTCGGAAATCGCAGCCACATCGACGCCGTCCATCATCGCGGCACGGGTGACGATATCGGTTCCCATTTCCCCCGATCCGATCAGACCGATCCGTACAGGTTTTCCGGTTTCAGCGCGGGCGGCCAGATCCTTGGCCAATCCGGTCAGTGCAATATTGGACGACATGTCGCGAGCCCCTCCAGCATGATGTTGGACTTATGGTGATGAACTTATGTGTTTGTGTCAATACTAATGTGTGGCAAACATGCGTAGTCTTTGACCGGCAAGGAGAGTTCGCAGCCCGCCACCCCGCCAAGGCGCCCGGAAAGCGTCAACAACCCGCTCCGCAGACCCGACATATGTCGAATCGAACTGACATCAGCCCGTGACCTTGCGCGAAAACCGTGGCAACTCAGCGGGCGAGCGATTAGAATAAACTGTGACCGACAGGAACCCGCGATGAAAAAACCGCCCCGCCCCAGCCCCTTGCACGGCCTTCCCATGCCACTTCGCGATGCGCTGCGCGGGATGTCGGGCTTTGCCGAAGCGGCGGAAGAGGCCCTCGCCCCGGCTGCAAGCATCTTGCCCGAACCGATCCGCTCGCGCTTCCGCGACGCGCTGAGATCGCTGGAGCGGCGCGGAAAGGGTCTCATCAACACGGCGATCTCCGCCGAACAGATTGTCATCGCTGGGAATTTCATCTCCGGCACGGCGCGCGGCGCAGATGCGGCGGCAAGCTGTGCGGCTGTGTTCTGCTTCGCATGGGACCACCTCGCGGAAAGCCGTCCCGGCCAGACATATCTGATCAGCGAGACGCTTCTGTCCGCCGCCATGCAGGAACATGCGCCCCCGCCGGATCAGCTGCCCTCCCTGTCCGCGGCTGCGCTGTATGACCGCATCCGCGCCTCTGCCGCGATCGGCAATATGCCGGGCTTCATTGCCACGCTGAGTGCGCAGTCCCAGCAGGAGATTGACCTGTCGCTTCTGGCCATCATCGTCTGGTTGCTGTCGGATCGCGCCGCAACCCTGGCGGAGGAGGAAAACCTGCTTGAGCTTTCGCTGGCACTTGTCACCGCGATTCAGACCGATGTTTCCGCCGCTCTTGGCAATTCCGAAAAATTGGCGCAAATAATCGAGAGTTCTTCCGAACATCTGTAAGGAGAAATTTCCTGATGTTGCCCGAACCGCCCGCCAACGAGCCGCCGCTCCATAAATCGGCCCAGCGGCTGCGCTGGTTTGTCGGTGCGTTCGAAAAACAGGTCGGGGCGACCGAGGCAGAGACCGGCAATCGCTTCCGCGTCGATACCGTCGCACTGGCAGAGGTGTTTGCTGAATGGATCCACGCCTTCGAAGCGCAAAAACCGATGCATGCCGAAGATAATCAGGCCTATGTCGGTTTTGCCGCCGGGCTGATGTTGCGGACGCTGATCAAGCGCAAGCCGGTCACGCTTCTCGACAAGCCGGACGATGCGGACGACACCAACCCGGCCTATTTCTGGCCCGAAGGCTATCTTTATGTCGCCTTCTGCCTGAATGTCCGCGGTCTGGTGCTGGAGCGTGACTATCACGCCGAACAGCAGCCCGCATCGGCCCTGTCGGCGGCCCGCAGTTGGTGGAGCTTCCGCGAAAACGTCGCAAAAGACCCATCCCTCGCCATCGCCTTTCTCGATCTTTTCGCAGGCGATGAACCCGAATGGTCCATGCCCGACCTGTTCCGCACCGGCAGGGTCCACGAGATCGCGGGCCGGTTCTACGCGAAGGATTTGATCGGGTCCTGAGGCGGGCAATCAGCATCCTGATGTGACCCTGCTTCACTTGCACGGATGATCGCGATGACCGGCGGGATATATCTCCGCCGGTTTTTTGACGATGATCCGTCAGCCCGATCACGGCCCCGGATTGACCTCACCCAGAAACACCAGAAAATCCGACCAGCTTCGCTGATCCGCGTCCTCGCGGTAGCGGTCGGAACCGAAGACGGTGAAGGCGTGGGGCGCACCGGCATAGACCTCCGCCTTGTAGGGGGTGCCGGCTTCTTCCAGTTCCGTCACGAAGGCGGCGAAGGTCGCCATGTCCGGCCCGGTATCCGCGCCGCCGTGATAGATGCGGATCGGGGCTGTCGCGGCGGAATAATCCTGCCCGTCCGGCGTTTCCAGCCCGCCGTGGAAGGTCGCATAGCCCGCCACGCCCTCCGGTGCCATCCGCGCCACTTCAAGCGCCACGGCCCCGCCGAAGCAATAGCCTGCCACGACCGGCGCGGTCACGTCCTGCCCCGCTGCCGCCTCAAGGCTTACGGTCATCAGCGCCCGCATCGTCTCGCGGTCGCTATAGAGCTTTTCCGTCTCGGCCCGGTTCTCCTCCATCGAGCCGGGGCGCACCCCCTTGCCGTACAGATCCACGGCAAAGGCGTTATAGCCCTGCTCGGCCAGCATATCGGCGCGTTGTTTCTCGTAATCGGTCAGCCCGTCCCAGTCATGGATCAGGATGACGGAGCCTTTGGGGTTGTCCGCCTTGGCGACATAGCCCTCGAATGTACGGTCGCCGGATGTGTAATCGACCGCCTCGCCTGCGAAAGCGGAACCGGCCATCGAAATCAGTGCAACAGATATCGTGAGTTTCATGGTGAATCTCCCTTCCCGGTGAAAGCGCAACTGGCGGGGATCAGGCCGGGTTCCGGCGCGTCAGGACTTTCCGCCGATCTTCGGCTCGTCTCCGCTGACAAGACGCGCGATATTCGCCTTGTGCCGCCAGAAAATCAGCGCCGCCATGAACAATGCGGCAGCCGCAATGCCGGGACGCCCCATCAGCAGCGCCAGCACCGGCGACAGCCCCGCCGCGACAAGCGCGGAGAGCGAGCTGATGCGGAAAATCGCGGCCATCACCGCCCATGTCGCACAGGCGGCCAAGCCGACCGGCCAGTAAAGCGCCAGCAGCGTGCCAAGGAAGGTTGCCACCCCCTTGCCGCCCCTGAAGCCCAGCCAGACCGGGAAACAATGCCCGAGGAACGCCGCGGCACCGGCGGCAATCGCGGCACCCTCCCCGCCCAGCCAGCGGGCCAGCAGAACCGCAATCGCGCCCTTGCCGCTGTCCAGCAACAGCGTCGCAAGTGCCGCGCCCTTATGCCCGGTGCGCAGCACATTCGTCGCCCCGATATTGCCCGAACCGATCTGGCGCAGATCGCCCAGACCAAGGGCCCGCGTGATGACGATGCCGAACGGCACCGAGCCCAGCAGATACCCCAGAACCGCCCAGATGATCGCGCTCATCCGAAAACCCTCTCGCCGCCGATCCATGTCCCGATGACACGGCCCTGCATCCGCGCCTCGTCATAAGGCGTGTTCTTGGATTTCGACTCCAGCTTGAAGCGGTCCATGATGAACGGCGCATCCGGATCGAACAGCACCAGATCGGCAGGCGCGCCCCTGGCGATCCGCCCCGTCTCCAGCCCAAGACGTTTGGACGGGTTCAGCGACATGGCGCGGAACAGCAGTGGCAGATCCAGCCCGCCCTGATGATAAAGCCGCATCGCCGCAGGCAGCAGCGTCTGCAACCCGACCGCCCCCGGCGCGGCCTCGGCAAAGGGCAGGCGCTTGGATTCCTCGTCCTGCGGGGTGTGGAAGGAGGCGATGACGTCGATCTCCCCGTCCGCGACGGCCTGCACCATCGCCAGCCGGTCATCCTCCGACCGCAGGGGCGGGGTGAAGCGGAAGAAGGTGCGGTAATCACCCACATCAAACTCGTTCAGCGTCAGATGGTGGATGGAGATCCCCGCCGTCACATCCAGCCCCGCAGCCCGCGCCCGGCCAAGCGCAGGAAGCGCGCCCGCCGTGGTGATCTGATCGGCGTGATAACGTGCCCCGGTCATCTCCACCAAGGCCAGATCGCGCTGAAGCCCGATCACCTCCGCCATGGGCGAGACGTCCGGGATCCCGTAAAGCGAGGCGAATTTCCCCTTCGTCGCCGCCGCCCCCTTCGACAGCGCCGGCTCCTGCGGATGGCCGACGATCAGCGCACCAAGCCCCCGCGCATAGGTCAGGCAGCGGGTCATCAGCCGCGTGTCGGACACCACCCGCACCCCGTCGGTAAAGGCGACCGCGCCTGCGTCATGCAGAAATGTCATCTCGACCATCTCCGCCCCGGCGCGCCCCTTGGTCAGCGCCGCCATGTGGCGAACCCGGACCGGCGCGTCCGCCGCCCGCTTGATGACGAAATCGAGGCTTTCGGGGCTGTCGACTGGCGGCAGCGTATCGGGCCGCACGATCATCGTGGTCACCCCGCCCGCAGCCGCCGCGCGACCGGCGCTGGCATAGGATTCCTTGTGCCGCTCCCCCGGTTCGCCGATCTTCACGCCCCAATCGACGATGCCGGGGGCCAGACATTTGCCCTTGCAGTCGATCACCTTTGCCCCCTCGGGCGCGGCGGCATCGCGGGCCGTGATCACACCATCCGCGACCGTCAGACTGCCCGGCGCATCGCTGCCGGTTTCCGGGTCGATCAGACGCGCGCCCTCGAAATGCAGCATCATGGGTTCCAGTCCTCCTGTTCGGGCAGTTCGCCGCGTTGAATGCCGCGGATCAGCGCCAGCACTTTCTCGGCCTCGGGGATGAAGGTGAACGCAGCGTCGTCGCTGCCACCGAAGCGGATCGAGGGCGGATCGCCGGCCACCAGTTCAATCGGCGTGGTGCTGTCGATGGGATAGCTGACCAGCCGCCGCCCCCTGACCGGAATATCGGTCGCGACAATCGCCCGCCGGTCGGTCAGCGTGTACCAGCTGCGCGAGCGGATATAGGCGGGCATGATCGCCGGTTTGAGAAGCTGGCGAATGCCGATGAACAGAAAGAACAGGCCGAACAGCGAAAACGCAATGCTCGCCTGCGCAGCCTGATACATCCAGAACAGCGAGAAGCAGACGAAGAACAGCCCCGGAAACGCCTTCGACAGATCGCCCGGCTCGAACCTCACGCGGCGATCCGGCTGGCCCTGCCACAGGATCCGCTCGCCATCGTCCAGAATGCCCTGCCAGCCGCCATAGCTCTCGGCCTTCCCGGCACGGGGGTGCTGCGCATCAGCCATTGCCGTTCTCTGCCGCGCGCGCGCCGCGCTCCGCCCGCAGATTGCGCGCCAGCAGATCCATCGCCGCCATGCGCACCGCCACGCCCATCTCCACCTGATCCTGAATGACCGAGCGGTTGATGTCGTCGGCGATGGTCCCGTCGATCTCCACCCCGCGATTCATCGGGCCGGGATGCATGACGATGGCGTCGGGCTTGGCATAGGACAGCTTTTCCGCATCCAGCCCCCAACGATGGTAATATTCCCGCTCCGACGGGATGAAACCGCCATCCATCCGCTCCCGCTGAAGGCGCAGCATCATGACGACATCGGCGTCGCGCAGCCCCTCGCGCATATCCTCATAGACCTCGACACCCAGATCGGCGGCCCCGGCGGGCATCAGCGTCGCAGGCCCGACCAGCCGGACGCGGTTTTCCATCTTACCGAGCAGGATCAGGTTGGAGCGCGCCACGCGGCTATGCGCAATATCCCCGCAAATCGCCACTGTCAGCCGCTGCAACCGCCCCCGGCTGCGGCGGATGGTCAGCGCGTCCAGCAGCGCCTGCGTCGGATGCTCGTGCCGACCGTCACCGGCATTGATGACCGCGCAATTGACCTTTTCGGCCAGCAGATTGACCGCGCCAGACTGCCCGTGCCGCACCACCAGCAGATCGGGATGCATCGCGTTCAGCGTCAGCGCCGTGTCGATCAGCGTCTCGCCCTTCTTCACGCTGGACTGGGCGACGGCCATATTCATCACATCCGCGCCAAGCCGCTTGCCCGCCAGCTCGAAACTGGACTGCGTTCGGGTGGAATTCTCGAAGAACATATTGATCTGCGTCATCCCCTCCAGCGCATCGCCATGCTTGATGGTACGCCGGTTCAGATCGACATAGGTCTCGGCAAGATCCAGAACTGTGGTGATTTCCTGCGGCGACAGGGGCTCGATCCCCAGCAGGTGGCGGGCACGGAACGACATTTCTAACCCCCATTCGGTCTTGCGCCCTTCTATCGCAAACCGGGGCCGTCCGGGCAAGGGCCGGGCTTGCCGGTTTCGCCCGCGAGCCATAGTTTCAGCGATAATGGAATCGGATGTGACATGGCGCGGCGTCGGAATCGACGGCTGGACGGCCCTTGCCCTGCTCGAATGGCAGGGCGAGATGGGCGTGGATGAGGCGATACTGGATGCGCCCATTGACCGCACCGACCTGCCCGCCCCGAAACCCTCAGCGCCCCCTGCAACCGTCACGGCAAAGGCTCCGCCACAAGCCGCCAAACCCGCAAGCGCGCTCGACCTGCGAGGCGAAGCCGTGGCGGCGGCGCGTTCGCTGGCGGAGGCGGCGCAATCCCTCGACGATCTGGCAGAGGCGCAGCAGGGTTTCGACGGGCTCGACCTGAAACGCGGGGCGCGGAATTTCGTCTTCTCCGACGGCAACCCGGCGGCGCGCGTCATGATCATCGGCGAAGCCCCGGGGGAGGAGGAGGACGCGCGCGGCAAACCCTTCGTCGGCCGTGCCGGGCAATTGCTGGACCAGATGCTTGCCGCCATCGGCATGGGCCGCGATCTGCCGGATGCGACACGCGCGGTCTATATCGGCAATGTGCTGAAATGGCGGCCACCGGGGAACCGCAAGCCGACCCCGGACGAGATTGCCCTGTCGCTGCCATTCCTGCAACGACAGGTGGAACTTGCCGATCCGGAGATCATCGTTCTGATGGGCAACACCCCTTGCGCGGCGGCGCTGAACCGGGAAGGCATTCTGCGCCTGCGTGGCAACTGGACAGAGGCGTTTGGCCGCCCCGCCCTGCCGATGACCCACCCGGCCTATCTGCTGCGCAATCCGATTGCCAAGCGGGAGGCATGGGCGGACCTGCTGTCGCTGGCCGACCGGCTGAAGCTCTAGACCGCCGGACCCAGACGGCGCTGACTGGCCTGCGATGACGCCGCATCTGCAACTTGCGTGACCGACGGGGCTGTCACCGGCGCAGGCGCGGCGGCAGGCTGCGGCGCCATATATTGCGGCATCACCGGATCGGGCTGCAGCTTCACCGGCTGGACCTGCGGCGCGGCCCCCTGCTCCGCCCGGCTCACACCCTGAAGGCGGCGCACACTGCCCGCGCCCTGACGCGCCAGCCGGTCGAGCGCATCGGCGTGGCGGCGCGTGTTGTGATAAATGCCGATCAAAACGATCAGAACCGCCATCCCGGCCCCGATCCCCAGCAGCCCCGGCGCGGCCATGTTCAGCATCGCCCGCCAGCCCTGCCCCTGCATCGCCCAGAGCCGCATGCCAAGCAGCACCAGCCCGGCAAAAGCGCCAAGCCAGAGGATGATTTCGAGGATCTGAATCAGGCGGTATCGGATATTCACGGTCATGCCGCGATCAATACGAATACTCGTCATAGATGCGAGTCAAATCTCCGTGCCATTCGCCGTGATACTTCTCCAGCAACTCATCCGCCGGAACCCGCCCGCTCTCGACGCTTTCCTGTAGCGCGTTGAGGAAATGCGTTTCATCCGGCACCAGACCGCCGGCACCGGGACGGGCGCGGTTCTTCAGTCCGGTTTCGGCAATCGCCACCGCCTCGCGCGCCAGATCGTGCAGCTTCACGCCGCCCGCCTCGCCCTGCAAAGCGTCGCGGGCGGCGGCCACCCGCAGCCCCTCCCGCGTCTCGGCGTCAAAACCCTTGACCAGATCCCATGCCGCATCCAGCGCGGTCTGGTCGTAAAGCAGCCCGACCCACAGCGCCGGCAGCGCACAAAGCCTGCGCCACGGCCCGCCATCGGCACCGCGCATCTCGATGAATTTCTTGACCCGCGCCTCGGGGAACACGGTCGTCAGATGGTCGGCCCAGTCCGACAGCGTCGGCACCTCTCCGGGCAGGGCGGGCAGCTTGCCCTCCATGAAATCGCGGAAACTCTGGCCGAGCGCGTCGATATATTTGCCGTCGCGATAGACGAAATACATCGGCACATCGAGCACATAGTCCACCCATGCGTCATAGCCGAACCCGTCCTCAAAGACGAAAGGCAGCATGCCCGTCCGCGCGGCGTCGAGATTCTGCCAGATATGGCTGCGCCACGACTTCATCCCGTTGGGTTTGCCGTCGAGGAAAGGCGAGTTGGCAAACAGCGCCGTCGCCACCGGCTGCAACGCCAGCGAGACGCGCAGCTTCCGGACCATATCCGCCTCGGACCCGAAATCGAGATTCACCTGAACCGTGCAGGTCCGGTACATCATCTGCGTGCCAAGCGTGCCGACCTTCTGCATATAGGGCGTCATCAGCGCATAACGGCCCTTGGGCATCATCGGCATCTGTTCCTGCGACCAGATCGGCGCGGCCCCCAGCCCGATAAAGCCCGCACCGATGTCGTCGGCCACCGATTTCACCTCGGCCAGATGCTGATTCACCTCGTCACAGGTCTGGTGAATGGTTTCAAGCGCCGCGCCCGAAAGCTCCAACTGCCCGCCCGGTTCAAGGCTGACATTGGCCCCGTCCCGCTCCAGCCCGATGATATTATCGCCCTCAAGCACCGGCTCCCAGCCGAAACGCGCGCGCAGACCATTCAGCATCGACTGGATGGAACAATCGCCCGCGTAAGGCAGCGGCAGGCGCTGCGCCTTGCAATAGCCGAATTTCTCATGCTCGGTGCCGATGCGCCACGCATTGCGCGGCTTCTCGCCCGCTGCGATATATTCGGCCAGTTGCTCGCGCCGTTCGATCGGGCCGCCGCCCTGCTGGGGAATGGACATCTCGGCCCCTTATGTTGCTTTGAATCACAGGTGGCGCGGCTGGCCGGGCAAGTCAACCCGGCTTCGCTGCCGCCCAGACGATCCTGAGCGAGGGCCCGTCCTTCTGCATCAGCGCGGCAGAGACCCGGCCCATATCCAACCCCGGCAGCGCCGCGAAGGCATTGGCCAGCCCCTCTGCCCCTTTCGCCTCCACCGGGATCAGCAGCGCCTGACCGTCCCGCGTCTTCAACCGCCAGTGGTCATGCCCGTTCAGCCGCAGCAGACGGATTTCGGTCAGATCGCGCAGCGCAATCGCCCCACCGAGACCACGCGCCGCGAAATAGCTGATCTGCCCCTCGATCACCTCCACCACGCCGGGTGCCGCAACGTCATGGCGAAACGCCAGCCTGCGCCAGCTTCCGACCGCAAGTGCCGCACAGACCGCCGCGATCAGCACCCCGAGGCCAAGGAAGAACCAACCGCCCCAAGTCGCCACCCAGATGCCGAACAGAACCCCGGCGAGGGATGCCAGAAATTCCCGCCGCGACCCGATCCACGCGGAAAGCTCCGGCCGGATCAGTCCCATCTCGTCAGCGCATCCTCATCCGCCGCCTTCGCCGCGACCCAGTCGCCCGGACCGGCAGGGCCGATTTCGCGCTTCCAGAACGGCGCACGGGATTTCAGGTAATCCATCAGATATTCCGCCGCCGCAAACGCCTCCGCCCGGTGACGTGCGGCGGTTGCAACCGCCATGATCGGCTCACCCACGGACAGCCTGCCGTGACGGTGAACCACGGCCAGATCAATCAGGTGCCAGCGGTCCCGCGCCTTCTCGGCAATGGCCCGCACGGCTTTTTCGGTCATGCCCGGATAATGCTCCAGCTCAAGCGCCGTCATCTGCCCGGTATCGTCGCGCACGATGCCGGAAAACGTCACCACAGCCCCGGCACCGGCGCCGAAACCGTCCAGCAAATTTGCCAGATCGAACGGCGCGGACTGAATGGCGATGCGCATCAGCCGCCGGTCATGGGCGGGAAAAACGCAACCTCGCGCACCCCGGCCAGCGTCGCGTCAAGATCGGCCAGTTCCTGATCCACAGCCACCCGCACCGCCGACAGATCCGACAGCGCGGCGGCGTGTCGTTCATCCTTCGCGGCCAGCTCCGCCACGAGATCGCGCACCGTCGCGGCCGAGGTCTCGACCCGCTCCTTCGGCTCCCCGATCCGCTCGCGCAGCCACGCGAAATACAGCACGTCCAGCGTCATTTCGGCCCCCTCAGATATGGCATCGCCTTGCGGAAATAATCCCAGCCCGTCCATGCGGTCAGCGCAGCGGCGATCCAGATCAGCAGCAGCCCAAAGATCGTGACCAGATGCGACCAGCTGGCCCCGCCGGGCATTTCCCCCTCACCGACCAGCGGCGCGCGGCCATGTTCGACATAGGCCAGCCCGGTGCCCAGAAACAGCACCGCAATCGCCACCATCTGCGTCGTGGTTTTCCATTTCGCAACCTTTGTCACCGCCAGCGTCGTCGCCTTGTCACCCAGCGATTCGCGCAGGCCGGAGACGAAGACCTCACGGAACAGGATCACCGTCGCGGGCAGGATCAGCCACGGGTTCATGCCGGAATATCCCGTGATCACAACCAGCGCGATGACCACCATCGCCTTGTCGGCAATCGGGTCCATCGCCGCGCCGAACCGGCTCTGCTGGTTCCACGCCCGCGCCAGATAGCCGTCGAACCAGTCCGTGACCGCCGCCAGCATAAACAACGTCAATGCCGCCCAATCCGCCCAGGGCCGGGCGAAATACAAGAACATCAACGGCACGCCCGGCGCCGCAAAGAGCCGCAGGATTGTCAGAATATTCGGAACGGTCCATGTCATGACAGCAAACTAATCCCTCCGATGCCGGTCGGAAAGAGGTTAAAAACCGTGACCATGCGCCACGCCGCCGCGTCCTTTATTCGTGGCCGCGACAATGCACGATGCAGCGCCAACCCATGTGCCGCCAGACAGGTCAGGGCCTGATTTCGACCACCGTGCCAAGCGGCGTGAACGGAAACATCTCGTCAATCTGCTGATTGCCGATGGCGATGCAGCCCGCCGTCCAGTCGCCCTGCACCCGGTATCCGTGCCCAAGCCGATTGGGCTGACCATGAATATAAATATCGCCGCCGGGATCGTATCCGCCTTCCGCAGCACGCGCGATATCCTCGGGCCTTGGATAATTCAGCCGCAACGACCTGTGGAAACGGCTGCCCTCATTGCGCCGGTCGATAACGAACAACCCCTCGGGCGTCCTGCCGTCATCCTCCATCACCTTGTCGCCCTCCGGCTCGAAACCAAGCGCGACCCGGTAGCGGCGAACAAGAGCGCCATCCTGATATACGCTCAACTGCCGCAACGATTTGTGAATGACGATCCGGTCTATATAGCCATTCAGCGGCTGTCCAATCGTCGGCACCACCATATCGTCCGGCCGCTCGACCGGCCGCGGGATCGGCGAGGGCTCAAAGCCCCGCCACTCCAGACGACCGCCCGCCATCACCCATCCTCCCAAAACCACCACGATTGCAAGGAATAGATAAAGCGGCAATCGCCATGCGAGTTTCATTGCAGATCAGCAAAGGCGGATCGCAAGCGGGTCACCGCCTCCTCCACATTGCAACGCGGCGTTGCGAGGTTGAAGCGCATGTAGCTTTCCCCGCCCAGCCCGAAGGTCTCTCCGGCATTCGCGGCAATTCTGGCGTCACTGGCAATTCTTTTCTTCACCTCGGCAGGCTCCATTCCGGTACCGGCAAAATCGACCCACGACAGATAGGTCGCCTCCAGCGGCATCGAGGCAAGGCCGGGGATCGAATTGATACCATCATCGAATAGCTTCCGATTATTGTCCAGATATGCCACGAGAGCATCAACCCAGCGCGCGCCTTCGGGCGAATAGGCCGCTGCGACCATATCCGTGCCGAACATCCCCGTTGAAAGCCCCAGCCCCGCAAGCTGTGCCTTATATGCAGCCCGAAGTTTGGGATCGGAAATGATTGCATTTCCGATATGCGCACCGGCGATATTGAAGGTCTTGGTCGCGGCCGTCAGCGTGATCAGCCGGTCGGCAATATCGGGCGCGGCCTTCGCCATGACGCTATGCTTATGGCCCGGCATGACAAGATCGTGATGAATCTCGTCGCTGACCAGAATCAGGTCATGCGCCTGACAGAACGCCGCAACCTCCTGCAACTCCGCCTCCGTCCAGACGCGACCGCCCGGATTATGCGGGCTGCACAGGATCAGGATTTTCTCGCGCCCGGTCAGCAGCGTCTCCCACGCCGCCCAGTCCATGACATAGCGGCCATCCTGCGTGGCCAGCGGGAACTCCGCCACCTCGCGCCCCTGCCCCCGGATGACGCGGGCGAAAGCGTGATAAACCGGCGTCATCAGAATGACCCTGTCGCCCGGTTCCGAAAACGCCGAAACCGCCAGCGCCGTGCCGTTGACCAGCCCCAATGCGGTCAGGATCCAGTCCTGCTCGATCCGCCAGCCGTGACGTTCTTCCATCCACCACTGAATGCCCGGCAAATAGCCGGGATGACCCGCCGGATAGCCATAAACCCCATGCGCGGCCAGCTTCTCAACCGCAGCCTGCACCGTCTCCGGCGGACGGAAATCCATGTCCGCCACCCACATCGCCAGCCCGTCATCGGACGAGACGCCATAAGTCGCCTCCATATCGTCCCATTTGTTGCAATTGGTGCCGCGACGCTCAATGATCTCGTCAAAATCGTATTTCTGCATGACTGCCTCCTGTTGAGCGCATGATTAAGCGGGATATTGCGCCGCGCCAAGCCTTGTCCTAGATCACCCCCATGACACTTCGCCCCATCCTCATTCACCCCGATCCGCGCCTGAAAAAGCAATGCGAGCCCGTGGCCCGCATCACCCCGGACGTGGAAACCCTGGCCGCCGACATGCTGGCGACCATGTATGACGCACCGGGCATCGGTCTCGCCGCCCCGCAGGTCGGCGTGCTGAGCCGCATCTTCGTGATGGACGCTCAGCGCGACCCGGAGGCAGAGCCGCGCCCGATGGTGCTGATCAACCCGGAGGTGACCTGGGAATCGGAGGAGCCGAATGTCTATGACGAAGGCTGCCTGTCGATCCCCGACCAATATGCCGAAGTCACCCGGCCCGCGCAGGTCAAAATGAGCTGGCTCGGTCTGGACGGAAAGCAGCATGAGGAAGACTTCGACGGTCTCTGGGCCACCTGCGCCCAGCATGAGCTGGATCACCTGAACGGTGTCCTGTTCATCGACCATATCAGCGCCATGCGCCGCCAGATGATCACCCGCAAAATGGTCAAGCTGAAACGCGAACGGGCGCGGGAAAAAGCCTGACATGCGGATCGCAACGACACCACAGGCGGGCAACGCAAGATGACGGCCCGACCCTTCCTGCCCTATACCGACAGGCGGCTGCACATCCCGGCCGACCCTGTGGAGGCGGTGGGCGAATCCATCCGCATGATCTGGGACGACATGGTCGACACGATGGAGGCGATGCCGGGCGTCGGCCTCGCCGCGCCGCAGATCGGGATCATGCTGCGGCTGGCCGTCGTCGACGCCTCCGACAAGCGCGGACAGGCTGTGCGCATGGCCAACCCCGAGATCCTGCACGCATCGGTAAAAATGCGCGACCATGATGAGGCGAGCCCGAACCTGCCCGGCGTCTTCGCCCGAATCTCGCGCCCCCGCGCCGTCACCGTTCGGTTTCTGAACGAGGAAAACGAGACCGAGGACCGCGATTTCGTCGGCCTCTGGGCGACCTCGGTTCAGCACCAGATCGACCATCTGAACGGCAAGCTTTATGTCGACCACCTGTCGCCGCTGCGCCGCAAGATGCTGGTGGCGAAATCGGCCAAGCTCGGCAAACGAAGATAACCCGATCGCTGCGGCATTGGCTGCCGCATGATGGATATTTGAGCCAGGATGAAGGAGCGCGCGATGAAAGTGATTTTCATGGGAACGCCGGAGTTTTCTGTCGCCCCGCTGCGCAAGCTCGCCGCCGCGCATGACATCGTCGCCGTCTACACCCAGCCCCCGCGCGAGGCGGGCCGGGGCCAGAAACCGCGCCCCTCCGCCGTGCATCGCGCAGCGGAAGAACTCGGGCTGGAAATCCGCCACCCCGCCACATTGCGGAACACCGATGCACAGGCCGATTTCGCTGCGCTCGATGCCGATGTGGCCGTCGTCGTCGCCTATGGGCTGATCCTGCCCCAGCCGGTTCTGGATGCGCCCCGGCTGGGATGCGTGAACATCCACGCCTCGCTTCTGCCGCGCTGGCGGGGGGCCGCGCCGATCCATCGCGCGATCCTGGAAGGCGACAGCGAAACCGGCATCGCGATCATGCAGATGGAAGCCGGTCTCGACACCGGCCCGGTTCTGGCCGAAGCCCGCACCGACATCGGCCCGGAGGAAACGACCGCCGATCTGCATAACCGCCTGTCACAGATGGGCGCCGATCTGGTCGCCGATACCCTGCCCCGCCTGCCGATGCAGGCCAAGGCTCAGCCCGAGGACGGCGTCACCTACGCCGCCAAGATCGACAAGGCCGAAGCCAGAATCGACTGGACCCGCCCAGCCGACGCGGTCGACCGCAAGATCCGCGGCCTCTCCCCCTTCCCCGGCGCATGGTGCGAGATCGCGGGCGAGCGGGTGAAGCTGCTGCGGTCCCGTCTGGTCGAGGGCGAAGGCGCACCGGGCGAGGTGCTGGCCGGTTTCCGCATCGCCTGCGGCACCGGCGCCGTCGAGGTGCTGGAAGCCCAGCGAGCAGGCAAACGCCCGATGAAAAGCGACGAAATCCTGCGCGGCCTGACCCTGCCCGCCAGCCTGACCTGAACCACGATCAGACCCTTGCACGCCCCGCCCGCCATGCTTAAAAGGGTCGGGACGCGGGTGTAGCTCAATGGTAGAGCAGCAGCCTTCCAAGCTGAATACGTGGGTTCGATTCCCATCACCCGCTCCACTGTGCTTTTTGCACATCCATATATTTCAATGATTTCTGCGACTTGCGTTCCTTTTCGGAGCGTATTCGCGTTCCTACGCCGTCGCCGTGGCATTTAACCGAAGCTCAACTCGCAGATCAGACAGCCTTTAGCGTCGCCGCGGCATTCCCAAACATATTTCCACCTGACGTCAGAAATACCCCCCGCGCCAGTTCAGCGCAGCAATGCTCCCGTTCCCCGCAACCCCGGCAAAACGATCCTGACCCACTCTCCGGTCAAGCATTGGCGGCCATATTAACACCAGACGCCGCCGACCAACAGGCCAGCGGCGTCCTTTGTGATCCGGGTTCCGACTTCACCTTCGGCCTGAAACAGCCTCAATGGCTCCAAAAACCGGCATTCCTTAAATGACCAATTCGGTCCGGTGCCCGCTGACGGCAGGCACCAACTTAGTACAGGAAGGTAAACCCATCCAGCACCAGTTCCGGCGCAGACAATCCTTCAAAATCGGTCAGACCATCCGTGGAAATTTCGAGTGTATCGATCGGACCAAGTATATCCGTACCAGCGACAGAATTGGCGTCGAAGACGACCGGCTCGTCCATCGCATCTGGGTCCGGAAGTTCAACCGTGCCCTCGTAAATCACCCGACCATCGCGCATACCACGGATCGTCGCAGTTGCCGTCCCGTCGCTTGCAGGAGAGAAGAGTGTGGCCATCTCCACCGATTTGAACCAGAACAGATCGCCGCCATTCGAGAGCGTGAATTCCGCGCCGGCATCAATCCCAATTGCGCCCTCCTGATCCGTTTCAGGATTTTCGTCGCCCAATAAATCCAGAAGGTCTTTACCTTCGCCCGAATATGCGAGGAATTTATCCAGCGTTTCAGGATAAGAAAGCAGCTGCCGAACATTAGGATACGCGTCAAGAAATTCAAGCGCTTCGGGTGCTTCCGGATCGCCAAGCAGGGCATTCGATATGGCCGTAGCGATATTCTTGCCGATCGCCGCAAGCGCTGAGAACTGCGCCATAGAGTTTTGTGTCACCACACCGGTAGGAACACCGTAGAGATGATCGGAATCCACCGACATTTCGAAATTCTCTGAGCCTGCCTGAGATTCGAAAACCTCCGACGGCTCTTCGGTAAGCTCATACCAGAACTCTGATGGCAGGGTGGGGCCGCTGTTCACGAGCCTATCTTCAAGTTCTTGAAACCATTCAAGAGGATCGTCCTGACTGCCTCCACTAGGTCGTGTTGACAAAAGGGATTCACATCAGGCTTTGAGCATGATTCAAGCTGGCATCTGCGATGGAGACCAGCTTGGCACGAGACCTTATGTCGGACGAGGAATGGACGTTCTTTGAGCGCTTCATCCTCGCCGTCCGCGCCCCGAACGGGCGTAAACCCACCAACCACCGCCTCGTTCTTGATGGGATTTTCTGGATTGCCCGAACCGGGGCGCCTTGGCGCGATCTTCCCGGGGAGTTCGGCAAGTGGTCGAGCGTCTATCGGCAATTCCGGCGCTGGACGTTGGCCGGGCTCTGGGAGGACATCATGGAGGCACTGAACCAGAGCGGAGCTGTGCCAAGCGCCCTGCAGATGATCGACAGCACCGTAATCCGCGCCCACCATCAGGCAGCGGGCGCTAAAGGGGGACTCCACGACAGGGTTTCGGCCGTTCTCGAGGTGGCTTTACGACCAAGATCCACCTCCTCGTCAATGCACACGGGCTTCCCATGAGGACAGAGATCACGCCAGGCCAGACGTCGGACTATCTCGGCTTCGATCTGGTGATGGCGGATAATCTGCCCCGCCCGAGCGTGCTGCTCGCGGATCGCGGCTACGATGCAGACAAGATCAGAGACGGCATGGAAGCGCGCAACGTCCTGCCCGTGATCCCGATGCGAAAGTCCCGCAAGAAGCGGATTGGTGTCGATCGCTCGCTGTATCGCCTGCGTAATCTGGTCGAACGCTGCTTCAACAAGCTCAAGAACGCCAGGCGTGTCGCGACCCGCTACGACAAGACGGCGGAAAGCTTCCTCGGCTTCATTGACATCACGTCGATCCGTCTCTGGATCCGCCATTTGTCAACATGACCTAACAAGCCCGTTTGCAAATTCAATCAGAGTATTCTGATAGTCTACCAGATTGGAGGTCAACTCTGCGACATGATTTTGGACGGTGACTTCGACATCGGCAAACTCCATATACCTCTCATTCTCGGGCAGAACCGGATTGGACGTGTTGCCCAGGCTCTCAAGCGATTGCCAGCCAGAGGTGATATTGACCCATTGTTCTCCGTTCAGCGCGATATTGTCGGCGTTGAACGCGGCGAAATCCTGGTTGGATTCGAAATAGACGGTGATGAACTCGTCATTCGCGCCGGACTTGTCGTCGTCTTTTTCCAGACCCAGCTTCTCGGTGTCGATGACAACATAACCACCGGCAGCGGCATAGCCCGGGACGTTATAGATAAATTTGATCGCCCCCTCGTCGACAGCGTCCTGGAACTCGCCGCCATAATTTGCCGTGCTGAGGTCGATCAGGTCTTCGCGGCTCTCCCAGTCGCGATTGCCGCCCTCGGACCATTCACCAGCGTCGAAGCCGATGATCGTGTCGTTGCCGTGGCCCTTGATGAAACCGAGCGTATCGGTCTCATTGTCATCGCCCGGACGCAGCGTATCGTTGCCGGTGCCACCCCAGATGGTGTCGGCGCCAGCGCGGCCGTGGATCCAGTCATCGCCGTCGCCGCCGTAGATTTCGTCATCGCCGTTGTGGTTGTCATCATTCGACACCCACTGGAGACCATCCAGATAATCAACCAGCAGATGCGGGGCTTCGGTGTTGCCCGGCGCAACATTCTTATCGTCGATGTTGTAAAGCTTGCCCTTGCGCGGCGTCTCGTCGCCATCGATGACATCGTTGCCGGCACCACCGAAGAGCAGGTCGTCTTCATCGCCGCCCAGAACGACATCCTTGCCCTGGTAACCATAAATCGTGTCATTGTCGCGGTTGCCGACCAGCAGGTCGCTGCCATAACCGCCGCCGATAAGGTCGTCGCCCCAGCCGCCGAAGATCATGTCCCGGCCGCTATTGCCCCACATCGTGTCATTGCCCGATTCTTCCTGCCGGAAAGAGTTCAGGTAGTTGTCATCTATGCCGACATGGTCGAGCAGGCCCAGCCAGCTCGCCAGTGGCCCCTGAGTGCCGGTATTGCCGGTATATTGGCTGATCTTCTCGGCATAGGGATCGAAGCTGCGCACGCCGCTTTCACCGAACATCAGGTCGTTGCCAGTGCCGCCGCCCATATAGTCGCTGCCCGCGCCGCCATCCATCAGATCGCCGCCGCCGCCGCCATAAGCGGTATCATTGCCGTCGCCGCCCGACACGATGTCGAGATCGCTGTCATTCTCGCCCGCGAAGATCTGGTCGTCGCCGGTATTGCCGATCAGGAAGTCAGCCCCGTCGTGACCGACAATGGTGTCGTTCCCACCCAGACCGTCGATCCAGTCAGCCGAATACTGGCCGCCCTCAAGGCGCTCCCCAAGATGACTGCTGGTGGTGATTACGTTGAATGCCATGGTTACCTATTCCACTTGGCGCCTTTTTTCGGGGATCGAGGCGCATGTTAAAAACGGACGTATTCACAGCGTTAACATGTATTAAAACCCAGAAAACCTGTACAAAAATATAGGGTTATAATGATAAGCTAGAGCAAATCATGCATATCGAAGATTGAAGGCTTGGGCAGAGGCAGCCACAAATTCAAAACCGAAAAATGCAGCAGGTCGTGTCAGTCTGTTATCAAGTTTTGCAGGGACCGAGGACATCTTCGTTACGAAGACCTTAGTTCTATCTATGTTAAAATATTAAAAATGAGCGCCCCGATGCCGTAAACACCGATGCGGATTCCTCACATCTCTATTTTCCGTTGTTTCTTAATATTTTCTCAGCCACCCGCGCCAACCATCGGCAGATAACCTACTGCACCAGCTCTCGTCATATTAATATCTTGCTATAACAACTATGGCCGCGCCAGCCTGCTGCCTCGCACCACCGAACAACCACATCCCCCCGGAAGCACGGACATAACAGTCGCGACAGCCCGACCAGACATACCGAATGCCGCGGGGATCGGCGCCACCCACAGCGACCACACCTGGATCATGCGAATAACTTCTGGCTTTCCTGCGACAAAATGTCAGCGGTATTTACCGCGATGCGACAGCTCCTCTCCCCCACCAAAAGGCTGGACATCACGGCCGTTCCCGCGCCTTTTCACGCGGATCGGATAGCAGATTGATTCGCGTCGACCAGGGCCGCATCAACCACAGGTTCAAAACTTGCGCTTGACCGCGACTACCAAATATAGTGCCAGTTAACCAATCCGACGCCAGTGATCGACACAGGCATTTGTTGAGATGTTAACCGCTTTTTAGTAGCTTATTAAGTAAGGTTGTTGCAGTTTCACAACCCGTCAAAAGCCGAAAAGGCAGATCAGGCAGACCCGAGGAGACATTGATGAACCGCATCCTAATCGCCGCCGCGGCGATCGTCATGACCGCGCCGCTGGCCGTTGCAGGCCCGATCGACAGCGCCTGCGTCCGGTCCGACCGTGGCGCCCGCCAACCAGCCCTGTGCGGCTGCGTCCAGCAGGTGGCCGACCAGACCTTGTCACGCGCCGATCAGCGCCGCGCCGCGCGCTTCTTCCGCGACCCGCAAGAAGCACAAGTTGTCCGCATGTCAAAACGCGACGCAGACAACGCCTTCTGGGCCCGCTACAAGCGTTTCGCCGGCACGGCCGAGGCATACTGCCGCTGACATGCGCATCGTCGTCCTGACCGGCGCAGGAATATCCGCCGAAAGCGGCTTGCGCACATTTCGCGCCGGGGACGGCCTGTGGGAAGAGCACCGGCTGGAGGATGTCGCAACACCCGAAGCCTATGCAAGCGATCCGTCGCTCGTCCATCGCTTCTACAACGCCCGCCGTTCGGCTACCTCGCAGGCACAACCAAACGCTGCACATCACGCCCTCGCGGCACTCCAACAGCAGCACGATCTGACACTGGTCACACAGAATGTCGACGATCTACACGAGCGGGCAGGATCGACGCAACTTATCCACATGCACGGCGAATTGGCGCAGGCCCTCTGCGCCTCATGCGGTCATCGCTGGTCCAGCCCGGCAGAGATGGACGTCACCACCACCTGCCCCTCCTGCCGGAAAGCGACCGCCCGACCCGACATCGTCTGGTTCGGGGAAATGCCATATCACATGGAAAACATCTGGAAAGCCCTAGAAAACGCAGAGATTTTCGCTGCCATCGGCACATCTGGCCAGGTCTATCCCGCCGCCGGTTTCGTCCAGCACGCCAGACGCAACGGCGCGCATTGCATCGAACTCAACATCGATCCAACCGCCGTCAGCCGCGACTTCCATGAACACATCATCGGCCCGGCAACGGAGACCGTGCCGGAATGGGTAAAAGAACTATAGCTTTACTTTATTCTGCAGCCTCGTCCATTCCGGTCACCTTGATCAGGTGATCCATTGCGAAGGCCGGGTCCGTGCAGCCCGCATCACCAACGATCTGCGCAGGCACGCCGGCCACCGTTTTGCAGGGCGGCACCTCGTCCAGCACCACCGACCCGGCGGCAATCCGGCTGCACCGGCCGACGGTGATGTTGCCCAGCACCTTCGCGCCCGCACCGATCAGGACACCGTTCCCGATCTTGGGATGCCGGTCGCCATCGGCCTTGCCGGTCCCGCCAAGCGTCACCGAATGCAGCATCGAGACATTGTCCCCGACCACGGCGGTTTCCCCGATCACGATGGAATGCGCGTGATCCATCATGATGCCGCTGCCAACCCGCGCCGCCGGATGGATATCTACACCAAACGCTTCAGAGCAGCGCATTTGCACAAAATACGCCATGTCCCGGCGCCCCTCGCTCCACAGCCAATGGCCGACGCGATAGCATTGCAGCGCCTGAAAACCCTTGAAAAACAGCAGCGGTTGAATGAGTCTATGCGTCGCCGGGTCGCGCTCATACACGGCACGCAGATCCGCCTCCGCCGCCGCAACCAGCTCCGGATGAGAGGCATAAGCGACATCCGCAATCTCGCGCAGAAGTTGCTGACTCATCTCACCCGAGGCCAGCTTCAACGCGAAGCGATAGGCCAATGCAGAGGCAAGGTTGTCATGATGCAACAACCCGCCATGAACAAGCGCCCCCAAAAGCGGTTCGGTCGCAATCGCATCACGCGCCTCGTCACAGATCTGCGCCCAAAGCGCCTTCCCTGACAGCGGCGTGGCAATGACATTTTCAGCGTTCGCGAGGCTGTTCATGGCCGTCTCCTTTTGTGCGGAACCTAACCCAAAGCACTGGCACAGAAAACCCGCGATTGGCCGGGTGGCAACAGCGCGCGAAACTCAGCGCGGCACCGTCAGTTCCAGCCAATGCGCAGCAATCCTGACCTTGCCACTGATGAAGCTGCCGCCTGTCGCGCTCAGGATGACAGGCGCGGGCTCCCAATAAGTAAAAGGTTGCGACAGCATCCCCCGCGCCCAGCTTTGCGCCTGCACGCCAAGACCGGAACCAAACCGATCTGCCGCGCCCGCCGTTCCCATCCGCCAGCTCGCCATCGAACCGCGAATTTCCTCGGCAACCCGCGCCGTCGCGCCAATCACCAAAGAGGCCGCAGGAATCGTCAGATCCGTCACAATCTCCGTCCCTGGCGACAGCGAAACCTCTGCCTCCGCCGTGCGGGCACACAGCGCAGACCCGAAACCGCCAAGGCTCAGCGCACCCGGCACCCAGGCGTCACCGTCATAAATTGCCTGCATCCCCTGATCGGCAACAAAGGCGCGCATCCCGGCCTGCGGCGCGGCGAAAATCCAGCCATTATTGCTGGCGATCGCGATCTGCCCATCCTGCCCGGCCCAATCGCCACCCGCCCCGGCGGGGACCGCGAAACAGGCACCATCAATGGCCGAACCCGGCGGATTTTTGCGCGACAAGCTGACCAGAACAAGGTTAACCAGCCCGTCGAGTCGCGCGAGCGACTCGTTCACCGTCACATGTTTCTGCGACTGCGCCTGTTGCACCAGCGGCAGGGAAAGGCGGGTCGTCATATGCTCTGTCATCAGAAACTCCTCGTGGTAAACGGGCCCGGCCCGTAATCGTCGGAAAGCTGGGCAACGGCGATTTGTAATCCGCCATTGCCCGCCTCATTCACAAATTCATCGGGCAGATCGAACGCCGGGCGCGTGACCTCGAACTCGCGGGTTACAACCGCTGTGGTTGCGCGAACCAGATAAGCCTCCCGAGCCTCTGCCAAGGGCACCTCCCGCAAATCCCATCGGTCGCCGGATTTCCGCGTCCGCCGGATCCAACTCAACCGCCGACCGATCAACCTCAGATGGCACGGCGACAAGGGTCGCATGCCCGCCCCACGCGTCACCGTCTCCCGCAGCCGGTAGCTGGCATCGTCCACTGCCCGCGTCGCCGGCCCGATGCGCCAAAATCGCCGCTGACCCAGCGAAGCGGGATCGAAGTCGAGTTGCCTCAACGCCCCATTCAACAAGACAACAACTGATCCTTCCGGCCAGAGATCCGGCATCAGCGCATCGGTTCCGAACTGCCCGCGCAGCCGGTCCCGCAACAGCCAGCTTCCATCCGTCTGCGGCACGGCACAGGCGAATTGCAGCACCTCCCAGCGTTCGGGAGAGCCGTCCCCGATGGCCAGAAAATTGCCGCCCTGAAGCAGCGCGTCATGCGTCAGACCGCCCAGCCGCCCCGACGCGAAACGCACCCTCAGACCGTGCCCCCGATCCAGCAGCCCAGCCCGCGCCCACCGCAGCGGTGTCAGGCTGCGGCCAATCATGGCAGGCTGTGTCAGCATCTGGTTCAGCGCAAAATCGCCCTCCGCCATGTCGGACCCGTAAACCACCACCGAGCCGGGCCAGGGCCGCGCCGCGACCGCGAGATGCGGCGCATGCGGCAGCTCCGTCCCTCGCATAAGTGGAAGGTCTAGAACCACTGGCCAAACCGGCAAGGGCGGGCGGTAGCGCGGCACGGCGATCCCGTCATCCTGCATATCCGCCGGCACATACACCCCCGGCTCGCAACGCACCGCATCGACGATGACCGCCCCGGCGCGCTCCACCCGCTCAATCCGCCAACGGCAGGGTTTGGCATCACCGACAGGCGCGACGGCAACCACATCGCCCGGTCCCAGACCGGCCCGGGACGGCGGCAATGAAAATCTCAGGCGATCCCGGTTAACCCCGGATTCCGCCAACCATCGCTGGACGATCCCGCGCGCCTCCGCCGCCGTCAGCAGCAGCGGCAACTCGCTCTCCGACATCGCGGCAGAGACGTCACCCGGCAAAGACGCCTCCGCCGTCGCCGCCGCATAACCGTCACCAACGGCGATATAGTTCAGCCGCACGCGCCCCGCCGTCTCGGCCTCCGCCGCGCGCACGGCCTCTTCCGCGCCGTCCTCCAGCAACGCGAGTTCCGCCGCCGCCAAATCAGCCGTCACCCGCGCATCGCGCATAAGGAACCGCAAGACACCGTCTCGTTCCACCGCATCGAACCCATAGGCCAGCATCAACGGTTGCAACGCCGCGCGCGGCGTATCCCCGGCGGCGGCGACATAGCCGCGCACCACCCCCGAAAGCCCGCTGATATCCACCCCGCGCACCCCGGCAGCCTCACAAATATCGGCGACGACCGCCGCCAGCGGCACCGCGCCTGCGCGCCCGTTCAGCCAGTGCCCACGCACCCAGGCCGGCCCGTCCGACCACAGATCGCCGCGCCCCGGAAACGCCGGATAGGGCCGCGCGTCCCAGCACCAGACATGCGTCCGCGACAGATCCACCATCGGCCCGCCATAGCTGCCGTCAGGGTTGTTCGCCGGATCCCCCCAATACCGCGTCACGGCCCTGATATAGGCCGCCTGAACCGCATCATCGCGCCGCCCGGTCGAGTAATGGGGCAAACGCGACTCCGAACTCTGCGCGTCCAGAAATTTGTTAGGCTGGTTCGTCGCCTTGTCCAGCGCCGCACAGCCCATCTCGGTGAACCAGATCGGCTTGGAACGCGGCACCCATGCGGTCGGCTGAACCATTTTTTCGCCGCCGATCCGCTCGTGATGCCGCCGCCCCCACCAGTTCAGCAAATCCTTATAGCGCCAGACCCAGGGCTCACCATAAGCGCCATCTGTAATCTCGGTGCGAATCTGGGCGTCACGATGGGCCGGATCGGCGTAATACCAATCATACCCCTCGCCGCCCGCGACATTCCCCTCCAGATAGCCGGGCGCGTCGATCCGGGCCCAATGCGCGTCCAGATGCGCCTCACCCTCGCGCCAGTCGGACAGCGGCATGTAGTTGTCGATGCCGATGAAATCGATATTCCTGTCCGCCCAGAGCGGATCGAGATGGTAATACAGCTCCCCGCCACCCGGATGATGGCCGAAATATTCCGACCAGTCGGCAGCATAGCTAATCTTTATATCCGGCCCCAGAATGCCGCGCACATCCGCCGCCAGACGGCGCAGCTCCTCCACGGCCGGGAAATGATCCCCCGGCCCGCGAAGCTGGGTCAGACCCCGCATTTCGGAGCCGATCAGGAACGCGTCGACACCACCCGCGAGCGCACAAAGATGGGCGTAATGCAGGATGAACCGCCGATAGGACCACTCCGCCGGGCCGGAATAGGTGATCCGCCCGTCCGAGACCGCGAAATCATCGGCCGAGGCGGCACCAAAGAACCGCCGCACCGCCGCGCTGTTCGCCGCCGTGCCATCCGGGCTGCCCTCGCGCCCCGGTGCAATCTCCGCCGTGATGCGCCCACGCCACGGCAGGACCGGCTGATCCGCCGCCCCGCTCCACGGATCGGGCAGGCCATTCCCGGTCAGTTGCTCCATCAGGATAAACGGATAGAACACCGCACGGCGACCAGATTTCGCAATCGCGGTTAACGCCTCGATCACCGCGTCATCGGCGGGCGTGCCACCATAGATCGAACGCCCCTCCTGCCGCGCGATCTCCTCCGCCTGATCGCGCCCGATCCCGCCCGCGCGCCACGCCATTTCGGCACCGTCGCGCGCCTTGTCCTCCACCTTCGGACGCAGGCGGCAATGGCCCACGCGCAGATCGTCCCCGAACCACGACACCACCAGCGAGACGGAGCCGACATTCGGCAATTCCCGCCCCAGAATATCCATCGAGGCGGCAAAATCCGTCGCAGCAAGCGGCGTGGCGCTGTTCGCCGCCACCACCTCCCCAAGGCCCAGATCATAGCTGACCGGCGTCGTCGCCAGCGCATATTCGCCGGTGCCGGGGATCATCGCCACCGCCCGCACCTGTTCCGACAGGCCACCGCCGGACCGCGCCGGAAATGTCACCTCGAACGATAATTGCGGCAGGCGGTTGCCCCAGGGGCCAAGATCCAGATCCTCCAGCACCACATAGGCCGTGCCGCGATAGGCCGGGGCACCCGCGCCCTCATGCGCGGCAATGCAACAATCCGGCAGTTGATCCGCCGCGCCAGTGTGAACGCTCATGTTCAGATCGGCGGGCGTGATCTCGCGGCCATCGGCCCAGACCCGCCCGACACCGGCAATCTCGCCCTGACACAGCGCCAGCGCCACGCTCAGCCGATAGCTCACATGGCGGGTCTGCGGGCCGGAGCCTTTGCCGCCGCCGCCCGTCTCGCGCGCGATCTCGGTCAGGGGCGAGGCCCAGATGACATGGCCCGGCACCCGCATCTGCCCCCAGATGCGCGGGATCGGCGCGCCCTCGCCCGCGCTTTGCAGACGCAGCCGGTCGATGCGCCCGGTCTCCACCAGATTCGAGCCCGCACCCAGCAAACGCTGGTCGATCACCCGGCCCAGAGTCGCCCCCGCCGCGCGCCCGATGACAGCGCCGCTCAGCCCCAGAACCGTGCCGCCAAAGCCGGAGCCGATCGCGGCCCCGGCGGCGGAGAGTAATATCGTTGCCATGAAAATCTCCTCTCAATCGGGAAAGCGGAACCGCGCCGCAATCCGCCGCCGCCACGGTACGGGCAGCGGGCTTTCGACGACGCCGTGCCGGTCATAGGCGTGAATGAAGGTCGGGGCGTCACCCGCCGCCGACACAATCCCAAGATGTTTCGCCACAGCGCGCGGGCGCATCCGGAACAACAGCACCTGCCCCGGATGCAGCCCCGCATCATCCGGCAACAAATGCCGCGCCAGCCCGTTCATCAGCGCCTCATCGCCCGAATAATCGCCCCAGTCGGGCCGATAATCCGGCAACGTCGCAGGTTCTTCCCCGTAAACCTCGCGCCACACACCGCGCAAAAGCCCAAGGCAATCGCAGCCCGCGCCCCGCAGACTCGCCCGGTGCAGATATGGCGTGCCGATCCAGCCCCGCGCGATCCGCACGATCTCCGCGCTGCGCACCGTCACCGCGCCGGGCATTCATGCGCCCCGGATTGGTCGTCACCCGTGCCGTTGCGATCCGGCGCGATCAGCCAATCCTCATCCGGCAGATGCGGGAAGCCGCGGAAATTCAGGAAATTGGCGAATTTCGCCCGGCAGGTCGCCGGTGATCTGTCGCAACCCGCATATAGCCGGACCGGATCGCCCGCTGCGGGCGCAATCCCAGGCTCCGTCCACAGATCGACCTCGCGCGCACCACCCGGCCTGGCACGGTCATTCTTGATCTGACAGGCCAGCCCCTCCGCCGCGCCGCCGGTAAAGACCAGCCGCCCATGCTCGAACCAGCGGTCATCATGGCCCGCCAGCCCGGAAAGCTGCACCCGCGCGCCCGCGACCGCCGCGATCCGCGCCCCGGCAGAGAGGCCGGGCCGGTCCAGATCGACGCCACAATCGCCATCGCCCAGCACCGCCGCACAGCGCCGCTGATACACTTTCCCGTTCGGCTGGTTCAGCCGCTCCGACAGGCCGCGCAGCTCCGCCCGGAACGCCCCGCCCGACCGCGAGACCTCGCCCAGATGCCCGCGAAACACCAGCCTCCGCGCATCCGGGTCGCGCCAGTCCAGCTCCCATTGCCGCAATTCCGCCCCGTCCCAGCGACCGGCGAGAATATCGCGCTCCGCAATCGCGCCGCTGCTCAGCGCACCGATGACCTCGCTGTTATCAACCGAGAGGCCAGCGCCCTGCACCACGGCCTGCGCGGTCATCCCCGCCTCGGGCCGGAATTCGATCCCCTCGAAGGTCAAAGGCTCATCGTGGTCGGTGAACCCCAGCACCAGCCCATCGGCCCGCGTGATCGCCCAGGCCCGCGCATATGTCGTGATCGTCATAGCCGCACCTCGATCACAGGCACCTGCGGCACCTCACCGGCCCGAAACGTCGCCACCGATACCGCGATCCGGTCGGTGTCGAAACGCACCGGCACGTCGAACTCGAACCCGGCGGTGATCTCCGCCCCGTCGCCCGGCGCATGGGTCAGCGTGACGATGCCGGTCGTCGTGTCGACCTCGTAATCCACGCCCTCGCGCATCTCGTCGCCGCCAACGCCCAGCCGCACCGTCCCCCTGACCGGCTTCACCACCGGACGCACATAAGAGGACGGGCCAGAGCTATAGCGCTTCACAAGCTGAAACCGCGTCTCCCGCCCGTCCCCGGTGCCGATCACCTGATCCCGCCACGCCGGTTCGCGCCCCGGCAGGCAGCTTTTGTAATCGGCCCAATCCTTCCAGCGGAACCCGTGCATCTGGCCGCCGCGCGCCTCGAAAAACGCGATAAGCGCCGCGATGTCGTCCAGTGACCGCAGCCCGAGCCCGGCGTCGTAATGCCGCCGCGAATGCGCCCAAGGGGAGTTGCGCTCCTCGTGACCATTGCTCAGCGCCACGATCTCCGTGCGCCGCTCCGGCCCGCCAACGGACCCGAAGGAGAGATTGGCCGGAAACCTGATTTCATGAAACATATCGACCCTCACATATTGCGTTCGCCGCGCGCCAGCAGCCGCCCCATCTGCGCGGCAATCTGGCTTTGGGACCGGGCAAACCCCGCGACATCGGGCGTGTTCACGGTGATGCTGACATTCACCGGCCGCGCCGAACCGCCCGCCGCGGCAACGCCCAGACGCCCGTCCGGGCCGCGCGACAGCGGCATGATCGCCTCCGGCCCCGCCTCGCCCATCAGCCCGGTCCCGCCGCGCATCGGAAAGCGGACCGGCTGGCTGACCACGCCGCCCTTCGCGAATGCCGTGACCCGCCCGGCACTGAACGCCGCCCCTTGGGCAAAGGGCGACACGGCACCGTTGATCCCCCGCGCCAGCGCACCGGAGACAGCATCGCGCACAGGCTTCATCGCAATGTCATACGCCGTGTCCGACATGGATCGCGCCACGCCCTTCAACGCATCGCTCAGCTTCACGCCGTCGAACACGACACCGTCAAACGCCTTTTGCAGCCCCGAGCCGATGCCCTTCGCAAAGCGATCCACCTCGCGCCCCGCCAGCCACATATTGCGCTGCATCCTGCCCAGCTCGTCGCTGAAGGCACCCGTCACCTCGGCGGATTTCTCCATCTCGCGGCCCGGATCGCCGCCGCCCGCATCCATCTCAGCCATTCTCTGTCTCCTCTGCCGCATCCTGGTCCGGCCAGTCGCGCGCCAGCGCCTCCAGCCGCGACCGTGTCATCGGGGCCGCACAAGGCGCGACGCCCAGCATCAGCGCCAGCTCGGCAGGGGTCAGCGCCCAGAACTGATCCGGCGTCAGCCGCAGCCCCGCCATCCCGGCCCGCATCAGCCCGGCCCAATCCATCGCGCTCACCCCTCCGGCAGGGCGAAGGCCCGCGCCAGCAATTGCGCCGCCACCCGCGCCGCCGCCACCGGCCCGCCCGCAATATCCGCCGCCAGCAGATCGGCACGCCCGCCCTGCCAGCCACCGCCGCGCAGACCGGCCACGACAACCGCCATCACATCCACAGCCGAGAACCGCCGCCCCTCGAACCGCGCCGCGAGTTCCGTCAGCGCGCCGGTCCCCAACTCCGCCTCCAGCTCCGCCAGCGCCCCAAGCGTCAGCCGCGCCCGATGCGCCACGCCGTCCAGCGTGATCTCCACCTCGCCCCGCATCGGATTGACCATCACAGCGCCACGAAGCTCAGCGCACCGGCACTCGCCAGCGCGATTTCATAGGTCGCCTCGCCATTATGGCTGCCGGCATATTCCAGCGACGTGATCTGGAACGGCCCCTCGATGATCCCGAAATCCGGGATAATGACCTGACAGCGCGTCACCTCGCCGTCGAAAAACACCTGCCGCGCACGCCCATCCGTCGCCGCATCCCGGAACACGCCGGAGCCGGAGACAGAGGCGGATCGCACCCCCGCGCCCCCCAGCAATTCACGCCACTGCCCCTCGCTCTCAAGGCTGGTGACATCCACCGTCTCGGCGTTGAACCCGATCCGCGTCGCCCGCAGACCGGCCACCGTCTCGAACGTACCAGCGCCGCTCATATCCATTTTGATCAGCAGATCGCGCCCATTCTGAACCGCCATGTAAACCTCCTCAGACCAGATCAATCAGCGCGCGGAAGGTCAGATCGACCCGCCGTTTCGCGCCCTTTTCCGCCCGCGCCGCACGGGCGCGCAAAAACCACAGCCCGGCCACCGGACCGGCCCCTGTCACCAGATCGGCACCCTCAAGCGCCGCCGTCACCGCCGCCCCGGCCCGTTTCAGCGCCGCAAACCCCGCCGGAGCCGCGCCGCCCGCCAGAACGGAGACGGTGAAATCATGCCGCGAGACACTGCCGCCGCTATCCGCAACCCCCCGGACCTCCTCGGCCCCAAGCGCCAGATAAACCCCGCCCGGCGCCGTCACCGGCACGGCATCGAACACCGCATCCCCCACCTCGGCGGCGACGCCCGCATCGCTGCGCAAACAGTCGTAGACGGCCGCCTGCAACGCCGCCGATGCGCCATAACTCATGTTCTTGCCTCCTCTGCCGTGATCCGCAGAAACCGCGCCGCCGCGCCGGTCTCCGCCACTGCCTCAATCAGGAACACACGCTGCCCGATCCGCAGTCGCTGCCCCGCCACCGGCCTGCGCGGATCGCCCGGCGGACACGCCCGCAGCGTGATCGTCCAGCGGACCACGCTCGCCATACCGGCACCGCCGCCGCGCAAACCGCCCGCGCCCGGCTTCATCTGCCCGTAAACCAACCCGATCGCGCGCCACGCGACCGCGTGACCGCCCATCCCATCGGGCTGCGGCGCGCCGGTCTCCAGCACCAGCGGCACGCTCAATCGCACCCCCCTCATCGCGCCGCCCGACCGCATAGCAGCCTGACCGCGCGCCACGGCTCGATCAGCGCACTCACCGCCAGGGGCAGCGCCTGCCGCGCCCGCTCGTCGCTGCGATCCTCGTAATAGCGGGCAGCCAGCATCATCACCGCCTGCGCCAGATCGGCAGGGACATCCTCCCAGCCCGCCGCGAACCCTGCGGCAAAGCGGATCACCACACGCCCGCCCGCAGGCACCTCCGGCAATCGCCCCGCACAAGGCCGGATCACCGGACGCATCGCATCCGCAACCAGCCGCCAGCGATCCGCCGCAACCGCGCGCACGGCGCCTTCCGCATCCTCCAGCACCACCGAATGCACCACGCTCACCGGGGCCAGGGGCAGCGCCTGCACGCCCGCATCGCGCCAGCCCTCCAGCACCAGCCGATAGTCACGGCGCAGCAGAACCTTGCCGGTGCGCCCCTCGATCGCCGCCATCGCCGCGCGCAGAAACCCGGCCAGCGCCCGGTCCTCCTCGGCTGTCGCAGGCAGCTCGAAGCCCGAGCCCAGCCGCAAATGCGCGCGCAACCGCGCCACCGGCAGCGCCGCATCGGGCGGTGCCGTCTCTTCGACAAGTATCATCCCAAACCTCCCGTCCGGGCCGGCCCTCCCGGCCGGTCGCTCTCAAGGAAATGCCGCGCCGGCGCATCGCCCCTGGCATGCGCGGACAGTTGCTGAGCCGGCGGCACGATCCACCGGCGCGGCGCTCAACCGCCTGAAATCGTCAGGCGGAGAACCTCAGAGCCTTCAGCGCCCGGCCATCGACCAGCCCGCCGCCGACGCGCTTGGTGGCATAGAACAGCACATGCGGCTTGGCCGAGAACGGATCGCGCAGCACCCGCAATTCGGGACGCTCGACAATCGTGTAGGCGGCGCGGAAATCGCCGAACAGCACCGACAGGCTGCCCGGCGCCATCTCCGGCATATCCTCGGCCAGCATCACCGGATAACCCAGCAGCCGCGCCGGTTCGCCCGCCGCAAGGCTGTCGGCCCAGATGAAGCGCCCGTCCCCATCCTTCAGCTTGCGAAGCGTCGCAGCCATCCGCGAGCTCATCAGGAAAGTCGCATTGGCCCGGTGCTGCGCGTGCAGCGCATAGACCAGATCAATCAACACCTCCGCCGCCTTACCGCTGGCAAACGCCCCGTCAGCGCCGGTCCTTATCTCCCCAATGGAATCGATGGCACCGACCCCGGTCGGATCGGTCAGACCGGCAACCAGACCCTGCGGCTTTTCGATCCCGTCGCCGCGCAGGAACGCATAAGCCTCCGCACGGGTGAATTTCTCGGCAATCCGCCCGGCCAGCCACGCCTCGACATCGAATGCCGCATCGTCCAGCAGCCGCTGGCTCACCTTCGGCATGGCGGAAAGCTCGTGAACGGGGATGGAGATCCGCTGAACCGCGCCCGTATCCGTCTCCACCTGATCGCCCTCGCCCGACCAGCCGCTGACCAGCTCGTCCCGCTCGACCAGCACGTCATAGCTCGCCGCCTCGACCGTCACCACATTGCACAGCGCACGCAGCGAGACCGCACCCGTCAGCGCCGTCCTGACGGTGTCAGCCACCTGCGGCGCGGCCAGAAACCCGCCATCCGACGCCGCCGCCATCCCCTTCTCCTCAATCGCCAGCCCGCGCATACCGGCATCGTCGCCGCTGCGCAGATAGGCGTTGAACGCCTTGCCATGCGGCACCTCCGGCGCAGCCTCGGTCGACAAAGGGCTGCGGTTACGAAAAGCGGTCTTGCGTTCAAACATGCTCATACGGTCATCCTGTGCTTCGAGTTTCTTCTGAACATCCTCGCGAAAGCCCTTGAGTTCTTCGACAAACCCCATCAGCGCAGCCTTCAGCTCGCCGGGCGCGTGCGGCGCCCCGGTTCCGGTCCCGGTCATCAACCTCTCCTTGTCAGTCAATCGTCAGTAAATCGGGGCATCGCCCCGTCCGTGCGGACCGCCACGCGGCCCGAACCTCTCGCCCTGCGGGGCCTACCCCCGCAGCGCCGCCGTCGCCGCCATCAGCGCGGCGGCAACCTCCCGGTCGTCTTCCTGCTTGGCGGCCAGCCGCGCCCCCGGCAGCATCGGAAATGTCACCAGCGAGACCTCCCACAACGCCACCTCGCGCAGCACCCGCCGGCCCTTGCCATCCTTCCCGGCCCTGAGCGTCCGGTAGCCGATGGACAGCCCATCCATCGCCCCCGCCTCGATCAGCGCCGCCGCCTCCCGTGCCAGCCCGATCTCCGGCAGCAGCCGCCCCCGGACCCGCAGCCCGGTCGCGTCCTCGCAAACCTCGTCCCAGACACCGACAGGCCGCGCCGGATCGTGCTGCCACAGCATCCGCACCCGCTCCCCCCGCGCCGCCAGCCGCGCCAGAGAGGCGCTGAATGCCCCCGCCGCAACAATATCGCCGCCCTGATCCGGCACGCCGAACAGGCTCGCATAGCCCCCGATCTCAGCGCCATCGCAGCGCAGCGACCCGCCGCCCGCGAATTTCACCTCCAGACCATGTCCCATCTCACCCCCCATTCGCAGACAGCCCGATCAGCGATTGCATGGCCTGCGTCAGAATGACGGCCACCACCCCGTAAACCGTCATCCACAAGCGCCGCTCCAACCGCTCGATCAGCGCCTCGATCCGCTCCAGCCGCTTGTCCACGGCACCGAATTGCAACGCCATCACCCGCTCCTGCGCCTCGATACGCAGATGATGCGGATCGAAGCTCTCCCGTCCGCCATCCATCTCAACCCCCTTCCGATGCCAGAGGCGGCAGACCCAGCGCCGCCCGCTTCTCCGCATCGCTCAGAAACGAGGCCGCACCGATGCGCCGCCACTGCTGATCCCGCTCCTCCGACAGCGCCGGGATCTGGTCGGGGTCCGGCCTCAAGCCGACCTCCGCGCCCAGATGCTCCGACAGAAACCACGCCACCGAAGCCGCCACCCGCGTCACCAGCGGCAACACCGTCAGCCGGTAAAGCGCCCGGTTCGCCTCGGCATAATTGGCGTAAGTCGCATCGCCCGGGATCCCGATCAGCATCGGCGGCACGCCAAAGGCCTGCGCAATCTCACGCGCCGCCGCCTGCTTAGTCTGGTGAAACTCCATATCCGATGGCGAGAACCCCATCGGTTTCCAGTCCAGCCCCCCTTCCAGCAGCATCGGACGGCCCGCATTGCGCGCGCCCTGATGATGCATCTCCATCTCCACGGTCAGCCGCTCATATTGCTCGGCCGACAGGTTTCCCTGCCCATCCGGCCCCTGATAGACAATCGCGCCCGAGGGCCGCGCCGCATTGTCCAGAAGCGCCTTCGACCAGGCAGAGGCGCTGTTATGGACATCCACCGCCACCGCCGCCGCCTGCAAGGGCGACAGACCGTAATGGTCATCGCAGGGGTGAAAACTGCGGATATGACAGACCGGATCAGGACTGCCGGTCATGTCAAACCGATGCTTGCGCCCGCCCAGCGCATATTCATAGGCCACCGGCCAGCCATCCGGCCCCGGCACCACGCTCATCCGGTCGGATCGCAACACATGCAACTCCACCGGCAACCCCTCGCCCGCGCCGACCGCCTCCAGATAGCCATTCCCGCTTAGCAGGATCTGCCCGAACAACGCCTCGAACAGCTCCGCCCGCCCTTGCGCCGGGTTAGGCCTGCGCAGCAATTCCAGCACCGGGTGGGCGTCATAGCGCCGTGTTTCATCCTGACAGATCAGCGGCACCGCCGCCGCAGCCTCGGCAATCAGCCGCACGGCGCGAAACCCGACCAGATTGCCGATGAACCCGCCCCGCGTCAGCGTCCCCGTATCCCGCGCCGACCAGACCACCCGCCCCGTCGCCGCCGCGATCGAGGCGACCCGCCCCGCCGCACTCGCCTTTTTCTCCATGACCGGCGCAGCCTCTGCCCGCCGGGAAAACAATCGAAACGCCATACCGCGCCTCCCTATCACCCCATGAAAAAAGGCCGCCCAGAAGGACGACCCACACCACTCTCAGCCCAAAACCGCACCCTCACAGCACGGCTTTCATCTTTCATCCTGGCCCAAATATCCCGGGGGCACGGGGCAGCGCCCCGGAGAACTTGCAAACCGGGCCCGGATTCAAGGGGCGCAGCCCCGCCGGGCCAGCGTCCGACCGCCCGTCATGTCATCGACATGCAAAGCATGGTGGGCGAACGCTTCGCCACCGCTCCACACCAAACATCTGTTCAGCGGGACTGCACCATAAAGCGCCACGCTCAACCCACTGAAGCGTCCCCCCGCGGTCTCCCGCCGCCCCTCTGTCGCGCTCAAGACCCGCCGGGCCATCTCACAACCCCCGCATCCGAGGCCGCCGATACGCCCCAGCCGGTTCGATCATCAGCGCGTGAACCGCCCAGACCAGCGCGTCCAGCCGGTCGGGCGAGCCCTTCCCCTCATAGCCTCGAAGCGTCATCCGGCACATCTGATCCTCCAACGCGCCCAGCGAAGCCCCGCGCAGATGCTTCACCCGCCCCTGCTCATACAGCGCCGCCACCGGCTCCGCCCGCGCCGCCTTGCCACGCCCGGCATGAAGCGCCCGGAACGGGACCAGCGGATCGACCTGCCGCAGCACCGTGCCGATCAGATCGCCGCCCTGATTGACCTCCGCCACCAGCCGCTCCGCCTTGTGCCGGTCCATCGCCGCAATCGCCGCCCGCGCCCACTCCACCGGGCTGCCCTTCACGCTCGCATCCTCGATCACATAGGCCCGCCAATCCTGCGGCGCGCCCCGCGCCACGACCCCCGCCACCACGATCCCGCATTCATCCGACCGAGCACCCGAGGACACCGCCGGATCAAGCGCCACCACCACCCGATCCAGCTCCGGCAGCGCATCGACACGGGCGCCCTCGACCGAGGCCGTGGTCCACAGCGCACCCTCGACATCCTCCAGCAGCACGCCCTCCAGCTCCTGCCGCCCCAGCCGCGTGCCGCCATAACGCGCGCCCACCTCGGCCAGAAAACTCTCGGCCAGATAGGCCCGGTTGGCATCGGTCGGCGCATGGGTCGTCACGGTCGAGGCGCTTTGCAAAATCCGCTTCAGCACCTCGACATTCTTCGGCGTGGTGGTGACGACCTGCTGCGGATGCGCGCCCAACCGCAGGGCGAATTGCAGCATATCCCATGTCTCCTCCCCCTTCTTCCACTTCGCCAGCTCATCGACCCAGGCCGCGTCGAATTGCGGCCCTCGCAGCGCCTCCGGCTCATGCGCCGAAAACGCCATCGCCACAGCCCCGTTCGGCCAGACCAGCCGCCGCCGCGTGGCCTCCCAGACCGGACGCCGGTCGGGCGGCGAACAGGCGATGATCCCGCTGTCACCGAACACCATCACCTCGCGCACCTGATCGAAGGTCTCGCCCACCAGCGCCACCCGGGCGCACGAACCCGGCGCCTCGGGCGCGGCACCCTCCACCTTGCGCAGCACCCATTCGGACCCGGCACGGGTCTTGCCCGCACCGCGCCCGCCCATGATCACCCAGCTTTTCCAATCCCCCTCCGGCGGCAATTGATGCGGCAACGCCCAGAACTCGAACAGCCACGGCAGGCTGGCCAGCGCATTATCGCTCAACCCTTCCAGAAACCCGTCAACCGCCTCCGGCGCGGCGCAGGCAAGCCAGTCTGCGCCCGATCTCATCACGGGCGGCGGCGAGATCGAATGCACCTGCGCCGACGCCTCCGGCAATGTCCTTGCGTAGCTTTTCAACCTTGTTCCTTTCTTCGAGCATAAGCTGCGTGGCGCTCCGAAGCTCGCGGGCGACTTTCACCGCATCCTTCAGATCGCCGATCTCCCCCGCCCGCAGCCGCCGCCGCAACAGGGTCAGATCCTCCGCGCAACCGCGGAACAACGCGCCCGCGATCTCGATATCTTCCATGGCCGACTGGGGCTGAAACACCCCCTCCGGCGGTTCCGTCCCCTGATCGAATTTCACTGTCATCCAGTCATGCCCCGCCTCGTGATCTGTCCGCACGAGCCAAGAAACGAAAAAGCGGCCACAGGTCAGTGACCCGGCCGCTCGCCCATTTCTCCCAGCATGGGAAATTCCTATCAAACACCGTTCGCTGAGTCAATATTTTCGATTTATATGAGAATTTTAACCACGATTCTTCCAGCAAATTATGGGGATTTCAGCCATGCAACACCCAAGCCCGCAGCCCCGCAACACCAGCGGGTTTTTACGCCGAATCCCGGGGCAGTGCGTTGAAACGCACCCTACGACCCATCACAAACCGTCCGCCACGGTACGTTAAAACGCACCCTACGGCCCATCACAAACCACCCGACACGGTGCGTTAAAACGCACCCTACAACCCAAACCGCAAACCATCCGTAGGGTGCGCTTTAGCGCACCAACCACCACACCAAAACACACCCATCACCAACCACCCGTAGGGTGCGTTTCAACGCACCACCCGACACACCAAACGCACCCTACAAAATCACGCCTGCCCGGTCTTCGCCGCCTCGGCCTTGGCCCGCGCCTCGGACGCCTCGGCGACGGCCTTGCTGGCCTCCTCCTGCACCTGCTGCGCGTACGACACCATATTCGCCGCATAGGCCTCGTACCAATCGGCGGTCTCCTCCGCTTGCATGGTCTCGGCCTTCTTGCGCATCTCTTCCGCCTTGGCGCGGGTGTCCTCGACCGATTTGTCCCAGTCCGTCTTGGCCTGGCTCCACTGCGCCTTGACCTCCTCGCTGGCCTCGTCGAAATAGCCCTGAATCTGCTTGTTCAGCTCTTCCTGACGCTCAGCCGCGGACTCCCGCCAGTTGCGCATATTCTCCGCCAGATCCTCGCCGCGGTCGCGCATATCTTCCTGCCATTTGGAAAGGCGCTTCTCAAAATCCTCGGCATTGCGGGCAAGACTGGAAAACATATCGGACAGCTTCATGGCGTAACCTCCGTAATCGCCTGATTTGTCTTCCCAACAAGAAACCCCCGCGCCGGGTTCCGGGCGGGGGCTGGCAAATCCGGGATTTACATAAATTAACCGTCAGAGCCCTGCTGCGACGCCCGTTCCGCCTCGATCTCGCGCCAGCGTGCCACGGCGGCGTTATGCTCCTCCAGCGTACGCGAGAACTGGTGCCCGCCAGAGCCATCCGCGACAAAGAAGATATAATCCGTTTCCGCCGGGTTCAGCGCCGCCTCGATCGCGGCGCGGCCCGGATTAGCAATCGGCGTCGGCGGCAAGCCGTCGATCTGATAGGTGTTCCAGTCGGTGCGCGTGTCCAGCTCCGACCGCCGCAAACCCCGATCCAGAACGCCGCGCCCCTCGGTCACGCCATAAATCACCGTCGGGTCGGTCTCCAGCCGCATCCCCTCGCGCAGACGGTTCACAAAGACGCTGGCCACGGTCGAGCGCTCATCCGGCACCCCGGTTTCCTTCTCGACGATAGAGGCCATAATCAACGCCTCCTCCGGGCTGTCATAGGGCAGACCGAACGGGCGCGAATCCCACGCCGATTGCAGGATCGACGCCTGACGTTCGGCCATAAGCGCCAGCAAGGCCTCACGGTCCCCATTGCGCGAGACCTCGTAGCTGTCAGGTGCCAGTGACCCCTCCGCCGGAACCTCGCTGACCTCGCCTGACATGAAGCTCGCCCGCTTCAGCCCCTCGACGATCTGCCAGCTTGTCACCCCCTCGGCCACGGCAATGCGCAGCCGCGCATCCGGCTGCTCCTCGGCGGCGGTGATCGCCTCCGGCTCGGCCTCGGTCGCGGGGTTGTAGCTGATGCGTTCCTCATATTGCGCGGTCTCGGGGTTGATGTCGCGCAACACCACGGAATCGGCACGAACACCGATGCGGTAAATCACCTCCGTCCCGCAGGTCGACGGCCCGCCCTCGGTGATGACATCGACGATGCTCGCCATGCTCGCACCCGGCTGCACCAGATAGGAGCCGAATTTCAGATCCCGCGACTTGCCCGCCGAATCCGCACCCGCCCGGAAGATATAGGCGTTGGAGATCGCCCCTTGCGCCTCAAGCTGCTTGCTGACAGCGGTCAGCGACGCCCCGCGCGCCACCTGCACGCATTGCGCCACCTCGCTCGGCCCCTCGCCGGAATATTGCGCCCGGCCCCAGGCGACGACACCCGCCGCCACCACCAGCAGCAGCACCGCCAGGGTGAGGAAATTTGAAACGATGTTTTTCCACATCAGCCACGAACCTTCCCGACGATCAGACAGGCATTGGTGCCACCGAATCCGAAGCTGTTCGATAATGCCACATCCACCTTGCGCCGCACAGCCGCATTTGCCGCAAGATCCAGCGTCGGTTCAACCGCAGGTTTATCAAGATTGATCGTCGGCGGCACGATCTGATCACGCACCGCCAGCACGCAGAAAATCGCCTCAACCGCGCCCGCAGCGCCCAGCAAATGCCCGATGCTGGATTTCGTCGACGACATGGTGACGTTTTTCGCATGATCGCCCAGCAGCCGCTCAACCGCGCCCAGCTCGATCGTATCCGCCATGGTTGAAGTGCCATGCGCGTTCACATAATCGATATCGGACGGCTCCAGCCCGCCATTCTTCAGCGCCGCCTGCATGGCGCGGAACCCGCCATCGCCATCCTCGGACGGCGCAGTAATGTGATAGGCGTCACCCGACAGCCCGTAACCCAGCACCTCGGCATAGATCTTCGCGCCGCGCGCACGCGCGTGCTCATATTCTTCCAGCACCACGCAGCCCGCGCCCTCGCCCATGACGAAACCGTCACGATCCTCGTCATAGGGACGGCTCGCCGCCTGCGGATCGTCGGCGCGCTTGGTGGACAGCGCCTTGCAGGCGTTGAACCCGGCGATCCCGATTTCGCTGATCGGGCTTTCCGCCCCGCCCGCGACCATGACGTCGGCATCGCCCAGCATGATCAGCCGCGCCGCATCGCCAATCGCATGCGCACCCGTCGAGCACGCCGTGACGACCGAATGGTTCGGCCCCTTGAACCCGAACCGGATCGAGACCTGACCGGAGATCAGGTTGATCAGCGAACCGGGAATAAAGAACGGCGACACCCGTTTCGGCCCGCGCTCCTTGATCAGAATCGCCGTCTCGGCAATCGTCGACAACCCGCCGATCCCCGATCCGATCATGACGCCGGTGCGCAGCTTCTCATCCTCGGACGGGGTCTCCCAGCCCGCATCCCGCACCGCCTGAGTGGCGGCGGCGATGCCGTAAAGGATGAACTGATCGACCTTGCGCCGGTCCTTGGCGTCCAGCCAGTCGTCAGGGTTGAACGTGCCGTCGCTGCCATCCCCGAACGGGATTTCGCAGGCATATTTCGTGACCACGTTTTCAGGATCGAAACGGGTGATGGTCCCGGCGCCGGACTGCCCGTCAAGCAGCCGCTCCCATGTCGCCTCCACGCCCGAAGCCAGCGGCGACACCATTCCAAGTCCCGTAACAACTACCCTGCGCATCGCGTCATCCTTCTGCTCATTTCGCGATCTGATACACGCAAGCCAGTATGCACGCAACTTCGCAGCGCCCGCCAGAGCCCGCATCTCACGGAGCTTTTTTCAGGCGTCCAGGTCACCCCCGCCCGGAAACAAAGGGCGCAAGCCCGCCGGGCGTGTGCCGGGCGGCACCATATCGCCGTCCTGCCCTGCGACAGGGTCAGCCGATAAGCCAGCTTACAAGATGCGTCAGTTTAGAAGGGGCGTCAGTTTAGAAGGGGGCGTCAGTCCCCGGCCATCTGCAAAACGACCTTGCCCTTGGCCCGGCCGGTTTCCAGATAGGCCATCGCCTCCGCCACCTGATCGAAAGGGAAAACCCGGTCCACGACCGGCTTCAACGCACCCGTCTCGATCAGACCGGCAAGCTCCGCCAGTTCCGGCCCGCTCGGATGCATGAACAAAAACCGATAGCGCGCGCCGTGCTGCCGCGCAGCACCGCGCAGCTTTCGGGAAATGAACCAGAACGCCGCCGTCATGAACGGCCCAAGCCCCAGATCCTTCCGCGCCGTCTCCGGCTCCGGCAGCCCGGCGACGGAAACCACCATGCCGCCCGGTTTCACCACGCCGAACGACGCCTCCAGCGTCTCTCCGCCCAGCAGGTCGAACACACCGTCCATATCGCTCAACCGATCCTGAAACCGCTCTTGCGTGTAGTCTATCACCCGGTCGGCACCAAGCCGCTCCACCAACTCGCGCCCACGGGGCGAGGCGGTCGTGGTCACCTCCGCCCCCAGCCATTTCGCGATCTGGATCGCAAATGTCCCGACCCCGCCGGCACCGGCAGGAATAAAGACCCGGTCCCCCGGCTTCAGCTTCAATTCGTCGCGCAAGGCCTGCAACGCCGTCAGCCCGGCCAGCGGCACCCCCGCCGCCGTCACCAGATCCAGCCCGTCCGGCACCAGCGCCAGCAGATCCTGCGGCACAACCGCATATTCGGCAAACGCGCCAAGCCGGTCCTTGGGCATCCGCACGAAAACCCGGTCGCCCGGCGCAAAACCCTCGACCCCCTCGCCCAAAGCTTCGACGACACCGGCAATCTCATTGCCCATCACCACCGGCAAGGCAAAGCGCGTGATCGCCTTCAAATCGCCCTTGCGGATCTTGTAATCCAACGGGTTCAGCCCGGCGGCATGGACCCGGACCAGCACCTCGCCCCGTCCCGGCTGAGGGGTTTCCACCTCGCGCAGTTCAGCGCATTCGGGACCGCCATATCCGGTCATCAGAAATGCTCTCATCCTCGGCCCCTTTCATCTGGCTGACAGACAGTCTCATGCACAGATCAAAGCCGCATGACGGGAAATTCAACCCCGCGTCGGATCAGCCCTGCTGCCAGCCCGGCTTGCGCTTGTCGAAAAACGCCGCGATCCCCTCGGGCGCTTCCTCGCCCTCCCATGTCGCGATCAGCCGGTCTATCGTGTCCGCGATCACCGCCTCGTCAATGCGCGGACCGAGCGCGCGCGCCAGCCGCTTCGCTTGCGCCACGGCACCCGGCGCACAGTGGAGATAGGGCGCAACCTCCGCCTCCACGGCGGTATCCAGATCATCCGGCGCAACGACACGGGCGACAAGGTTCAGCGCCTCCGCCTCATCCGCATCGAAAATCCGCGCCGACATGAACACCCGCCGCGCCTTGTCCTCACCCATCCGGGCCAGCACATACGGACCGATGGTGGCCGGGATCAGGCCCAGCCGCGTCTCGGTAAAGCCGAATTTCGTGTCCTCCGCCGCAATCACCACATCGCAGACCGACATCATGCCCAGCCCGCCGCCAAAGGCGTTGCCGTGAACCCGCCCGATCAGCGGCTTGTCCATCACGTTCATCGCATTGAGCATCGTTGCAAGCTGCCTTGCCCCCGCCCGCCGAGTCGCCGCATCCGCCGCCATCTGCTCACGCATCCAGCCCAGATCGCCGCCCGCGCAAAACACCGGCCCGTCAGCGGCAAGGATCACCACGCGCACCGCCCGGTCGGCACTCAGCACCGCCGCCGCATCGGTCAGCTCGTCCAGCATGGCTGAGGACAGCGCGTTCCGCTTCTCCGGCTGGGCCAGCGACAGCGTCGCCACCCCCCGCACATCGGTTTCAATCCGTATCGCCTGATAGCTCATGCCAGTTCCCCCTCACGCAGACCGCGCGCAAATGCCGCCGCCCGGTCGATCTTTGCCGGGTCCAGCCCGGTCTCATACCCCGCCGCCGCCAGATGCGCCGCCACGGCTTCCGTCGCGACATTGCCAGCCGCACCGGGCGCATAGGGGCAACCGCCCAGCCCCCCGACGGCGGCATCGAACACCCGGACCCCACGGGCCAGCGAGGCGTCAATATTCTGCAACGCCCGCCCCGCCGTGTCGTGATAATGCCCGGCCAGCTTCTCCGCCGGGATCTCGTTCAGCACGGCCGAGAGCATCGCATCTATCGTCTCCGGCCGCCCCTGCCCGATCGTGTCGGCAAGGCTAATCTCGTAACAACCCATCTCATACAGCCGCGAGGCCACCCGGACGACATTTTCCGGCGGCGTCGGCCCGTCGAAGGGGCAATCCGTGACCGTGCTGACATAGCCCCGCACCGGAATCCCATCCGCCTTCGCCGCCGCCATGATCGGCACGAAACGTTCCAGAGTCTCGTCAATCGTGGCGTTCAGATTGGCGTTGCTGAACCCTTCGGACGATGACGCGAACACCGCCACCTCACCAGCCCGCGCCGCGCGCGCGCCCTCATAGCCCTTCATATTCGGGGTCAGCACGGCATAGCTGATGCCGGGGCCGCGCGTGATCCCGGCCATGACCTCCGCCGCGTCGCCCATCTGCGGCACCCATTTCGGGGAGACGAAGCTCGTCACCTCGATCCGCCGGAAGCCGCAGCCCGACAGCATATCGACCAGCGCGATCTTCTGCACCGCCGGGATCAGGCGCTTTTCATTCTGCAACCCGTCACGCGGGCCCATCTCGAAGATTTCGACGAAACCGCTCATGCCGCAGCCTCTTCTTCCTCCAGCCGGATCAGGGGGGCGCCCGCCTCCACCTGATCGCCAGCCGCAGCCAGCACCTCGGCCACCACACCGTCGCGGGCGGCGGTCAGGCTGTGTTCCATCTTCATCGCCTCCAGCACGGCCAGCCGGTCGCCCGCCTTCACCGCCTGCCCGGCCTCGACATGAACCGATTTCACCAGGCCCGGCATCGGCGACAGCGTCAGCGCATCGCCCCCCGCCCCGGACGTATCGACATCCAGGGGATCGCGCGGCACCAGCGTCAGGCTGCGCCCGCCGAACACGCTGACGCCTGCATCATGGGTCACGATCCGGTTGCGGCGCAGCGCGCCATCGACCCACCAGCGGTCACCCTGCCAGCGGACCTCATGCGCGGTCCCGTCACCGAGTGTCACGCGCGCGGCCCCCGGCCCCTGCACCTCCAGCACGGCCTCGCCACCGTCCCAGGAGACGGTCCGGCGCAAGGGCTGCCACAAGGTCACCCCGCCCCGCGACTGCGGATCGGCCAGCCCGGCCAGCCCCACAACGCCGAGCGCCACCGCCCGAGGATCAGGCTCCGCCGCCGCGACCAGATCGTCCAGATCGCGCCCGATCAGCCCGGTATCGACCTCGCCCTTGCGGAACCCCTCATGCCGGGTCAGGGCGATGAGGAAATCGACATTGGTCACGCTGCCCGCGACCTCCGTATCAACGAGAGCCGTCTCCAGCGCACGCAAGGCAATCGCCCGCGTCGGGCCATAGGTCACCACCTTGGCAATCATCGGGTCATACCACGGGCTGATCGTGTCGCCGGGCCGCACCCCGGTTTCGATCCGCGCAGCATCGGGGAATTGCAGATGCGCCAGCGTCCCCGTCGCGGGCAGGAACCCGGCTGGCACATCCTCGGCGTAAAGCCGCGCCTCGAAAGCATGGCCACGGATATGCAGATCGCCCTGTTTCGCGGGCAAAGCCTCGCCGCTTGCCACGCGCAACTGCCATTCGACCAGATCGACGCCGGTGATCAGCTCCGTCACCGGATGCTCGACCTGCAAACGGGTGTTCATCTCCATGAACCAGAACCCGTCCTCGCGCAGCCCGTCCGAGCCATCGACGATAAACTCAATCGTCCCCGCACCTTTGTAATTGATCGCCTCCGCCGCGCGCACGGCGGCGGCACCCATGATTTTCCGGATTTCAGGCGGCATGTCAGGGGCGGGCGCTTCCTCGATCACCTTCTGGTGGCGGCGTTGCAGGGAGCAGTCACGCTCGAACAGATGCACGGCGCGGACCCCGTCGCCAAACACCTGCACCTCGATATGCCGGGGCTGGAGGATATATTTCTCAATCAGCACATCCGGGTTGCCGAACGCCGTCCGCGCCTCACCCTGAGCGGAGGCCAGCGCATCGGCGAAATCCTTCGCATCGTCAACCCGCCGCATCCCCTTGCCGCCGCCGCCTGCCACAGCCTTGATCAGCACCGGATAGCCGATCCGTTCGGCCTGTTTCGCCAGATGACCGGCGTCCTGATTATCGCCGTGATAGCCGGGCACGACCGGCACCCCGGCTTTTTCCATCAGCGCCTTTGCGGCATCCTTCAGCCCCATGGCCCGGATCGCCTTGGCGGACGGCCCGATAAAGACCAGCCCCGCCGCCTCGACCGCATCGACGAAATCGGGGTTTTCGGACAGGAAGCCATAGCCGGGATGGATCGCCTCCGCCCCGGTGTCCAGCGCGGCCCGGATGATCGCATCGCCGCGCAGATAGCTGTCGGCAGGCGCAGGCCCGCCCAGATGCACCGCCTCATCGGCCATCGCCACATGCCGCGCCGCGCGGTCGGCATCGGAATAGACCGCAACCGTCGCCACGCCCATCTTGCGGCAGGTGTCAATGACCCGGCACGCGATCTCGCCGCGATTGGCGATCAGGATTTTCTGGAACATTTGGCTCCTCCCAATGTCGTTTCGTCACGCATTCAGTTCGACATATTTCTCGAAGCGATGCGCATAAATCAGGTTCGGTTTCACCCCATCGGCCCAGTACAGGATCAGCGGCAGAGAAAACGGCAACGTCGTGACCAGATTCAGCCAGACACATCCCCGCGCAATCGGGTGCCGCCCGATCAGGGCAAGGATACCCAGCAGATCATTCAGAAACAGCAGCACGGCCAGCAGGATGAACCCGCTCAGCATCGCGTAATCGGTAAACCCCTCCGGGTTGAGATCATCCCACGGAACCATGACAACCCCGACGATGACGGCGACCGCCGACAGCGCCAGCCACGCCACCACGAACCAGACCGCGCCAAGACGCTGCGACAGCGGATGGTTCAGCGCAAACGCCACGCCGGTATAAACCCATTTCTCGCCGATGATCTTCTTGCTCATGCCAGCACCCCGACCAGCCTGAGCCGTCGCACCCCGCTTTCCAAGTTCATTACCATTGGGTTTTCATCCTGACACAAATATCCCCGCCGGAGGCATCCTGCATCGCAACCATCACATCCGGAAGACACCGAAGCGCGTCGGCGCAATCGGCGCGTTCAGGCTGGCGCGGAGGCTCAGCGACAGCACGTCGCGGGTCTTGCGCGGGTCGACGATGCCGTCATCCCACAGCCTTGCGCTCGCATAAAGCGGATGCGACTGGCGCTCGAACATCTCGATGGTGGGGCGCTTGAATTCGGCCTCTTCCTCGGCGGACCATGTGCCGCCCTTGCGTTCGATCCCGTCGCGGCGGACAGTGGCCAGAACGCCTGCGGCCTGCTCGCCGCCCATCACGGAAATGCGGGAATTGGGCCAAGTCCACAGGAAGCGCGGGCTGTAGGCGCGCCCCGCCATGCCGTAATTCCCGGCCCCGAAGCTGCCGCCCACCAACATGGTGATCTTGGGCACGCTGGTCGTCGCGACCGCCGTCACCATTTTGGCGCCATGCCGCGCGATGCCTTCGTTTTCATATTTCCGCCCGACCATGAAGCCGGTGATATTCTGAAGGAAAATCAGCGGAGTCCCGCGCTGCGAACACAGTTCGATGAAATGCGCGCCCTTCTGCGCGGCCTCGGAAAACAGCACGCCGTTATTGGCGACGATGCCGACCGGGCAGCCCTCGATATGGGCAAAGCCTGTCACCAGCGTTTCACCGAACCGGGCCTTGAATTCGTCGAAGCGCGAGCCGTCCACGACCCGCGCGATCACCTCGCGGATGTCATAGGGGGTGCGCAGATCGGCGGGCACAACGCCAAGGATCTCCTCGGGGTCATAGGCCGGGGCCTCGGGGCTTTCCCAGACGACCGTCTGCGGCTTGTGGCGGTTCAGATTGGCGATGGCGCGGCGGGCCTGAGCCAGCGCGTGGGCGTCATCCTCGGCCAGATAATCGGCCACGCCCGACAGCCGCGTATGCACATCGCCGCCGCCAAGGTCTTCGGCGCTGACGACCTCGCCCGTCGCGGCCTTGACCAGGGGCGGCCCGGCCAGAAAGATCGTGCCCTGATCGCGGACGATGATCGTCACATCGGACATGGCGGGAACGTAAGCCCCGCCCGCCGTGCAAGAGCCCATCACCACGGCGATCTGCGGGATGCCCTTCGCGCTCATCTGCGCCTGATTGAAGAAGATGCGCCCGAAATGGTCGCGGTCGGGAAAGACTTCGTCCTGATTGGGCAGGTTCGCGCCGCCGCTGTCCACAAGGTAGACGCAGGGCAGATGACATTCCTCGGCAATTTCCTGCGCGCGGAGGTGCTTCTTGACGGTCATCGGGTAATAGGTGCCGCCCTTGACGGTCGCGTCATTGGCCACGACCATCACGTCCTGCCCATGCACACGACCCACACCGGCGATCACGCCAGCACCCGGAGCCGCGCCGTCATACATGCCATGCGCCGCCGTTGCGCCGATTTCCAGAAACGGGCTGCCGGGGTCGAGCAGGTTCGCCACCCGTTCGCGCGGCGGCATCTTGCCGCGACCGACATGGCGTTCCATCGCCTTTTCGCCGCCTCCCGCCAGCACGGCCTCCGCCGCCTCGCGCGCCGTGGCCAGCAATTCCAGATGCGCCTCGCGATTGGCGCGGAAGGCGTCGGATGACGGGATCGCGGTCGTCTTGAGCTTCATGATCTGGCTCCTGTGGTCATATTCTGCGCCCCCAGCCGCGCCAGATTGTCGCAGATTGGCGCGAACGATGCATAAGTTGATACAAATCAAAGTTGAACGAACAGGAAAGGCGTCTGGTCTGGCCCGATATCAACCTGAAAGGATCAGCCATGACACATCGTTCCCTGACAGCCACCGTGCTGATTGCCTCGGGCCTCGCCCTTGCCGCGCCCGCCTTCGGCCAGTCGCAGGGCGAATGGACCTTTGGTGCCGGTGTGGCCAATGTGAACCCGAAATCCGACAACGGCGTCCTTGCCGGCGGCACGGTTCCAACCGAGATCGGCGAAAGCACCCGTCCCAGCATAACCGCAGAGTATTTCATCCGCGACAATCTGGGCATCGAGATCCTCGGCGCGCTGCCCTTCAAGCACAGCATCGAATCCAACGGCACCGAGATCGGCACCGTGAAACAGCTGCCGCCGGTCATCTCGCTGCAGTATCACTTCAACGCCACCCCGCAGCTCAAGCCCTTCGTCGGCGTCGGTGTCAACTTCACCGGCTTCTATGACGCTGAAACGAAAGGCCCGCTGGACGGCACCAAGCTGCGCGTCAAGAACAGCACCGGGCTGGCCGCGCATCTGGGTGCGGATTACTGGATCAACGACAACGCCGCCATCCGCGCCGATGCCCGCTGGATCGACATCAACTCCGATGTTGAGCTGAACGGCGAGAAAATCGGTGAGGTCGAGGTCGATCCGACCGTCCTCGGCGTGTCCTATCTGATGAAGTTCTGAGGCAGAACCACAGGCGAGAAGCACCGGGCGGGGGTCAGTCATTCTGGCCCCCGTCCTTTTTCTGTCCGGCCTGCGACGGGGCGGTCTGTGACGGGTCGGTCTGCGAAGCCTCCGCCACGGCCAGCTTGCGCAATTCGCGCCGCATTACCTTGCCGGTGACGGTCATCGGCAATTCGTCCAGAAACGCCACTTCGCGCGGATAGCTATGCGCCGCAGACCAGCGTTTGGCATGGGCCTGCAATTCCGCCGCGAGATCGTCCGAGGGCGCGAAGCCGTCGCGCAGCACGACATAGGCCTTGACGATTTCGGTGCGCATCGGGTCGGGTTTGCCGACCACGCCCGCAGCCGCCACGGCCTCATGCTTTATCAGCACATCCTCGATCTCCGACGGGCCGATCCGGTAGCCGCCCGATGTGATCACATCGTCATCGCGCCCGACGAAGCGGAGATAGCCGTCCGCCATCTCGCCACGATCCCCGGTGACAAGCCAGTCGCCACGGAATTTCTCCGCCGTCGCCTCGGGCCGGTTCCAGTAGCCGAGGAACATGGAGCCCGCGCCGCGTCTGATGGCGATGTCGCCCTCCGCCGTGGTGGGCTGACCGGCCTCGTCGATCACGGCCATCTCGAAACCCGGCGCTGCCTTGCCGAACCAGCCGGGGCGGGTCGGGAACATGGAATGGGCGCAGGCGGCGACCATATTGCATTCGGTCTGGCCGTAAAACTCGTTGATCTCCAGCCCGAAGGCGTCGCGGCCCCAGGCCAGCATCTCCGCCCCCAGCGTTTCCCCGGCGGAGGCAACGGAGCGCAGGCCGGCGATTTGCATATCCGCCGCTTTCAGCATCCTCAGCGCGGTCGGCGGCAAAAACGCCGCCGTCACCCCGCAATCGCGGATCAGCCTTGCGCAGGCAGCGGCGTCGAATTTCGGCAGCCGCGCCGCCACGACCGGCACGCCGAGCGCCAGCCCCGGCATCGCCACGTCGAACATGCCGCCGATCCATGCCCAGTCGGCGGGCGTCCACAGCACATCCTCGCCCGGATGGAGCAGATCATGGCTCATCTCCACCCCCGGCAGATGGCCGGTCAGGACACGATGGCCATGCAGCGCCCCTTTCGGCGCGCCGGTGGTGCCGGAAGTATAGATCATCACGGCGGGCGTCTCCGGCCCGGTATCGGCGGTGGCGAACGGACCGGCGTCTGGCAGGTCATCCTCCTCCGGCACGATGACGCGCAGGTCGAACGCCGCCAGCATGGCGCGGCCTTCCGGGTCGGTGATGACGGTTTCGACCCCGGCATCCTCCAGCCTGAGGCGCAGCGCATCCTCCCCGAACAGCTTGAACAGCGGCACGGAGATGGCGGCGGATTTCCACACGGCGGCATGTGCGGCAGCGGTCCAGCCGCTTTGGGTGCGCAACACGCCCACACGTTCGCCACCCGTCAGCGCCAGCGCATGCGCCAGCCGGTCGGTCATCGCGGCAAGCTCGCCATAGCTGAGCGGTCGCGCGGTCCGACCGTCATATTCGATGACCGCCCGCCGCTCCGGCTCCGCCGCCGCCCAGTCACCGATGATCTGGTCGGCCATGTTCAGCCGCGCCGGATAGTCCCAGCGGAACTCCCGGCAGAGCCGTGGGTAGTCGCTGTGGGAAAGCGCCGGGGTCATTGCACCTGCTCCAGATAATCATTGAGCAGAATATATTGCCGCGCGGTCAGCGTCAGCATGCATTGGGTTCCGGCTGGCCCGGCGCCGCTGCCGCCGCCCCAGCGGCTGCCCTCATAGCTGCAGGCCGCGTCGCGATAGGCGATCCATTTGCGCTGCATATCGCGCAGATGCGGGGCCTGTTCCGGCGCGAATGATGCGCCATCTGCCAGATCGGCATCCGCCTCCTTCGCCTGCGCCATCAGATCGCCATAGGCGATATTCAGCAATGCATCCCAGTGTTCCCATTCACGGGAGAGGCAATAGGACATCCCCATCGTGGTATAGCCTTCGGGGGTGTCGGTGCAGGGCCCGGCGGCAGCGCCGATGCAATATTCCGGCTGCCCGCCTTCGCCCTGCTGGACCGCAAGGCAATCGTCGATCAGCCCGCCGTCAAAGGGCGGCGCGCCATCCTGCGCGACCGCCGGACCGGCGGCAAGGATCAGCAGCAGGGCCGCCCGGCGCAGCATCACGCCCCCGCCATCAGCTCGCGCCCGATCAGCATACGGCGGATTTCGGAGGTGCCCGCGCCGATCTCCATCAGCTTGGCGTCGCGGAACAGGCGGCTGACGACGCTGTCATTGAGGAACCCGGCCCCGCCAAGTGCCTGAACCGCCTGATGCGCCTGCACCATCGCCTGTTCGGAGGCATAAAGAACCGCGCCCGCCGCGTCCTGACGGGTGACCTTGCCCGCGTCGCAGGCCTTCGCCACCTCGTAGACATAGGCCTTGGCGGTGTTCATCGCGACATACATATCCGCGATCTTGGCCTGCATGAGCTGGAAGTTCCCGATCGGCTGGCCGAATTGCTTGCGTTCCTTGCTGTAGGGGACGACCTCATCGAGGCAGGCGGCCATGATGCCGGTGCCGATGCCCGACAGGACGAGACGTTCGTAATCGAGGCCAGACATCAGGACGCGGACGCCCTTGCCCTCTTCCCCAAGCACATTCTCGAACGGGACTTCGCAATTCTCGAAGATCAGTTCGCCGGTGTTCGATCCGCGCATCCCGACCTTGTCGAAATGCGGGCCTTGCCGGAAGCCGGTCATTTGCTTTTCGATGATGAAGGCGGTGATGCCCTTCGATCCGGCATCCGGGTCGGTCTTGGCATAAACCACCAGCGTGTCGGCGTCCGGGCCGTTGGTGATCCAGTATTTCGACCCGTTCAGCACATAGTAGCCGTTGCGCTTTTCCGCCTTCAGCTTCATGCCGACAACATCGGAGCCCGCACCTTCCTCGGACATCGCAAGCGCGCCGATATGTTCACCGGAACACAGTTTCGGCAGGTATTTCTGCTTCTGCGCCTCGGTCGCGTTCAGCTTGAGCTGGTTGACGCAAAGATTGGAATGCGCGCCATAGCTGAGGCTGATGGAGGCGGATGCGCGCGCGATCTCCTCCGTCACGATGGTGTGGGCCAGATAGCCCATGCCGGAGCCGCCATATTCCTCGGCCACGGTGATGCCCAGCAGGCCGAGTTCGCCGAATTCCCGCCAAAGCTCGTTCGGAAACGCATTCTCACTGTCGGTTTTGGCCGCAATGGGCTTGATCCGCTCCTGCGCGAAGCGATGCACCATCTCGCGCAGCGCGCCAATATCTTCGCCCAGATCGAATTCCATGCCGTGTGTAAACATCGGGCCCCCCTTCCCATTATTTGAACACGCGTTCATTTAATTCGGTTTATGCACCGGTTCCCCCCGCCCGTCAAGAAAACTCTGCGCCGGAATGGCGCTTTGGGTCAATTCGGCAGAGCCGGGGTTTTCTGAAATTTTAAAGCGAAGCAGATAAATCGTTTGCAACCAGAGCGAATGAAGTCCGATTTCAGGACACCCCGGGCGCAGGTGATGCTGGAAAAGCGGATAAAGACAGTGCTACAAAAACTTCCACGCCCCTGACGGGGTCAACGATATGAACAAGCCAACCAACAGAGAGTGCTTAAATGAAAACCTATTTCCCCCTTGTCGCCGCCACCGGCATCCTTGCCGCCGCCGCTGCGCAGGCTGAAAACTGGGATATGCCGGTCGCTTATCCGTCGGACAACTATCATACCGAAAACGCGGTTCAGTTCGCGGAGGAGGTGAAATCCTGCTCCGGCGACGCGCTGGAAATCACCATTCACCCCAGCGGATCGCTGTTCAAGGGTGACGAGATCAAGCGTGCCGTGCAGACCGGCGACGCCCAGATCGGTGAGCGGCTGCTGTCGGCGCATGCCAATGAGGATGCGCTGTTCGGCTATGATTCGGTGCCGTTCCTTGCCAGCTCCTTCGAAGCGTCGGAAAAGCTGCGCGCCGCCGCCGAGCCGGTGCTGGGCGAATTGCTGGCCAGTCAGGGGCTGACGCTGCTTTATTCCGTGCCGTGGCCCGCACAAGGGATGTATTTCAATCAGGAGGTGAACTCTGTCGCCGATATGGCGGGGATCAAGTTCCGCGCCTATAACTCCAGCACCGCGCGGGTGGCGGAACTGGCCGGGATGGTGCCGACCCAGGTCGAGGCGGCGGAGCTGAAACAGGCGCTGGCAACCGGGGTGGTTGCGGCGATGATCTCCTCCGGGTCGACGGGCGTCGATGAAAAAGCCTGGGAAGACATGAGCAATTTCTACGACGTGAAGGCATGGCTGCCGCGCAACACGGTGTTCGCCAACACCGCCGCCCTTGAGGCGCTGCCCGCCGAGGTGCAGGATTGCGTCCGCACCGCAGCCGAGGCCGCACAAAGCCGCGGCGCGGACACCGCGGCGGAGCTGAGCGGCGGTTTCCTCGACACGCTGGCGGAGAACGGCATGAGCGTTGCCGAACCGGGCGAGCAGCTTGCCGCCGATCTGGCCGGTATCGGTGAGCAGATGACAAATGAATGGCTGGAGTCGACCGGCGAGCAGGGCAAGGCGATCATCGACGCCTACCGCGCCGAGTGATCCGGGACGACACCAGATAAAACCAAAAACGACAGGTCCGGCGCATGATCCGACATGCGCCGGACCGCTTCGCTGACGGGGGATGAATGCGACGCGGTCTTGATGCCTTGTATAGCGGGGCCGGCTTTCTGGCCGCCCTGTCACTTCTGGCAATCCTTTGCCTTGTCATTGCGCAGATGGTGGCGCGCTGGCTTGGGCTGCTGCTGCCGGGCGGGGCGACTTATGCGGGCTATGCCATGGCCTCTGCCTCGTTCTTCGGGCTGGCTTATACCTTCGTCAATAATGAGCATATCCGGGTCGGGCTGCTGGTCGACCGCAGCGGCAATCTGCGCCGGGGCGTGGAAATCTGGTGCTATACGCTCGGCTCTGTGGTGATGTTGTTCTTTGCGTGGAACGCGATCCAGACGCCGATCATCAGCCATCGTTTCGGCGATGTCTCCCAGGGGCAGGACGCGACGCCGCTGTGGATCCCGCAGATCGCAATGGCGGTCGGGGCGTCGATCATGGCGATTGCCATGCTGGACAATCTGGTCAAGGTGCTGACCACGGAGAGTTACGGGGTGGAGGCACCGCGCAAGCTGCCCGAACGCGACCTGCTGGCCGACCGCAGGCTGCGGATCGCGGTTTGCGGCGCGACGCTGCTGGTCGTTTATGCCGCGATCACGCTGATGACCGGGTTCGACCGCGACGCGACCGGGCTGAAGATCGGGATATTCCTGTTCGTGATGTTCTTCCTGCTGGGCACCGGGCTTTGGGTCGGGCTGGCGCTGATGGGTGTGGCCTATATCGGCATGATCGGGTTCACCTCGCGCAATCCGGGCAGTTCGATGTCGATCACCATCTGGACGAGTTCGTCAAGCTGGACGCTGACCTCGCTGCCGCTATTCATCTGGATGGGGGAGATCCTGTTCCGCACGCGGCTGTCGGAGGATATGTTCCGGGGGCTTTCGCCGTGGCTGCGCGGGCTGCCGGGCGGGCTGTTGCATACCAATGTCGTCGGCTGCACGGTGTTCGCCGCCGTCTCCGGTTCGTCCGCCGCAACGCTGACCACGGTCGGCAAGATGTCGATCCCCGAACTGCGCAAGCGCGGCTACCCGGAATTCATGATTATCGGCACGCTGGCCGGGGCGGCCACGCTGGGGCTGATGATCCCGCCCTCGCTGACGCTGATCGTCTACGGCGTGACGGTGAAGGAGAGCATTACCAGCCTGTTCATGGCGGGGGTGCTGCCCGGTCTGGTGCTGGCGGCGATGTTCATGCTGTATATCGCCGGATGGTCCATTGCCCGCCCGCAGGACCGGCCCGACCCGGAGCCGCGCATGGGTTTCATGGCCGCATTGCGCAACTCCGTCCTGCTGATCCCGGTGATCCTGCTGATCGTGACGGTGATCGGTTCGATGTATATCGGCATTGCCACAGCGACCGAGGCGGCGGCGTTCGGCGTTGTTGGCGCATTGGTGCTGGCGGCGATACAGGGGTCGCTGACCTGGAGCAGCTTCTCCGAAAGCCTGCTGGGCGCGACGCGCACCTCTGCCATGATCGCGCTGATCCTGATGGGGGCGGCTTTCCTGACCCTCTCGATGGGCTTTACCGGCGTGCCGCGCACGCTGGCTGCGTGGATCGGCGGGATGGATTTGTCGCCCGCCGCCCTGATTGTGGCGCTGACGCTGTTTTATATCGTCATCGGCATGTTCCTTGACGGGATTTCCGCCGTGGTGCTGACAATGGCGATCATCGACCCGATGGTCCGGGGTGCCGGGATCGATATGATCTGGTTCGGGATTTTCGTCGTCGTCGTGGTCGAGATGGCGCAGATCACCCCGCCGGTCGGGTTCAACCTGTTCGTGTTGCAGGGGATGACGAAACACAGCATGGGATATATCGCCCGCACCGCCGCGCCGATGTTCCTGATCATGCTGCTGATGGTCGCCATTCTGGTCGCCTTCCCGCAGCTTGCGACATGGCTGCCGGAGGCGATGAAACAGGCGCCGAATTGATCCGCGCTCTTGAGTGGATCGGGCTTCATGCGAAGCCGGTCCTGCTGGCCTCGCTGTTCGTCATTCCGCTGCTGCCCTTGCCGCACGGGGCGTTTCTGCCGCTGCTGCCGGTGATTATCGCGCTGCTGATCGGGCTGCCGCTGAGCCGGCTCGATCTGGCGTCGATCCTGTCGGATCTGGCCGATCCCCGGTTTCTGCCCGCGCTGCTGGCCGGGATATGCCTGTTTCAGATCGCCGCCACCGTCGGGCTGACCGGGCTGGGCGGATTGGTCGGGCTGGGCAGCGCCACGCTTTTGATGATCGCCTGTTTCATGGCCTCCCCGGTGCTGAGTGCGGCGCCCGGTATTGCGCTGCTGATGGGCTATGACGCGCGGCTGACGCTCTACTGGATGCTGGCGAGCAGCCTGCTGTCGCCGCTGATGATCCCGCTGGCGCTTGGCCTGTCCGGTGTCGCGCTGCCGATCGAGCCTGCCCGGATCGCGATGAATGTCGCGGCGGTTCTGGCCGCGGGTGTGGCCATCGGGGTCGGGCTGCGGCGCGTGATCGGGCCGGTGCGGATCGCGGCGGAGGGCAAGGCGATGGATGGCGCGGGCGCGCTGGTGATGATCGCCTTTCTGCTGCCGATCTCTGACGGGGTGGCGGAGGAGATATGGGCCGATCCCGGACTGGCCCTGCGGCTGGCAGGGCTGGCGCTGATGCTCAATCTGGGCGGCAATCTGCTGGTGCGGAGCGTGGCGCTCCGGTTCTTTGCGCCGGGCCGTGCAAAGGCGCTTGGTCTGGCATTCGGCAACCGCAATATCGGGCTGCTGCTGGCCGCGCTGCCGCCGGACCCGGTGTTCAGCCTGTTCGTGGCGCTGGCGCAGATCCCGATTTACGCCTCGCCGCTGATCCTGCGGTTTCTGGACCGTAAGGAAGAGGCAATCTGATGGGTGGTTTCATCGGTGTGCTGAGCCTTGAGGCGCGGTTTCCGCGCATCCGGGGCGATGCGGGCAATCCGGGCAGCTATCACCTGCCCGCTCGGGTGCGGGTGATCGGCGGGGCGGACAGCCCGAAGATCGTGCGCGACGGCGCGCCGGAGCCGGCACTCGCGGCGCGGTTCATCGACGCCGCGCGGGAGCTGGAGGCGGAGGGTGCGGTGCTGATCACCTCAACCTGCGGGTTTCTGGTGACGATGCAGGCGGAGATCGCGCAGTCGGTGCGTGTGCCGGTACTGCTGTCGGGGCTGAGCCTTGTGCCGGTGGTGCGGGCGATGACGGGCGGGCGTCCGGTCGGGGTGCTGACCGCCTGCGCAGCGAAGCTGGGGCCGCGCAGTCTGGCGGCGGCTGGGATCGCGGGCGGGGATGTGCGGATCGGCGGGCTGGAACAGGACCCGGTCTTTGCCGGGGTGTTTCTGGCCCCGCTGGCCGCGCAGCAGGCGTCTTTCGATGAGGCGCAGATGGCGGATGTGGTGATGCAGGCCGGGCGCGATCTGCTGGCCCGCGCGCCTGAGATCGGGGCCGTGGTGCTGGAATGCGGGAATTTGCCGCCCTATGCGGCGGCGTTGCGGCGGGAGATCGGGCGGCCCGTGTTCAGTGTGCTGGACGGGGTGCGGATGATTGGCGGGTAAGGCGGCGGCCGCTCCTAAGTTGCATTGCCGCTGAGCCTCCGCTGTCGCGCCAGCGACAGCCACGCGTCCGCCCTCCCCCAGGCGGGCGCGTTGCGCGCCCACCAGGTCGGACGCTTTGTACGGAACACCAAGGTTATTCGATGACGCCGGGCGTCACAAATCCCCGTCGCCGTCGCCATCCCCGCCCGGCAGATCGCCGATGATATGGCTGTCCTGCGGCTGGCTGGGCGGCTCCGGCGGTTCCGGTGCCTTGTCCTTTTCGGCGGGTTTCGGTGCCTGCAGCGCCTCGGGGTTGCGCAGCCAGATATCGCGCTGCGCATAGGGGATCTCGATGCCTTCCTCGACGAAGCGGGCGGCGATCTGGTGGCGCATCTCGGAGCAGACGCCGAGGCCGCCGCCAATGTCGGACAGGATCGCGCGGATCTCGAAATCCAGACTGTCGGCACCGAAGCCCTGAAACAGCACCAGCGGCGCGGGGTCGATCAGCACGGTCGGCTGATCCTCGACAATCTCGCGCAGGATGCGTTCGACCTTGCGGGTGTCGGTGCCGTAGGCGACGCCGACCGGGACGATGATCCGGCCGCGCGCATTGCCGCGCGTCCAGTTGGTCACCGGCTGGCTGATAAGGTCGCTGTTGGGGATGATGACATCGGTCTGGTCGAAGGTCTTGAGCCGGGTCGAGCGGACGGAGACATCCTGCACGATGCCCTGCTGACCCCCGGCCTCCACCCAGTCGCCGACGCTGATCGGGCGTTCGATCAGCAGGATAATGCCGGAGACGAAGTTCTGCACGATGGTCTGAAGACCGAAACCGATCCCGACCGACAGCGCACCGGCGACGATGGCGAGGTTGGAGAGGTCGAACCCGGCGGAGGTGATGGCCAGCAGCGCCGCCAGAAACACCCCGATATAGCCGATGCCGGAAATCGCCGCCGTCTGCGCGCCCTGATCCAGCTTTGTGCGCGGCAGGATCTGGGTGCGCATGGCGGATTTGACCCAGCCGGTCAGCAGATAGCCGATGCCAAAGACGACGAAGAAGGTCAGTACCGCACCCGGCGACAGGTTGATCCCGCCCAGCGTGACACCCTGCATGATCTGGGTCCACATCTCCCCCAGCTCATCCAGCGTCGCGCCCCAGATCAGCGCGAACAGCGGTAGCGACAGCAGCGTCAGCGTGGTGGTCAGAACGATCGGCGCCAGCGAGGCGCGGACCTTGTCGCGATCGCCGCGGAACATCGACAACAGATCGAGGAGGAAATCCTGCAACAGGATCAGCACGCCGATCAGCCACAGGCTTTTGACCGAGGGCCAGAACAGCGCGTTCGACGCGTTCACATAGCCGAACATCATCGCCGCGAGCGAGACCACCACGACGATTCGCAGCGCCCGCCCGGCAAAGGACAGTATCCACGCCCTGAGCGGCGGCGAGTCGGTGCCGTCGAAATGCACCATACGGCGCAGAATATTGGCGATCTGGAACAGAAAGAACGACGCCGCGAGCATAATGATGAAATGCGCGACCCCTGCCCCGGCCGGGCTGACCTCATAGGGGATCATCGGCGGCGCATTGTCCCGGCGCACGAAGCCCGAAAGCGGCAGCACGGCGTTTGACACGACGCTGTGGAACCCGGTGACGAGTGCAAGACCCGTGGCATAAAGCCGGGCCATATTGCGCTGTTTCGGCGGCAGATGCAGCGTATCATAGGCGACGTGATGTTCGGCGAACATCATGCGCACCAGCCAGCGGCCGCTGAAGAACACCAACCCAAGCAGCGGCAGGCCGAGCAGCAGCGGGCGGGTCCATTCGCCGAACAGCCCGGTTGCGTCGAGCGCCCATGCGAGCAGGAAAATCCCGATCATCGGGACGAGGATCTGGGTCAGCGAGGCCACGAAGGCGACGACCGCGCGGGCATCGCCCCGGGTCCGCTTGCCCAGATGCGCGGGCAGTTGGTCGACCACGCGCCGCCCGTAAAGCAGCGCGGCGGCGGCCAGCAGATAAAACAGCAATTGCGGCAGATCGTCGATCCCGCCCCGTTCGGCCCACATGCTGCTGAATTCATCGACAACGCCTGTGCCGATGGCGGCGGCGTCCTCCCCGGCGGCCAGCCAGCTGGGTGGCAGAAGCGGCGAGGGGGTCGCAGCCATGATCTCCTCGGCATGGCGCAGCCTGTCGATCTGATCGACCTGCGTGACGAGCGAATCCGCGCGGCTATACGCCTCCGTCGCCTTGATGCCGGGGGCCTGCAATTCGGCAAGCTGTTCGTTCAGGGAGGTACGTCGGGCGGCGATGTCCTCCGCCTCGCTTTCGCCCTCCCCCGGCACCGGGCCGAGGGCGGTGATCTGCTCGCGCACCGTGGCGATGCGCCGTGCGTTCAGGTCTTGCGCCTGTTCGAATTCGTCACGCCAGCGGATCGCATTTTCGCGGATCGATTCCAGCGTCTGATCGGCCGTGGTCCGGTCATCGAGCGCGGCTTCGGCCTGGGTGGCGAAGCGCTCCCAGCTTTCGTAATCAGGCGCTTGCTGCTCCTGCGCCGCACCCGGCGAGGCCAGCTGAACCACAAGCAGGAATGCCGCCAGAAGAACGGCGTGTAAGCACCTGATACGCAAGATTATTCCTCGAAGACTTCAGGAAGGTTTCTCGGCTCCGCCTCCAGCCATTCCGGGATCGGCAGGCCCTTTTCACGCAGGAATTCCGGGTTGTAGAGCTTGGTCTGATAGCGATTGCCGGAATCGCACAGAATGGTGACGATGCGGTTGCCCGGCCCCATATCCTTCGCCAGCCGGATCGCGCCGGCGATGTTGATGCCGGATGAACCGCCCAGGACCAGCCCCTCCTCCTCCGCCAGGCGGAACAGCACCTCAAGCGCCTCTGCATCCGGGACGCGGTAGCTGTAATCGGGGGTGAACCCCTCCAGATTGGCGGTGATGCGGCCCTGCCCGATCCCCTCGGTGATGGAACTGCCGGGGCTGTCGAATTCGCCGGTGGTGTAGAAGGAATGCAGCGCCGCGCCCTCCGGGTCAGCGAGCCCGATCTTGACGCCTTTGGGTTGCAGCGCATTCGCGATCCCGGCCAGCGTCCCGCCAGAGCCGACAGCGCAGATGAAGCCGTTGACCTTGCCGTCGGTCTGTTCCCAGATCTCCGGCCCGGTGGTTTCCTCATGCGCGCGGCGGTTGGCGACATTGTCGAACTGGTTGGCCCAGACGGCCCCGTTCGGCTCGGTCGCCGCCAGCGCCGCCGCCAGACGTTCGGAGTAGCGGACATAGTTATTCGGATTGCGGTAAGGTGCCGCGGGCACCTGCACCAGTTCCGCCCCGGCGAGCCGGATCATGTCCTTCTTCTCCTGGCTCTGGGTTTCCGGGATCACGATGACCGAGCGGAACCCCATCGAGGCCCCGACCAGCGCCAGCCCGATGCCGGTATTGCCCGCCGTGCCTTCGACAATCGTGCCGCCGGGTTTCAGCACCCCGCGTTCGACCGCATCCTTGATGATGAACAATGCCGCGCGGTCCTTGACCGACTGGCCGGGATTCATGAACTCCGCCTTGCCGAATATCTCGCACCCCGTCTCCTCCGACGCGCCACGCAGGCGGATAAGGGGGGTGTTGCCGATGGCGTCAGCAAGATCCTGGCAGATTTCCATGTCGCGGCCTTTCCTGTCACATATCATTCGATCAATAGCAGCGCAGCGTTTGGCGGCAAGACTTGACGGGGTAATTTCCAGTGCGGCCCGCCCAAGATCACGCCAGATCGGCGCGGATCCGGTCGGCATTCTGTTCCAGCCAGAGCGCCATGAGCAGCAGCGGCCCGCATTGCAGCGCACCGTCCAGCGCCAGCCGGGTCAGTTCGGCGCGCGGCAGGATATGGGTTGTGATGTCCTCGCCTTCTGCATCCAGCCCGAAACCGCCGCCGGGACGATAGCTGTCCAGCGATACCGTGGCGACGAAGGGGTAGAAATATTCGCAATTCGCCCCCGGCGTCGGATAATGCGGCGGCAATTCGTAAAGTCTGCCGGGGGTCAGCCCGGCTTCCTCAACCGCCTCGCGCCGCGCGGCATCCTGCGGCGTCTCACCGACATCGATGCGGCCCGCGACGGGTTCCAGCATCCAGCATTGCCGGTCGCCGCGCACCAGCGGGCCGACGCGGAACTGGCTGATCAGCAGCACCCGGTCCGTCGCCGGGTCATAAGGCAAAAGCAGCGCAGCATCCGCCGAGACGAAGGATTCGCGCTGCAACACCCCGGACCAGCCGCCATTATCGAGCCGGTGGCGCAAAGCGATTTCCTCAACCGAGAAATAGCGGCCATAGGCTTCGTGGCGGGATGTGATCTCGACCCGCGCCGGATCGGGCGGGGGAAGATGGGCGCCCGGCGTCGGTCCGGCGGCGGCCCGCAGACGGCTGGCGGCGATCTCCGCAATGCGCGGCAGGCGCTGGCGGATCGCCACGGCAGCGCGGCTTTCCGGCTGCGAGAGGATGTGCCGCGCCACCTCCGCCATAAGCGGCAGGTGGTCAGCACCCCAGTCATCGCCGCCGCCAGAGCCCAGCCCGAGGATCATGCGGCCATGCACCGGAACCGGCGCGACACCCATGATCTCGCAATATCTGCGCAGCCGCGGGCCCTCCGGCACCCGAACCACTGCGACCTCTCCCGGCCCCGTCCGAAACGCTGGCCAATCGCCGCCCAACCCGGCCCCGAAACCGCCAGACATGTTGCCGACAAGTGCCTGTGCCGGTTGCCCGCGCAGTCCGAGCGCGTCCAGCATCTCCGGCGTGGCGAGTGGTCCGGCAAGCTCCGCGTCGGCCATTAAAGCGCCTCCCCGCTGAGCCGCCGCGCCGCCGCACGCCCGGTTTCGGTGGCAAGCTGCTCCACCACCTCGGCCTCGGCCCGCGACATCAGCGAACGCAGCGCCCGCGCGGCATCGTCATCCTGGCGGAACGACGACTGCCCCGGATTCTGCGCCGCACGCGCGCCGAAGGCGGCGTAAAGCGTCAGTTCGATCCGCGCCTGTTCCTCTGCCTGCAACTCGTCCAGCTGCAGGATCAGATCGGCGGCAATATCGGCCATCCGGGTCGGAAACGCGAACCCCTCCGCCTCGGCAAAGCCGCGCGCGAAGGCAATGTCGCGGTTCATCCGCTGCGACACGGCCTGCGTCACCAGCCCCTCGGCAGCGATGGTTTTTCCGATCCCCTCAAGTGTCGCCGGATCAGCCTGCATCCGCGCCGCAGCCTTGTCCCCGGCCCCCATCCGGCCCAGCAAAACCCGCGCCGTCAGCCAGTTTTTGCGCCCATTCGGCCGCGCCGCGACACCCGATGCGCCGATGGCCGGCCCGATCCGGTCGGCATCGAAACCCGGCGCCGAGACAAGGCCCCCGATCGCCCCCAGCAGAAGCCCCGACACCCGGACCGGATCATGAAGCCGCGCCACCTCCTCCCGCCAGTCGGGGCCGCTGCCATGATCGAAATAAAGCGCCGCCATGCGGTCGGCAAATTCCCCCGATTCAGCCGCAATCGCCGCCGCCGTGAGATCGGCATTGCCAGCGGCATAAACCTGCTCGGCAAGTTCAGCCGTATCGGGCGACACGATGGCGGCGTCCGGCGGCAGAGGCTGCGCATTGGTGTGAGGCCCCGTCGCCACAAGCAGCGCCGCGGCGGTCAAGACAGTTCTGGCAGCGAGGCCGAGGCGGCGCATATGGATTCCTTTTGACCCGACACGCGCTTTTCACCGCAAACCCCCTTGCGCTTCAACCCCCCGCAAGCTACATGCGCCGGACCACCCCGATTAAGTGCGGAGAAGTGCCGGAGTGGTCGAACGGGGCGGTCTCGAAAACCGTTGAGCCTTCACGGGTTCCGTGGGTTCGAATCCCACCTTCTCCGCCATACTCAACTTTCCTGATATTTCCAGAAATCTCCAACATGCTGAAATAACGCATTATTTATGGAATTCTTGGAAAGACGTTCTTCCTGCCATCGCCTCAGTATGCCTTCCAATGTATCATTTTAGGTGGATATATGGGTGGATACGATGTCACGACAGGCGAAGCCTCTGACGGCACGACAGGTCAGAACCAATCCGCCGGGACGATATACCGATGGCAATGGATTATATCTGATCGTCGATGATTCCGGCGCAAGACGCTGGGTCGCGCGGGTGCAGGTCCGAGGCATGGTGACGGCAAGCGGGACACCGAAGCGGATGGAAATCGGTCTCGGCAATACGCAAATGCTGTTCTTGGACGAAGCCCGTGCCGAAGCGCTGAAGCTGAAGAAGCTTGCGCGGGCTGGGGTGAACCCGCTTCAGGAAGAAATCCGCGACATCTAGGTTGGAGCAACTGATGCGAGACTGGGGGCACAGAACCAATCGACATGGCACAATGCGGAACACTTGCAGCAATAGATCATCAGGTCTGGTCAGAGGAACTTCGGTTGCGGCGGGGCAAGGTGGCAGATAGCCTTCCGGGATGTGTCGGCTCTCCCCCTTCAGCTATTTCAAGACAAGGCCCGAGATCATCCGCCTAGCGGTGATGATGTATGTCTGTTTTCCCCTGCCGCTCACGCCCGATCCGTCTGCGCCAGCAACACGCCGGGGTTCATCAGCCCCTTAGGGTCGAACGCGTCCTTGATGCCCCTCATCAGATCGAGCCGAACCGGGTCGATCAGGCGGGTCATTTCCTCGGTCAGTTTGCGACCGATGCCGTGTTCCGCCGAGAAGCTGCCGCCATGCGCAATGGCGACGTCATGTATGGCGGTTTCGACGTCAAGCTCCCGGGCCTCCTTGTCGGGATAGGCGGCCCAGATTTCATGCGGGAACATCAGGATGTAATGCACGTTACCATCTGCCAGATGGGCGACGATGGCGCGCTCGGCCTGGGGGAAGCGTTCGGCGGCGACGCGGTCGGCATCGGCGATGAAGCCTGCAATCTCGGATGGCCGGACAGAGGTGTCCAGCACCACGCCCACGCCGGTCAGCTTGTTCGCCTCGGTCACCGAATGGCGGAAATGCCAGATCTCGCGTGCCTGAGCCTCGTTCTGGGCGATGACCGCATCGGCGATCAGCCCCTCCTCCATCGCACCGGCAAGCAGTTCCTCCAGCGGCGGCAACAGGATATCGTCGCTGCGCGGCGAGGCCAGTTCGATCATCAGCGACCAGTCTGGCAGGGCCGAAAGCGGCATCCTGATGTCAGGAAAATGCCGCGAGACATAGGAGGCTTCGTTCCTGTCGATCAGTTCAATCGCCTCGGCCAGCGTCCCGAAGGAAGCACGGATGCGCGTTGCGACCTCCAGCGCCGGCTCGACATGCTCGAAACCCAGCCACGCATGGGCGCGGCTCTGCATCCGGGGGGCCAGCCGCAAGACCGCAGCGGTCACCACGCCCAGCGTTCCTTCGGCCCCGGCAACCAGCTGGCTCATCGAATAGCCGGTGTTGTTCTTGCGCAGCCCGCCCAGATCGGACAACACGCGCCCATCGGCCAGCACCAGTTCGACCCCGGCGATCAGGTCGCGCATCGCGCCGTAGCGCAGCACGCCGGTGCCCCCGGCATTGGTCGAAATCAGCCCGCCGATCTGCGCCGTCCCCTCCGAGCCGAGATAAAGGGGGAATTGCAGCCCCAGCTTCTCCGCCTCGACATGCACCTCGGCAAGCGTCATCCCGGCATCAACCGTCAGCAGGCCGGAGTGAATATCGGCCTGCCTCACACCCCGCATCCGCTTCAGCCCGATTACCACCCCGCCACGCGGCACCGCGCCATAGCAGAGCCCGGTATTGCCCCCCTGAGGGAAAACCGGCAGGCCCCGCGACGTGACAGAGGCGACCGCCGCAGCCGCCTCTGCCGTGCTGGCGGGAAGCAGGACCGCCAGCGCATCGCCGCTGCGGCGACCACGGAAATCGCCGAGATACGGGGCCATGTCGTCCGGATCTGTCAGCAGACCTTTCGGTCCCAGAATGGCCGAGAGTTCGGACAGCAATGCGGGATCGGCCGTCATGCTCAGGCGGCCTTGTCCTGAATGAAGCTGGTATCCAGCGCCTTCAGCATCGCGATCGTTTCCGGGGCGGGTTCGGTCAGCGGCAGACGAACGCCGCCGACATCGCGGCCCTGCAACTTCATCAGATATTTCAGCGGCCCGGGATTGGTCTCCCGATAGATCGCGGCCAGCAATGGATCGATCCGGTATTGCATCGCCATCGCCGTCCCCAGATCGCCGCTGCGGGCAAGTTCGAAGATGCGCAGCCAGTATTCCGGGTAGAGCGACGCAGAGGCCAGAACCCCGCCCTTTGCACCAAGCGCGACATGGGTCGCGAAAAGCGGTTCCTCCCCGCTCAGAACGGTCAGAAGATCACCCGCGTCACGCATCGCGGCCATGAATTGCGGCATGTCGTAATTGGAGTATTTCATGCCGATGATCGTGCCGTCTTCCGCTAGATTGACATAGCTGTCGGGCGACAGCGCGGCATTGGTGCGGCGCGGGATTTCATAGGCCAGCAATGGCAGATCGACTGCCTCGCGATAGCGGCGGAAATAGGCGCGCATGCCGTCTTGCGGGCCGACGGCGTAATAGGGCGTGACCAGCATCAGGCCTGCCGCACCTGCATCCTTGAAATCGCGCCCGGCTTCGAGGGCATCTTCATAGCCGGTCGCCAGCACACCCGGCAGAACCGGCGCATTGCCCGCCGCCTCGACACATGCAGCGACAATCCCGGCACGCTCGCGACGCGACAGGGCCGGATATTCGCCGGTGCCGCCGATCGGAACGATGCCGGTCGCGCCTGCTTCGATCTGGCGCCGGACCAAGGCTTTCACGCCTGCATAATCGACGGCATTGTCAGCATCGAACGGCGTCACAATCGCCGTGAAAAGCCCGGTCAGGTCATCTTTGGTCAGTGTCATCGATCTTTATCCTTGCTCTATCGGCTTACAGGAAGCCCAGAAGACGTGGCAGCGTGAGTGAAATCGCCGGGAGATAAGTTACCAGCAACAAAACGGTAAGGTTGGCGAACAGGAAGGGCAGCGAGGCGCGGACGATCCGGCCAAGCGAGACCCCTGAAATGGATGATCCAAGATACAGCGCCAGCCCATATGGCGGGGTCATCAACCCGATCATCACGTTCATCACCATGATGACGCCGAAATGCACCGGATCGACGCCCATCTGCGCCAGAATTGGCGTGAACAGCGGCGCGAACAGCAGAAGCTGCACCGAGTCGCCGATCCAGAGCCCGTTGATCAGGAAGAAGATATTCAGCGCCAGAAGCAGCATCCACGGCTTCAGATCATAGGTCGCAACCAGCTCGCCAAGCTGATTGGGCAGGCGCTCATTGGCCAGCACCCACGAGATGATCGTCGCGAAGCCAACGATCAGATAGACCGAGGCCGAAGTGCGCGCCGAACGGTCCAAGATCGCCCAAAGCGCCTTCAGGCTGAGATTGCGATAGGCCAGAAAGCCAACCATCAGCGCATAAGCAACGGCTATAGCTGCCGCCTCTGTCGCAGTGAAGACGCCGGAAATGATGCCACCGATGATAATCAGCGGCATGAAAATCGCGAAGAAGGCGTTGAAGAAGATGCGCAGCGCCAGTTCAAAGGTCAGGTTCTTGATCGGGTTGGCCTTATAGCCATAGCGGCGCGCCATCACGAAGATCAGCGCCATCTGCCCCAGCCCGAGCATGAGGCCCGGCACCGCCCCCGCCAGAAACAGCGCCGCAACCGAGGTGTTGGTCAGCGCCGAGAACATGATCAGCGGAATTGACGGCGGAATGATCGGGCCCTGAATGGCCGAGCTGACGGTCAGGGCGGTCGCGAAATCCTTGTCGTAGCCGTCCTGCTCCATCATCTCGATCTCAACCGGACCAAGTGCCGAAATATCGGCAAGGGCCGAGCCGGAGACGCCCGCGAACATCATCGAACCGACCACGTTCACATAGGCCAGACCGCCGCGCATCCGCCCGACCATCAGCCGGGACAGATTGACCAGCCGTTCGGTCATGCCGATGGCGCTCATGATCTCGCCGGCGATGATGAACAGCGGGATCGAAAGCCAGATGAACACATCCATGCCGGTGAAAAACTTATGTGCATAGATGTCGAGCATCTCGCTCATGCCCGGTTTGACGAAGAAATAGGCCAGACCGGCAAAGCCGATGGCAAAGATCACCGGGCTGCCCATGAGCATGAGCAGAAGCAACAATCCGACGATTATCAGAAGCGGCTGATCCATGACTCAGATCTCCGAATTCAGGATGGATGGACCCGTATCGACCGGCCCGCGCAGCAGGTCGCGCAGCGCCAGCACGAGCATGTGGAACAGCATCAGCGCCGCCCCGACCGGGATCGACAGATAGATCCAGAAAAACGAGATCCCCAGCGTGGCGGCCTGTCTGCGCTGGCCGAACATGGCGTTCTCAAACCCCTTCCAGACCAGAACCGCCAGCAGACCCGCCAGCAGCAGCCGGAATATCGCATTGCGATAACCCAGAAGACGTTTCGGCCAGAAATGATCGAAGAAATCGACCCGCACCAGCTGGTCGTCCTTGACCAGAAGGCTGCCGGCCAGCATGACCACCCAGATCATCAGATAGCGCGAGGCTTCTTCCGGCCAGGGCAGCGAAAAGCCAAAACCGTAGCGCAACACCACCTGCACGAAAAGCATCACACAGATCGCCATCAGCAGCACGCGTGCAATGGCAGACGTCACAACTGCCAGTGCAGAGGCGACACGTTCAAGGAAGCCCAGCATCCGAAACCCCGCATTTTACATGGAAATGGGCGGCGACAACGCCGCCCGGTACAGAATTCGGATCAGTTGCCGTCGCCGGTCGCGGCGGCAACTGCGGCGGTCAGCTCATCAATGATCTCCTGACCCGTCGTCTCGGCCAGCAGTTCCGCCACCGGCTGACGTGCAGCATCCACGAATTGCTGGAACTCCTCCGCTGTCGGCTGATAGATCTCGACACCGGCGTCACGGATCACGGCAAGGTCCTGCGATTCCTTGGCGGCGATCACACCCATCATCGCGAAGGCAGCCTCATCGGCGGCGTTCTGGAAGGCGGTCTTGTCCTCATCGGGCAGCGCCTGCCAATAGTCTTCGTTGATGGTGATCAGCGGCATGTTGATCAGGTGGTGATCCAGCGTGTAGTATTTCTGGACCTCCTGAAGATTGGCCATCAGCATGGTATAGGGGGCGTTTTCCTGACCATCGACAACCCCGGTCTGAAGGGCGCTGTAAAGTTCGGCCCAGGCAATCGGCGTGGGCGACGCGCCAAGCGCTTCAACCATTGCGATATGGATCGGCACCTGTTGCGTGCGGATCTTCATCCCCACCATGTCAGCAGGCGATTTGATCATCTTCGTCGAGGACGAGAAGTTGCGGAACGCCGAGGGCAGATAGGACAGGATGCGCACGCCGGATGCTTCGGCGATCTTGTCCGACAGATTGTCACCGAACTCGCCGTTCAGCACTTCGCGCGCGACGGCGGTCGACGGGAAGCTGTAAGGCAGCTCCAGAACCGAGGCGATCGGCGCGTAAGCGGCAACGTGACCGGCGTTCAGCCCGCCGACGATTTGCAGCGAACCGCGAACATTCTGTTCGGCCAGCGATTCCAGGTCGCCCATCTGCCCGTTCGGGAAGACTTCGACCTCATATTTCCCATCCGTCGCAGCGGACAGCGAACTGGAGAACACCTCGGTGTAAGTCCAGTAGGTATTGTTCAGCAGATCGCCTTCGCCGTCGACATGCGCGAAGCGCACAACCTCGGCCCCGGCGCTCATAGCACCGACCATCAGAGCACAGGCAGCCACTGCGCCCAGGCGCATCCCTTGGAAATAACTCATGATTCTCCCCCGTCAGTTCTCATTTGCAAAAATTCTGCGGAAACCCGCACGCCGCCAAAGCGTGAGAAATTTTTGCTCATGCGTCAAGATTTTTCTTAAACGAAAATTATCTTCTCATTTCGAACATTGCCTCGTAAGCTGTATCGGACCCGAAAGGATGTCATGCGTAAGCAGTTGAAACTCCGGGTCCAACGAATCTATGCAGCGTTTTCGCGATGCGGCTAAGGAAGGGTAAATAATGCTGGTCAGCGGTCGAACGCTCTTGAGTCAGACGGGTGTACTCGGTGCGATTGAGGAAACCAGTACGGGTGACGAGCGGATCGGAAAGCGAATCATCGGGCTGCGCAAAGAGCGGAATCTCACCTTGCAGGAAAGCGCGCGCCTCTGCGGCGTGTCCGCATCGACCCTGTCGAAGATCGAGCGTGACGACCTGTCGCCAACGGTGACGACGCTGGTCAAGATCGCAGACGGTTTCGGTGTCGAACCCGGCGAATTGCTGACCCCCAGCCGTGTCACCCCCGCCCCGGGCCGCCGCGCCGTCAGCCGTGCGGGCAACGGCAAGCCGCATACCTCGCTGTCATGCGAAAACATGTTGCTGTGCAGCGAATTGAAAAACAAACGGATGGTCCCAGTCCGCACCCGCGTCACCGCCCGCAGCACCGAGGATTACCCGGTATGGCCACAATCGGACACCGAGATATTCGTCTGGGTGGTGTCCGGCCGGATGCTGCTACATTCGCGCATTTACGAACCGCTCGAACTCGGGCCGGGGGACTCCGTCTACTACGATGCCAATATCGAGCATTGCTGGACCTCGGTCGGGGATGAGGACGCCGATGTCATCTGGGTCGTCAGCGGCGGCTGACTTGGCACGGTATCTGTCATTCGACGATGCCAGACGCATCGCCCGCCGCAAGCTGCCGCGCGGGCTGTTTGACTATATCGACCGGGGTGTCGGTGAAGAGGCCACGCTCAGGGCGTTACGCGACAGGCTGGATGCGGCCCGGATCGTGCCCCGGATCCTCAACGGCCAGCAAACCTCCGCCACGACATGCCATCTCTTCGGGCGCGACTATGCCGCGCCGTTCATCGTCGCGCCAACCGCGATGGCGGGGCTGGTCCACAGGGATGGAGAGTTCGGACTGGCCCGGGCTGCGGGCGCTGCGGGAATTCCCTTTTCCCTGTCGACCCAATCGATCAGCGCGGTTGACGAGGTCGCCCGCGCCGCGCCCGATACCGATATCTGGATGCAGCTATATCTCTGGCAGGATATGAGTTTCTCCGAGGGGCTGCTGAAACGCGCATCCGATGCCGGATCGCATGTGCTGGTGATGACCGTCGACACCCCCGCCGGATCGCGCAAGGAATGGAACATCCGCAGCGGTTTCGACATGCCGTTCCGCATCTGCGCCCGCAGCGTCGCCGACCTGGCGTTGCGGCCGAACTGGCTGCTTTCGGTAGTCGCGCCGCTGATGCTTCGGGGCGGCCTGCCAGAGATGCGCAATTTCCCCGAGGGACTGCGCCCGCGCCTCATCGGCCGGCCCGTCGACCCCGGCCTGCGCCTTATTGCCGATCTGAACTGGCAGCATGTCGACTGGGTGCGCGAACGCTGGCCCGGCAAGCTGGTCCTGAAAGGAATTCTGTCGGTGCAGGACGCCGAAAAAGCGGTTTCCGCCGGGGCGGACGGCATTGTTGTGTCATCTCATGGCGCCCGCAATTTCGATGCCTCGCCCGCCCCGATCGACGCCCTGCCAGAGATCGCGGCACAGATCGGAAACCGCCTGACCGTCCTGGCCGATAGCGGCATCAAGCGCGGGCTGGACGCATTTCGCTACACCACCCGCGGCGCCAGCGCCGTCATGCTGGGCCGCCTACCCCTCTGGGCGCTCGCCGCCGGCGGCGAAGCAATGGTCCGCTCCGCCTTCGACGCCCTGCAGCATGAATACGCCGAGGCACGCAGCTATACCGCGCTATCCTAGCCCCATGCGCGCACAAGGCTGCGGAACAATCTATCAGTTCACCGCCACCCAGATTTCTGCTCCTTTTGACGAATTTTCTTTACCTTAGCGGCTTAATCTCAACTATATAAAATAATTTGAAATCGATTAGTTAAATCTCACGCAACAAAATATCACGATAGGCACGCACGATCCGTTCCAGCGAATAATCCCGCCCTATCCGGTCATACGCCGCTTTTCCCGCGTTGCGGTATTGCTCCGGCGACCAGTTGGCGACGTTTAGGATGCCCCGGGCGAGTGCTTCGGCGTCGCCGGGGGGGACGACGATGCCTGTTGTCCCGACGATCTTGCCCGCGTCGCCCACATCTGTCGTGACGACGACCTTGCCGTGGCTCATCGCCTCTCCGACCACGTTCGGGAAGCCTTCGGTGCGCGACGACAGGACGAGAGCGTCGATATTGCGGTAGAAGCTGCTCATATCACGTTGTTCGCCCATCAATTCTATTCGTGAGTAATCTAGCCCGGCAACCTCCATGAGACGGAGTATTTCCGGGTTTTCAGATGTCACGCTTTTTCCTGCGGCGACGAAACGCAAAGCCGGATTGGCGCGGGCGGCGATCGCGGCGGCCTGAAAGAAGTTTCCGAAATCCTTCTGCTTGTGGAACCGCGCGGCAAGCCCGAATATCTCCGCCTTTGCCCGTTTGCTATCGCTGAAAGCCGGCAAAACAAAACCATTGGGGATGACGACGGCGCGGCGATCATCGAAGCCATAGTCCCTGTGCTGGAAGCGCGCGCGTTCCGAATTATAGATGATCCCGGAATTTCGCGAGGAAAGACGCTTCGTAGCAGAAACCGCCATGCGCGTGCTTCGGGTCAGCGCGTTCGGGTCGTCAAGCGCCTGACGCACCGTCCAGAACAGTGGCGCTTTGTGGCGCGACAGCGCAGAGGCAGCCGATCCGATGACCATCCCGTGATACATCCAGCATAAGATTGCCGACGGGCGATGCTGCCGGATAATCCGCGACAATTCCCAGACCGCCCCCGGGAGTTTTCGCATCGAATGAGCGTTCAGGCATTCATATGTCACCTGCGGGTTCGACGCCAAGGTGATATTGCGTTCCGACACGCCCATCAGAGAGGCGACAATCGCAGGTTCCCGGTATTCATGCAGCAGGCGGGCGAGCATGGTTTCTGCACCGCCATTCGCTTCGAAATTCGTTATGACGTGAAGGATCATGCAGCCCTGCTTTCCCCCGGCGGTCCATCGCTACTCTGTCTGAATATTCAGCATAAGCAGCATTTGCTTTCAAACGGAGTTATATTTTGGGACGGCACGCCCCCAAGACGGCCCTGCCAGCGAAACCGGGTGATCTGGCCAGCGATATTATTGCTGTTCAAGCATCCATGACCTCTTCCAACTGCCGCATAATCGCTTCGCTGCGGGTCAGACGCAGCTGGCCCTGTTTCATATTCGGGACATAGGCCGCCCCGTCACTGAGTTTTGCGATGCCGCCAGCCTCCTGCACGGCAAGCACGCCAGCCGCATGATCCCAGACATTCAAACCCGCATTCATGATGAAATCGACAGAACCGAGCAACATCTGGCGATATTCATGGCAGGAACTGCCTAGCGTCGTGACCCGGCCGAGATCGGGCATGATCGGGGCGAAGCGGCGGCGGTCCGGCTCCTCATAAAGGAAAAGCGGCAGATAGCCTTTCAGCCGTCCGGCCTGAGCGTCCTGCGACAGATGCAGCGGGCGCGGCGCGGCATCGGGGCGGCCATAGAAGCTGCCCCCGTCCTTGCGCGCCATGACCCAGTCATCCAGCACCGTATCATAGAGCAGACCGAAGATGGTCTCACCACGGCTGACCACGGCGAGGATCGTGCCGAAGGTCGCCAGCCCGTGGGCGAAATTGTAGGTTCCATCCACTGGATCGATCACCACGCAAAGATCAGCGGCCAGCGCGGCGTCGATGGCGGCTGCGTCGAGTTGCGCCTCCTCGCCCACAAACACCGCGTCGGGAAGAAGCTTGCCGACCTCATCCATGATGAAGCGTTCCGCCGCAATGTCCGCCTCTGTCACCAGATCGTCGGGCGAGGATTTGGCGCGGATGTCATCATCCGAAAGCCGCCGGAAGCGGGGCATGATTTCACGGCGACCAGCCTCCCGAACGCTTTCGATCAGCCCGGAGATTTGTTCCTCAGTCAGCATGCCGGTTTTCCTCCTGCTCAATACGCTGCAGCGTATTGAAGTGCATCATGTTTTCGAAATTGCAGAACTCCACCGGACCAAGCTGGATATCGCCCAGATCATCGCGCAATTCGTCGAAAATCGAGCCGATGGCCGTCATGTGTTGTGAAGCGAGGTCTTCCGACATGAAGCGGGTCAGATAGAACATCGAGATGTGAAAGCCGTAATGGTCGTGATCCGACCGTTCCATCCCGGTCACATCGCGTAGAATGTCGCGGGAGGTCCACAGGGCGTCGTGGCTTTGTCGGTCGCAGGGTTCCATATGCAGCGTGAAGCCATGATTGGGTCCGGTCGGGCGGACCCGGTAGGGGCCGGGCAAACGCAAACCGCGCAGCCGCGTGCGAAAAATCTCCGTGATTTCGGTCAGGGAACTGCCGGGCGCGATGTCTTTCGGCCAGCCATCCTCCCCCAGCGGCTCCCCCGAGACGCCGCAGAATATCGTCATGTGAAGGCTCGACGCCGGCAGGGCGATACAATGGCGGGCCGAGGGAAGCGCCAACACCCGGCGCTGAAACTCGGTAATCGCCCGATGCGCACGGCTTGCAGGATCGATATGGCAGATAAAGGTGTTTCCGGGGAACGGGAGTATGGCACCGTCGGGCGTGAATTTGCCGCCCTGACCCGGGGCAGAGATGGATTGCGGCAACGGACCCGCCGCGTCTTTGCCGGTCAGGAGAGAAACCCACATATCGCGATCGCCGACAACACGCGCCGGGTCATAGTCGCGAAAGCGGGGATTTGGGATGTTCATGCTAATGTTATTCCTGTGAAGTCACGCGCCACAGGAAATGCTGCGGCGCGTGGTTGGTTGTGTGTTAGCGCTCAAGTATGACGTTATCAATAAACGCGGCGGTCAGGTCGTCGGCAAAGGGCTTTGCCTGCCACACGCGCAGACGATCACGCTGATCGTTGGACACGAGTGCGTTGCTGTCGTCGGCGGCAGCATTCATCGGCGCAGTGCCGAAATCGCGGTTCAGCGCCGATTGCGTATCGGCAGAGGTCAGCCAGTCGATGAACACGGCAGCAGCCGCCGGATGTTCGGCATTCAACGGGATCGCGACACCGTTGCCGCCGCCATTCATACCCATTTCCGGGATGTAGAACGCGATGTCATCGCGCACTTCACCACGTTTTTGCAGACCGGCGAGGTGATCTTCCCAGGCCGGGGCCATCCACAGCTCACCATCGGAAATCCGGGTGATGCTGTCAGCATTGCCGGTGGTGATGACATATTCCTCGGCACGTTCATTGAAGAAATCAAAGGCAGGCTGGACGGAGGCCAGACGCGCCTCGTCACTGGTGCCGTCGGTCGGGTCGACATCGGCAATCACGCGGGTGATGTTCTGCCAGAAGGACGGGCCCGCGCCGCCGTTTTCGTAGTTGAAGCCGAACTTGCCGGGATTGGCGTCCCAGAAGGCCGCGAAATCTTCAGGGTTCTGCGGCAGGGCGGCTTCGTCGACCTGAGCCGGGTCATAGGCGATGCCGGTCTGGTTGCCCCAATAGGCAAGGATCTGTTCGCCGCCATCGACACCGGCCAGTTCAGAAACACGGCCATCGTCTTCGGGCAGGATATTCAGCGAATAGAACATCTCCGCCGGATCGATCTGCGCGAAATCGTTCATGCCCCAGGCGAAGACGTCGATATCGCCGGTCTCGCGCTCACGCTCCGCCAGCAGCTTGTCGGCGTTGCCCTGTGCTGTGCCTTCAGGGATGGTGATCTTGATGCCGTATTCTTCCTCGAAAGGCTGAACGAAGCGGCGCAGGTCGTCGGTCAGATACCAGACGAACCAATTCAGCTCGCCCTCTTCCTTGGCCTGGGCGACGATCTCGTCCCAGCTTTTGCCTTCGAGATCGTTGCCAAGGGTTGCAGTGGTGCCAAGCGCAAGCGCCGCGGCTGTGGTCAGGATAATCTTTAACATTGGAAACTCCGTGGGTTCCGGGGAGGTATCCACCTCAGCCCTTGCCGGATGACAGGGACGGGTTGGCGGATTTCAGCAGCCGTTCGAGGATCAGCATCAGGATCACATTGGGAACGACCAGGATCAGCGACAAAACGGCGGCATTGGGTCGAACGAAGTCCTGCCCGAGGGCCGAGAACAGCAGCGTCGGGACCGTGACGATGTCAGGCGTGCCGACGATATAGGCGATGGCGAATTCCTCGATCGACTGGATGAAGACGATCAGCAGGCTGGCGAAAATGCCCGGTTTCAGCGCCGGCAGATACGCCACCTTGAAGCGCGACCAGTGCGATGCGCCCAGATCTCGGGCCGCGTCGATATGGTCCTGCCGCACCTGCTCGAAACTGACGGTCAGGATGCGGATCGCATAGGGCAGCGCCAGCACTGCATGAGCGAACAGGATCGCGCCGAAGCGCCATGTGTTCAGCCCAAGCTGGAACAACAGCGAGGTGAAGAAGATCGCCGTGACAAAGCCCGGCACCACCAGCGGCAGCAGGCAGGCCATCTTGGCAACCTCGCGGCCCGGGAAGCGGATGCGACCGAAGGCATAGGCGGTCGGCATCGCCAGCAGCAGCGACAGCATCGCCGCCAGAGGGGCCAGCGAATAGGAGGTGGCGAGCGCCTGTTTCAGGAGCGAGTTCTGCCACATATCCTTCCAGCGATAGAACGATATGGCGGGCGGCAGCAGCTTGTCGGCGGTCCACGGCTCGCTGGGGTCGACCAGCGACCACAGGATCGCCATGCCGAAGGGCAGCACCAGCCAGATCGCGCAGCCAATCAGCAGCAGGATCATCAGGCTGCGGTTCAGAAGCTTGTGGTTCATCTCAGTTTCCCCCGCAGGATGAAGCGCGTGGCAAGGGCGATCACGGCGGATCCCAGCATCGCCAGCACCATCAGCGTGACACCGACCACGGCAGCGGAATGCCAGTCGCCCCGGCCCTTGAAGCTGACCATCAACTGCGCCAGCGATTGCTTGTTGGTCGGACCGGCGATCACCTGAAAGCTGAAGTCGGCAAGCGCGCCGATGAAGATGATGATCATCGCCGCCTGCATGGCCGAGACCGAGAGCGGCGCAATCACCTTGCGGAACCGGTCCCAGCTTCCCGCACCCATATCGCGCGCCGCGTCCAGCACATCATCAGATATGCTCTGCACCGCGCCGGTCAGCAGCAGCAGCGCGAAAGGCACATTCTTCCAGATCTGAAGGATGACCACACCAATGGCGTTCGGATCGTTCTGCAAGCGCCGCGGCTCATCCCAGATACCGAGCCACTGCATCAACTGATTGACCAGCCCGTGATAGGCGATGATGTTGATGAACAGGAACGCCGCGACCAGCCCGTGAACCAGCATCGGCGCTTTCAGGATCGCGCCGATGGCCATTGAGCCGGGAAAGGGTTTGCGCAGCCAGATCGCCAGCGGATAGGCCAGCGCGACGGACAGGATGGCGCTGATGAACCCGATATAGAGCGAGTAATTCACTGAGCGCCAATACAGCTTGCGCTCCAGCATCTTGGCCCAGAAATCGAAGGTGAACATGCTGTCCCCAATGACGGCATACATGCCGAAGGACTGCGCGAAGGCGATCCAGACCACGGTGCCGATCAGCCCGAGGATAAGGCCCAACCCCGGCAGCAGCAGCAGGATCAGCGTGACTGTCTTGCGGATATTCATGCGCCCGGCTCCAGCAGGATGACGTCCTCGGGCGCGATGGAGAAGCGGACGGTCTCGCCCTCCGCCAACTCGGTGCGCGGCACCTGAAGCCGGTAGGTGACACCATTGGTTTCGACCAGAAGATCGGTGAAGGCACCCTGAAAGGCGCGATGAACGACGCGACCGGACAGCGTGCCGGCATCCGAAATCCGCGCCGCCTCCGGTCGCCAGCAAAGCGGCGTCTTGCCCTGAGCAGTGCTATCACGCGCGAATAGCTGCCCGATCGGTGTGTCGATCGCGCCGCCGGAGGCCATCCCGTCAAAGACATTCGCGGACCCGATGAAATCAGCGACAAATTTCGTGCGCGGACGGTAATACATGGCTTCCGGCGTATCGGCCTGCTCCACCCTCCCCTTGTTCATCACGAAGATGCGGTCGGACATCGCCAGCGCCTCGGACTGGTCATGGGTCACATAGATCGCGGTCAGCCCGTTCTCGCGCTGAATGCGCCGGATCTCGACCCGGACCTGATCGCGCAGCTTGGCGTCGAGGTTGGACAGCGGTTCATCGAACAGGATCACACCGGGCCGCATCGCCAACGCGCGCCCGAGGGACACGCGCTGCTGCTGACCGCCCGAAAGCTGGTTCGGCAACTTGTCGAGCTGCGCGCCCAGTTCAAGCTGCTCGGCCACCTCCGCCACGCGCGCATTGCGATCGGGGCCCGGCATCCCCTTCTGCTTCAACCCGAATTCGAGGTTTTCCCGCACCGTCAGATGCGGAAACAGGGCGTAGGACTGAAAACACAGCGCCGTATCCCGCGCCTCCGGCGGCAGCCGCGTCACCTCCTTGTCGCCGATGACAATCCGCCCCTCGGTCGGGGTCAGAAAGCCGGAGATCATTTTCAGCAATGTTGTCTTGCCGCAGCCCGATGGGCCAAGCAGGGTCACGAACTCACCCGGAGCAACATCGAAGCCGATGCCATTAACCGCTGTGAACTTGTCGAACCGCATTACCAGATTATCAGCGGATATGCCCGTCATAGCGGTCATCGCCTCCTTTGTTGATCGCTCGAATCAAATATTACCCATTTTGAGTAAAATTAAGATGACAGTCCTTTCCGCGCCGCCATCCCGTCGAATTCACCCTTCTGCCCCGCCGTGCTACACACGGGATAGAGGAGATGCAGACCAGAGTTCAGCGCTATGATTGAAAACGATATTTTCGGAATATCGCGCAGCGGGTCGATGATTCTCGACGCGGTCCGGCAGTCGCAGGCGATCTCGCGCTCCGATCTGACGGCGGCGACGGGGCTGCCGCAGCAAACCGTTCACCGGCTGAGTTCCGAACTGCTCGACAACGGCCTGCTCGCCAGCCTGCCGCCAAAGATCAAGGGCCGCGGCAAACCCAGCCCCGAGCTTGCAACGCGGGCGGATGGGGCCTTCGGCTTCGGGCTGGCTGTCGACACCGATACTTGCCGCCTTTGCGCCGTCGATCTGGACGGGACGATCCGCTGGTCAGCGACACTGGAGTCTGCGCCGAACGATCCCGACCGCGTTATCGATGAAACCCGCGCCCTCGTGGCGGCGGTCATCAGGGAACTGGCGCTGCCCCGCGACCGGATCGCCGGGCTGGGCGTTTCCATGCAAGGGTTCCGTAACACCCGCGACACGGCGTTCCGCACGCCGACGCGACTGGATCGCTGGGACAGGGTCGAGGTGCAAAGCCGCTTCGGCATGATCGACGGGCTGCCGACATTGGCGGAAAATAACGCCACGCTGGGCGCAATCGCGGAACTCTGGACCGGCGCAGGACGTCAGCATTCGGGGTTTGCCTATCTGTCGTTCAATTTCGGCTTCGGCGCGGGCGTCGTGCTGGACGGGCGGCCCTATCTCGGCAGCAGCCTGAATGCCGGGGAAATCTCGCGCATCTATACCGAAGAGGAAAACGAAGTCCGCCCGGCATTGCAAATCCTGCTGAAGGAGTTGCGCAAGGACGGGATCGAGATCGAAAGCATCGCGCAGCTTCGCGCCTCCTACGACCCGGACTGGCCCACCATTGACCGATGGGTGTCGCTGGTCGCGCCGCAACTGAATATCGCATTGCGGGCCATCGTCGCCCTGCTCGATCCGAGTATCGTCATTTTCGGCGGCGAAGCCCCGGCGGATCTGCGCCAGCGGCTGATCCGCGCCGCCGATCTGGAGGTCGATGACGGAAGGGGGCGCGAAATCCCCCTGCCCGATCTGGTTCTGGGCCGCAATGACAGCGACCCCAGCCTGATCGGCGCGTCCCTGCTGCCGATCCTCACACGGCTGTTCCGCTGGTAAGGAGAACGCGCCGCGAGATGTGACGCCGCCGCCCCGTTCACCACGGAAAACCGCCCTATTGATGCGCACGGGTTGCAATACGAAGGTCGCGCCCCTATCAGACGCCGCATGAACACGGACCCGGGTGAGATCCCCGGGTGGCTCTTCCGGCCGCCGATCCGCCGGACAACCGCGAACACACCCAGTCACCTCTCCGGCGCCTTTCAGGGCCGGTCAGCAACGGATTGTTTATGATTTCAATGGAACGCTATCGCCGGGAATGGTTCGGCAACAACCGCCGCGACCTGCTCTCCGGCCTCGTCGTCGCGCTGGCCCTCATCCCCGAGGCCATCGCCTTTTCAATCATCGCCGGCGTCGACCCCAAGGTCGGGCTATACGCCTCCTTCTCGATTGCCGTCATCACGGCCATCGCGGGCGGGCGGCCCGGTATGATCTCTGCCGCCACGGCGGCGACGGCGGTGCTGATGGTCACGCTGGTCCGGGATTACGGGCTGGAATATCTGCTGGCGGCGACGGTTCTGGCGGGGTTGCTGCAAATCGGCATGGGGCTGCTGCGACTGGGTTTCGTCATGCGCTATGTCTCACGCTCCGTCATGACGGGCTTCGTCAATGCGCTGGCGATCCTGATCTTCATGGCGCAACTGCCGGAGCTTGATCCGCGCGTGGTCAACTGGCTGACCTATGTGCTGGTCGCAGCGGGGCTGGCGATCATCTATCTGTTCCCGCGGATCAACCGCACCATCCCCTCGCCGCTTGTCACCATCGTGGTGCTGACGACGCTGAGCATGATGTTCAACTGGGATGTCCGCGTCGTCGGCGATATGGGCGCGCTGCCCGATACGCTGCCGATGTTCCTGATCCCCGATGTGCCGGTGAATTTCGAGACGCTGGCGATCATCTTTCCCTATTCGCTGGCCGTCGCCGTGGTCGGGCTGCTGGAAAGCCTGATGACGCAGAACCTCGTCGACGACCTGACGGACGTGAAAACCGACCGCAATCAGGAATGCATCGGTCAGGGGCTTGCCAATACCGCGACCGGATTTATCGGCGGCATGGCGGGCTGTGCCATGATCGGGCAATCCATGATCAACGTGAAATCCGGCGGACGCGGGCGGTTGTCCTGCGGCTTTGCCGGGGTGATGCTGCTGATCTTCGTCGTGTTCCTCGACCGCTGGGTCGCGCAGATCCCGATGCCGGCGCTTGTCGCGATCATGATCATGGTGTCGGTCGGGACATTCTCATGGTCGTCCATTGAGTCGCTGCGCACCCATCCGCGTTCTTCTTCGATCGTCATGGTCGCCACCGTGGTCGCCGTGGTCTGGACCCATAACCTCGCCATCGGCGTGCTGGTCGGCGTGCTGCTGTCGGGCATCTTCTTCGCCGCCAAGATCGCCCAGCTTTTCCGCGTCACGTCGGAACTGAGCCAAGATGGGCGCACCCGTATTTATCGCGTCGAAGGCCAGCTTTTCTACGGCTCGGTCGAGGATTTCATGGCGGCATTTGATTTCCGCGAGATCGTGGAGCGTGTGGTGATAGATGTCTCTGCCGCCCATATCTGGGATATTTCATCCGTGCAGGCGCTCGACATGGCGGTGCTGAAATTCCGCCGGGACGGGGCCGAGGTGGAGATTGTCGGCATGAACGCAGCATCGGAAACCATCGTCGACAAGCTCGCCACGCATGACAAGCCGGGCGCAATGGATAAGCTGCTCGCGCATTGAGGGAGGCAGGTATGACACAGAAAATCATCGCTTTCGTGGACGGTTCGGCCTATTCGGCCAGCGTCTGCGCCCATGCCGCATGGATCGCGACACGCAGCGGCGCGCCGGTCGAGTTGCTTCATGTGCTGGATCGCAGCGCCAGCGCGGAGAAGCAGGATCTGTCGGGCGCGATCCAGCTTGGTGCGCGAAGTACGCTGCTGAGCCATCTTGCCGATCTCGACGCCGAACGCTCCAAACTGCTGGCGGAGCATGGGCGGGCGATCCTCGATGACGGGCGCGCGATCGTGGAGCAGGCGGGCGTCACCAATGTCACGACAAGGCTGCGGCAGGGCGATATTGTCGAGGCCGTGGCGGATATCGAAACCGAAGCCCGCGTCATCCTGATCGGCAAGCGTGGCGAGGCAGCGGATTTCGCCAAGGGCCATCTCGGTTCCAATATGGAACGGATCGTCAGGGCGACGAAACGCCCGGTCCTCGTCGCCTCGCGTGCCTTCCGCCCGATCCTCAAGGTTCTGGTGGCATGGGATGGCGGCGCGTCGGTGCGGCGCGCAGTCGATCATCTGGCGGGGAGCGAGGTGTTTCAGGGCCTCGCCATCCATGTGGTGACGGTCGCCCGCGACACTTCCGACGCGCGCGCCAGCCTTGCCGAAGCTGAGGCGGTACTGAGCGGGGCCGGGATCAAGACCACAACCGCAATCATCGACGGGCAGCCGGAAACGGCGCTCAGCAAGCTGGTAGAAACGGACGGGTTCGACATGCTGGTGATGGGGGCTTACGGGCATAGCCGCATCCGCAATCTCATCATCGGATCGACGTCGTCGGAAATGGTTCGTTCCTGCAAGGTTCCGGTGGTTCTGCTGCGCTGACAAACCGCTGCGCAGGCGTTACATCAGCGACGCCTGCGCCGTCACAAAAGTGACACTCAACTGTAAGCAGACAGTTACGTTGGAATGACATGAGGATTCCGGATCAACCGGAGTATCCCCATGTTTTTACGTTTAGCTGCCACATCTTCCCTCGGGCTCATCCTCGCGACGTCTGCAATCGCGCAGGTTGAAATCGCTCAGCAGGACAGCGAATGGTTCACCAGTGCCGAAGCGCGTCTGGCCGAGCTTGAAGCCGTTCAGCCGAACACCGGCAAGGCCAAGAACGTCATCCTGTTTATCGCGGATGGTAACGGCGTCGGCACCAACTACGCCACCCGCCTTTGGGTCGGTCAGCAGGCCGGCGGCAATGGCGAGGATTACGTCCTGCCGCAGGAAGCCTTCCCGAACCTGGCGCTGGTCAAAACCTACACCACCAACGGTCAGACCCCGGATTCGGCCCCGACCGCCAGCTCCATGAACACCGGCATCAAGTCGCGTAACGGCACCATCAATATCGACGATGCCGGCGGCTACGACAATTGCGAAGGCGCGGCGAATGCCGGTCTGACCACCTTCTCCGAAATCGTGTCCGACATGGGCAAGTCGGTCGGCGTCGTCTCGACCGCGCGCATCACCCATGCCACCCCGGCTGCGGTCTACGCCAAGACCACCAACCGTGACTGGGAAGACAACACCGCCCTGCCGGAAGGCTGCGCGCAGAAGGACATCGCGGCTCAGCTGGTCGACGCCATCGACGCTGGCACCGTTGATCTTGCGCTTGGCGGCGGTCGCCGTCACTTCCTGCCCAATGGCATCACCGATGACGAAGGTGGCGAAGGCCGCCGGACCGACGACCGCAACCTGATCGAGGAAGTCGTCGCCAAGGGCTGGCAGTATGTCTGGAACGACGAAACCGCCGCTGCCGCTGACCTGACCAAGCCGATCCTCGGCCTGTTCGAAGGCAGCCACATGCAGTACGAAGCCGACCGTGAGGGCGAGCCTTCGCTGGCTGAGATGACCGAAATGGCCATCACCAACCTGTCGAACAACGAAGAAGGCTTCTATCTTCAGGTCGAGGCTGGCCGCGTCGACCACGCCAACCACGACGGCAACCTGTCGCGTGCCGTTCAGGACGGTGCCGCTTTCGCTGAAGCCATTCAGAAAGCGGTCGAGATGGTCGACCCGGAAGAAACCCTGATCGTCGTCACCGCCGACCATGAACACGCGCTGGCCTTCAACGGCTATTGCGGTATCGGCTCCCCGATCACCGGGCTGTGCTACAATATCGACGACAACGGCAACGAGCATTCCGACGACCCGGCAATGGGTCTGGATGGCAAGCCCTACACCGTTGCCGGCTACCTGAACGGTCCGGGTTCGGTCATGGTTCAGGAAGAAGGTGCCAATGACTACACCGGCACCCGCCCCGCCGAACTGACCCAGGAAGAAGCCACCAATGTGGACTATCTGCAGCAGTCGCTGATCCCGGGCACCTCGGAAACCCACTCGGGTGAAGACGTTGCCGTCATGGCGTCCGGCCCGTGGGCACATCTGTTCCGCGGCGTGATCGAACAGAACATGATCTTCCACATCATGAACAAAGCGATCACTGCCGAGTAATCGATACGCGGCAAAAATCAGGGAGCGGTGCCGCGCGCGGCCCGCTCCTTTTTTTTATTTGCGCGGGCCTAAATTTATCTATGGATGCATTTGCGTCGCTGAATTGCTAGGTCGTGTTGACAAAAGGGATTCACATCAGGCTTTGAGCATGATTCAAGCTGGCATCTGCGATGGAGACCAGCTTGGCACGAGACCTTATGTCGGACGAGGAATGGACGTTCTTTGAGCGCTTCATCCTCGCCGTCCGCGCCCCGAACGGGCGTAAACCCACCAACCACCGCCTCGTTCTTGATGGGATTTTCTGGATTGCCCGAACCGGGGCGCCTTGGCGCGATCTTCCCGGGGAGTTCGGCAAGTGGTCGAGCGTCTATCGGCAATTCCGGCGCTGGACGTTGGCCGGGCTCTGGGAGGACATCATGGAGGCACTGAACCAGAGCGGAGCTGTGCCAAGCGCCCTGCAGATGATCGACAGCACCGTAATCCGCGCCCACCATCAGGCAGCGGGCGCTAAAGGGGGACTCCACGACAGGGTTTCGGCCGTTCTCGAGGTGGCTTTACGACCAAGATCCACCTCCTCGTCAATGCACACGGGCTTCCCATGAGGACAGAGATCACGCCAGGCCAGACGTCGGACTATCTCGGCTTCGATCTGGTGATGGCGGATAATCTGCCCCGCCCGAGCGTGCTGCTCGCGGATCGCGGCTACGATGCAGACAAGATCAGAGACGGCATGGAAGCGCGCAACGTCCTGCCCGTGATCCCGATGCGAAAGTCCCGCAAGAAGCGGATTGGTGTCGATCGCTCGCTGTATCGCCTGCGTAATCTGGTCGAACGCTGCTTCAACAAGCTCAAGAACGCCAGGCGTGTCGCGACCCGCTACGACAAGACGGCGGAAAGCTTCCTCGGCTTCATTGACATCACGTCGATCCGTCTCTGGATCCGCCATTTGTCAACATGACCTAAATACGCAGCCTGAAATGATCGGAAGATAAAAATTTCAGGAAAAAAAGACACATTTCCGGTTAAAAACCTGAAACCCTCGCCCGATCAGCCTTGGGATTCTTCAGGAATCTTAACAGCCGATTGCCAGAACTCATCTTATTGGTGTAGCATCTCGACACGACTCGCGCCAATAAATTGAGCAAATTGATCAAATTTCCCATGTCTTTATCAGAAAAACCTATTGATGAGAAAGCTGCGGCCGAAAAGGCCGCGCGTCGCGCAAAGAACGAAGAAAATCGAAAAAGACGGGAGGCAAGGGCCGCGGAAAAAGCGGAAAAGGAACTGAAGAAAGCCGAGCGCAAAAAAGCGGCCGAGGCGAGGGCCGAACGCAAGAAGGCGGCCGAAACCGGGGGTGAAGCCGAAGACCAGCAGCCGACGGAAGCCAAAGCCAAGAAAACGCCCGAAGCCAAAGCCGAAAAGAAGAAAGCGGGCGAGGCCAAGGCAAAAGGCAAGAAAAAGCCTGAGCCGCCGCAAAGGGCCATTCCCGCCGAAGCGGTGCCCGCGCCCTCGCCCGAGGTTTCGCGGCTGTTTAATATCCTGATCATCGCCCAGGCTGGTCGGCTGGAATATCAGGCGGCGCTTTTTGCCGAATCGCTGCGCAGTAACGCCCCGTCCTGGCGGGGTCGGCTGATCGTTGCGGAGCCGAACTCTGCGGGCGCATGGTCGGGTGCGGATACCCGCATCTCGGACGCGACGCGCGCGGTTCTGCAGGCCCGCGGAGCCGAAATCACGCCTTTCACAGCCCATCACTTCGGAAAATCCTATCCGCAGGGCAATAAGATCGAGGCGTTGTCGGTCCTGCCACCGGGCGAGGATTTCGTGTTTTTCGACACCGATACACTGGTTTCCGGCCCGTTGGAGCAGGTATCATTCGACTTCTCCCGCCCTTCCGCCTCCATGCATCACGAGGGGACATGGCCCTCGCCGCCGCTTTACGGGCCGGGATATAACGAAATCTGGAAATCGCTTTACGACCGTTTCGATCTCGATTTTGAAAGCTCGCTGGACCTTTCGCAGCCCGATGAGCATTGGGAGCGTTATCTTTATTTCAACGCCGGATGGTTCTTCGGCGCTGACCCCGCAGAATTCGGTCGCCGGTTTCTGGACTGGTCGCGCGCGATCTGGAATTCACCGGGGGAGGAGCTTGCCTCTCAGAAACTGGAACCGTGGCTGGATCAGGTCGCGCTGCCCTTGGTTATCCACAGCCTTGGCGGCGGAAGGCCCGGACCTGAACTTGACGGGCTTGACGGCGAGGTGACCTGTCACTGGCGGCATCTGCCGTTGCTTTACGCCTGCGGCAGCGATTGCAGCGTCGACGCGTTGGAGCGCGCCGCCGCCGCGCCCGATATTCAGAAACTGCTGAAGGGCTGGAAACCGGCGGACAAGCTGATCCACGACCGCCACGGTCTGACCTCGATCCGCCCGCTGTTCGACCGCGAAAACCTGCCTTCGAAAGAACAGGCCATCCGCCAGCAGATCAAGCGCGCAGGTTGGTGGGTGATCTGATCTGAAGGAAACGCCCCGGCGGATTGCTGCGCCGGGGCGGTCTTTTACTTGCCCGCGAGGACCGCATCGCAGCGGGCGCAGGTCCCGGCATGTGGATGCGTGCCGACATCGGGCAGGATCTTCCAGCAGCGCTGGCATTTCTCACCCTCGGCAGGTTCGAAGACCACACCGATGCCCTCGATATCCGGCATGCGGAACGCCTCTGCCGGGATCGGATCGGAGGTCAGATACAGATCCGAGGTGATGCAGATATCCTCGAAGCTGACGGTTTTGAGCGCCGCCAGCACATCGGCGTCACGGACATGCACGACCGGCGCAGCCTCAAGGCTGGCGCCGATTTCCTTGGCGGTCCGCTTGACCTCAAGCGCGGCCGTCACCACCCGGCGGGCGCGGCGGATACCGTCCCATTTCGCGGCCAAGGGCTCGTTCAACCAATCGACAGGCGTGTCGGGGAAATCGTGCAGATGCACGCTGTCGTCGTCGCTTGGGAAGCGGGACAGCCAGACATCCTCCATCGTGAACGGCAGGATCGGGGCGAGCCATGTCACCAGCCGGTGATACAGCAGATCCAGCACCGTCCGCGCCGCACGCCGCCGCGCGCTGTCCGTTGCGTCGCAATAGAGCGCGTCCTTGCGGATGTCGAAATAGAAGGACGACAGATCGACGGTGCAGAACTGGAACAGCGACTGGAACACGCCCTGAAAATCATAGGCGTCGTAGCCCTGCCGGACCCGCTGATCGAGCTGCGCGAGACGGTGCAGCACCCATTGTTCCAGCTCTGGCATCTCCGCCGGGTCGAGGCGTTCGGCATCGCTGAACCCGTCCAGATTGCCCAGCATGAAGCGCAGCGTATTGCGCAGGCGGCGATAGCTGTCGGCGGTGCCTTTCAGGATCTCCGGCCCAATGCGGCTGTCGGCGGTGTAATCCACCTGCGCCACCCAGAGCCGCAGGATGTCTGCACCATATTGTTCGATGACCTCGGCGGGCAAGATGGTGTTGCCGAGCGATTTGGACATTTTCATGCCCTTCTCATCCAGCGTGAAGCCATGCGTCAGCACGCCGCGATAGGGCGCACGGCCCTTGGTCGCGGAGGCCTGCAACAGCGAGGACTGGAACCAGCCGCGATGCTGGTCGGTGCCTTCCAGATAGAGATCCGCAATCCCGTCCGCCGCGCCATCCACCCGGTCGCGGATCACGAACGCATGGGTGGAACCGGAATCGAACCACACATCCAGCACGTCCATGACCTGATCGTAATCATCGGGGTTCGCGATACCGTCGAGCACCTTCGCCTTGAAGCCATCGGTATACCACGCATCGGCCCCGTCCGCCTCGAACGCCTCGACAATGCGGGCATTCACACGCGCGTCACGCAGCAGGAAGTCCTCCGCATCGGGTTTCAGCCCCTTGCGGACAAAGCAGGTCAGCGGCACACCCCATGCCCGCTGGCGCGACAGCACCCAGTCGGGACGGTTTTCGACCATCGAGTGAATCCGGTTCCGCCCGGTCCGCGGCGTCCATTTCACCAGCTCGTCGATGCTGGTCAGCGCGCGGGCGCGGATGGTTTTGCCGTAGTCATCCATGCCATCGTTCAGATCCCTGTCGATGGCGGCAAACCACTGTGCGGTATTGCGATAGATCAGCGGCGCCTTGGAGCGCCAGCTATGCGGGTAGCTGTGCTTGATCTTGCCCTTGGCGAGCAGTTTCCCGGCCCATGCGAGGTTCTTGATGACGCTGACATTGGCAGGTCCGTCCTTGCCATCGGGCTGGATGATCGCCTCGCCGCCGAAGATCGGCAGATCGGTGCGGTAAGACCCATCCGGCTCGACATTATAGGTCATCTTCAGCCCAAATTTCAGGCCAAGCTGATAGTCGTCGTCACCGTGGCTGGGCGCGGTATGGACGAAGCCGGTCCCTGCCTCATCCGTGACGTGATCGCCGGGCAGCATGGGGACATCGTAATCCCATTCGCCGCTTGCGTTCTCGACACCACGGAACGGGTGAGCAAGGGTCAGCCCTTCCAGTTCGGAGACCGCGACATCGCGCAGGCGCTTGTGCTCCGTCACCTTCGCGACCTGCATGACCTGTTCGGCCAGCGCATCGGCCAGCACCAGCTTTTCACCGGGCTGCGTCGTCGCGTTCTCCGCCGCTTCGGTCACCTCATAGAGGCCATAGGCGATCTCGGGGTTATAGGCGACAGCCCGGTTCTGCGGGATGGTCCAGGGCGTCGTGGTCCAGATGACCACGGACGCGCCTTCCAACTCGCCGCCAACCGGCGTGAACCGCACCCAGATCGTATGGCTGGTATGGTCGTGATACTCCACCTCGGCCTCGGCCAGCGCGGTCTTTTCGACCGGCGACCACATCACCGGTTTCGAGCCCTGATAAAGCGAGCCGTTCATCAAAAGCTTCATGAACTCCTCGGCAATCACCGCCTCGGCGTGGAAATTCATCGTCAGATAGGGATCGTCCCATTTGCCGGTGACGCCGAGCCGCTTGAATTCCTCGCGCTGCACGTCGATCCAGTGATCGGCGAAGTTGCGGCATTCGCGGCGGAACTCCACCGTGTCGACGGCGTCCTTGTCCATGCCTTTCTGACGGTACTGCTCCTCGATCTTCCATTCGATCGGCAGGCCGTGGCAGTCCCAGCCGGGCACATAGCGCGCATCGCGGCCCATCATCTGCTGGGAGCGGGTGATGAAATCCTTCAGCACCTTGTTCAGCGCGTGGCCGATATGAAGATTGCCGTTCGCGTAAGGAGGACCGTCATGCAGGATGAACGGCTTGCGGCCCTGCGTGCGGGTACGCAGCGTGTCGTAGATATTCAGCCGCGCCCAGCGGTCGAGCCATTCGGGCTCGCGCGCGGGCAGGCCGGCACGCATCGGAAAGTCGGTCTGCGGCAGGAAAACGGTGTCGCGGTAGTCGGTTGTATCGCTCATCGGCGGGAATCCTTCGGGTAGAAATAAGGCATACAAAATCCCGACGGCGCGGAACCCCTACGCCGCCGGGCGAATAATTCGTATGATCCGGCCCGGTTGATACATCTTGCGGGCTATATAAAAAGCGCAGCGACGGCCCGCAACCCGGCTTTGCGCCGGTTTTGGGCTTGTTCAGACGGCTTACGGCGTTATCTGCTAAAGATACGCCCTCAAATCCCGCCGCCATGACTGACACCCAGACGCCTGCCACCCAGACGCCGCGCCCTGCCCGTCCGGTCATCTCCGGGCGAGAGGCCACCGACGCGGCCCCTACACGCGACGCGGAGATCCGCCGCTTCGTCCGTCAGCGTTACGGGCTGCGCGGCACGCTGGCGCTGCATCGCGAGGCGCTTGGCTGGGATTTGCTGCGTGCGCCGGTGAATGTCGCAATGTCGCCGCTGTTTCTGATCGTGAAGCTGCTCTCCGCCCTGCTGTCGGTCATGGGCGCGAAGCGGGCGGCGGCATGGCTTTCAGGGCGGCAAATATTCCTGACCTCGAATGTCGCGCAGCGGATCGAGGCGGATTTGCAGGGCTTCGTGGCTGATCTCGACCGCAAGGGCATCGGCCCTGCCGCACCGCCCGACAGGATAAGGCGCGAAATCGCAGAACATGCCGAGATCCGCAATGCGGTCGCGGAAATCACCACCTCCGTCATGGTTTTCGCGGCAGGGCTGCTGATGTTCAGGCGCGCGACGCCGGGGGTGATTTCGCTGGCCGGACCACTGGCGGAGATGCGGGCCCACGGTTCGGCGGTCGAGAATTTCTGGCTTGGCGACCGTCTGGGCCGGGCGTGGTACTGGGCGTTCCCGGTCGAGCTGTCGCCGTGGCAGGTGATCGCGACCGGGGTGGTGCTGGCCCTGATCGCCTCGCTGATCACGACGTTTGCCGGGCTGATCGCGGATCCGGTGCAATCCCTTACCGGCACGCATCGCCGCCGTCTGACGCGGCTGCTGGAGCGGCTGGATCAGGCCGGGGAACAACCATCCTCAGGGCTGGCGCGCGAGCATATCCTTGCCCGTGTCGGCGATCTGTCGGATGCCGCACTGAGCGTGCTGCGAAGCTGGCGGGGATAGCTTGCCGCAACCCGGCCCTGCGACGGGCTGGCGCATTGCAAATCAGGCATATCCGGTCCATCTGGATTTCATGACCATTCCTGCGCGCTTTGACATCACCCCTGAGCAGATCGACCGCGTCGTTGCCGTGTTCTATGCCGCGATCCGGCGGCATGAGGTGCTGGGGCCGATCTTCGCCAACCACGTCACCGACTGGCCAGAGCATGAGGCCAAGATTGCCCGTTTCTGGCGCAATGCGATCCTGTTCGAGCGCAGCTATGACGGCAATCCGATGCGCGCCCATATGCAGGCCGGTGATGTCCGCGCTGAACATTTCGCGCCGTGGCTGATGCTGTTCGACGAAACCCTGCGCCGTACATTGCCGGAGGCCCCGGCCGCGGCATGGTCCGTCCTCGCCCATCGGATCGGTGCCGGGCTGCGCATGGGGGTGGAGGATCTGCGCGCGCCGCCCAGCGGTCCTCCGGTCTTGCGCTGAGGCGCGAATCGGCGCAAACAAAACAGGAACAACCTGCGGAGCGCGCCATGAAGATCGACTATATCGAATTTTCCTCGCCAAAGCTGACCGAAACAAAGGATTTCTTCAGTCAGGCTTTCGGGTGGCGTTTCAACGATTACGGGCCCGAATATCAGGAACTGGCGGATGCCGGGATTTCGGGCGGGATCGCCGCCGGACCACTTGCCCCGCCGCTGGTGATCCTGCGGACCGGAGATCTGGAGGCGGCACTGGCGAAGGTCGAACAGGCCGGTGCGAAGATCACCAAGCCGATCTTCGATTTCCCCGGCGGGCGGCGTTTCGAGTTTCTGGAACCCGGCGGCACCGCAATGGCCGTCTGGTCGGAGACGTAGCCCTCAGCCCCTCAGCCTTGCGCCCGCTTGCGCTTTGCCTTTTTCGCCGCCGCTTTCGCCTTTCCCTTGACGGAGGCCGGGCGGCGGCGCAGCGGGCGGCCCCGCCTGCCCTTCGGGCCGCGCGCGATACTGTTGCCCTCCAGCTCCAGCAACTCCAGCGTCAAGCCGCCGGTCAGGGGTGAGGCCTCGGCCAGACGCACCTTCACCCGTTGCCCGATGCCGATCTCCAGCCCGGTTTCCGAACCGATCAGCATCTGCGCATCGCGGTCATAGTGGAAATATTCATTGCCGATTTCACGGATGGGCAGCAACCCGTCCGCCCCGGTCTCGTCCAGCTTCACGAAAGCACCGAATTTCTGCACGCCGCTGATCCTGCCCGCCATCTCGTTGCCGACCCGCTCGGCCAGATAGGCGGCAAGGTAACGGTCGGTTGTGTCCCGCTCCGCCTCCATGCTGCGGCGTTCGGTGTTGGAGATCAGCGTCGCGGTTTCCGACAGGTTTTCGATATCCCATTGCGACAGCCCGTCCTTGCCCCAGCCATGGCCGGAGATCAGCGCGCGATGCACGATCAGGTCGGAATAGCGGCGGATCGGACTGGTGAAATGCGCATAGGACCGCAATGCCAGCCCGAAATGGCCGTAATTCTCCGGATGATAGTATGCCTGCGTCATGGATCGCAGGGTCGAAATATTGATCAGTTCCGCGAAATCCGACTCCTCTGCCTCCGCCAGCAGGCGGTTGAGCTGGCGCGTATGCAGCACCTGCCCTTTCGCAAGGGTGAAGCCGGATGCCTGGGCGACCTCGCGCAGCGCCTCCATCTTTTCGAGGCTGGGTTCTTCATGGACGCGGAACAGCAGCGGTCGGCCAAGCTGGGTCAGCTCCTCGGCGGCGGCGACATTGGCCAGCACCATGAATTCCTCGATCAGCTTATGCGCGTCGAAACGCTCCTTGAACTCGACCGTTTTCACCCGGCCATCGTCACCCAGAACGATCTGCCGCTCCGGCAGGTCCAGCTCCAGCGGCTGGCGGCGGGCGCGGGCGGATTTCAGCAATTCGTAAGCCTGCCAGAGCGGTTTGATCGTGCTGTCGACCAACGGCGCTGTCTGCGCATCGGGATTGCCATCCGCCGCCGCCTGCGCCTGCTCATAGGTCAGGCTCGCGCGCGAATTCATCATGCCACGATGAAATTTATGGCTGATCTTGTTGCCCTGCCCGTCCAGCCGCATCCGCACGGCAATTACGGCGCGATCCACGTTGTCGTGCAGGCTGCACAGATCGCCCGACAGCGCATCCGGCAGCATCGGCACCACCCGGTCGGGGAAATAGGAGGAGTTGCCGCGCCGGCGTGCCTCCCGGTCGAGCGCACTGCCGGGGGTGACGTAATGGGCCACATCGGCAATCGCGACCCAAAGGATCATCCCGCCGGGGTTCTTCGGGTCAGTGTCGGGCATCGCGGCGACGGCATCGTCCCGGTCGCGCGCATCCGCCGGATCGATGGTCAGAAGCGGCAGGTCGCGCATGTCCTCCCTGCCCGTCATGCCAGCGGGTTCGGCGGCTTCGGCCTCTGCCAGCACCTCCTCTGGGAATTCATCGGGAATGCCGTGCTGGTGAATGGCGATCAGGCTGACGGATTTCGGCGCAGAGGGATCGCCCAGCACCTCTAGCACCCGCGCCTGCGGCAGACCCAGCCGGCCTTTCGGTCCCGCCTGCTCCGCCTCGACCAGTTCGCCATCCTCGGCACCGCGGCTGTCGCCTTCGCGCACCTGCCATTCGCGGTCGGACCCCTTGTCGATCGGCAGGATGCGCCCACCTTCGGTCCGTTTGCGGTAGATGCCGACGATGCGGTTGCGGGTTTCGCCGATGCGACGGATCAGCCGGGCGATATAGTTGTGATCCTCGCCCTTCGTCTCGATCAGCCGGGCAAGGATGCGGTCCCCTTGGCCAAGTGCGGGATCGGTCTCGCGCGGCTGATAGAGGATGCGCGGCACCGGCCCGTCGCCGCGATATTCCAGCGGGCGGGCAAACAGATCGCCATTCTCGTCCGGCCCCTGCAATTGCAGCACCGTGACCGGCGGCAGACGTTCAGCATCGCGATAGGATTTGCGGCGGCGTTCCAGCCGGCCTTCCTCGGACAGCTCTTTCAGCAGCCGCTTCAGCTCGATCTTCTCCGCGCCCTTCACGTTGAACGCCTTGGAAATATCCCGCTTGGAAGCGGCATCGGGGTTTTCAGCCACCCAATCGAGGATCTGCTGCTTGCTTGGCAATGCCATGCTGGTCCTTTCCCCGGCGGCGTGGCCGGTCCTGCGAGGGGACAATCCGTTCCGGGCGCTACAGTTCCAGCATCATGTCGCGATGCGGGATATTGGCGTCGAGATATTCCGGCCCGTAAGCCGTAAAGCCAAGCCGGTCGTAAAAGCCGATGGCGCTGGTCTGGGAGGAAAGTTTCGCGGTTTTCACGCCACGCGCACGCAACTCATCAAGCGCCTTGCCCATGATCGCAGCCCCCGCCCCTGTACCGCGCGCGGCCCGCAGAACGCAGACGCGACCGATCTTGCTGCTATCGCCGTCGATGAATATCCGTGCCGTGGCAACCGGCTGGCCATCCGACCAGCCCAGCAGATGCAGCGCCTCGGCATCGCGACCGTCCCATTCCTCGGCCTCGCTGACGCCCTGCTCGCCGATAAACACCTCGCGCCGCAAGCGGCGGCAGGTTTCCAGATCGCGGGTCAATTCGACGATCATGCGAAATACGCCCCCAATATGCGTTGATAAACGCGCTTGAGGGCGTGGATTTCGGACGACGGCACCCGTTCGTCAACCTGATGCATGAAGCGCCCCACGAGGCCGAATTCCAGCACCGGGCAATGATCCTTGACGAAACGCGCATCCGACGTGCCGCCGGTCGTCGACAGCACCGGCTCGATCCCGGTTTCCGCCTCTACGACGCTGCGCACGAGGTCGACGAACGGGCCCGGCTCGGTCAGGAAGCTCTCACCCGACACATTCGGGATCAGCGTGATTGCGACCCCTGTCTCCGCGCTGATCCGGGCCGCGAGCGCCTGTATCTCCGCGTCCAGACGATCCGCCGTGTGCAGGTCGTTGAACCGGATGTTGAACACGGCGGTCGCGGTTTCCGGCACGACATTGGTTGCAGCATTCCCGCAGTCTATCGTCGTGACCTGAAGCCCGGACGGATCGAAATGCGCGGAGCCGTCGTCAAGCGGCGTATCGGTCAGCTCATCGAGGAACCGGACAAGCGCATGCAGCGGATTTCGGACCCGATCCGGGTAGGCGACATGGCCCTGTATCCCGTGTGCGGTTACGCGATAGGTGACGGAGCCACGCCGCCCGATCTTTATCATCTCACCGAAGGTTTCCGGGTTCGACGGCTCCCCGACGACACAGACCGACATCGCCTCCCCCTGATCCTCCATCCAGTCGAGCAGGGCGAGCGTGCCGTCGCGGCCCGCCCCCTCCTCATCCCCGGTGATCGTCAGGATGATCGCGCCGTCGGGTGGTGTCTCCCGCACAAAGTCGATTGCTGCGGCCACGAAGGCCGCGACGCCGGATTTCATATCCGTGGCACCCCGCCCCCAGATCGTGCCCTCGTCATCGACATGGCCAGAGAATGGCGGGTAGGTCCAGCTTCCCGGATCGCCGGGCGGGACGACATCGGTATGACCGTTGAACCCAAAGCTGCACTTGGCCCCTTTTTCGCCCCATCTTGCGAACAGGTTCGGCGTCCCGTTCCGGTCGACGCGGATGCAGTCGAAGCCCGCGCCGCTCAGCAGGTCGGACAGCATCGTCAGCGCACCGGCTTCTTCCGGGGTGACCGACGGACAACGGATCAGATCGGCGGTCAGCGCGGCAGGGTCGGTCATATCGGTCTCCTTCATCACCAGCCCTAATCCGAGCCCAGCAGGATTTCCACCCCGCGACGGACAAGGTTCAGCCCGGTGATGACCAGCAATATCAGCGTCCAGCGGCGGAACTGCGCCACATCCAGCCGGTCATGCACCCAGAGCCCCGCAAACATGCCCGCCAACCCCGGCAGAACGAGGACGGCGGAGAGCGGCAGCGTGTCCGCGTTCAGCACCCCGGATCCCAGATGCGCAAAGGTCAGAACAACCGCACCCAACAGGAAAACGACGCCCTGCACGCGCATCTGTTCGTCCTTCGGCACGCCAACGGACAGCAGGTAGACGATCAGCGGCGGACCCCAGATGCCGGAAATCCCGCCATAGAGGCCGCCGACAACGCCTGAAATCACCTCTGCCCGTTTGGCGTGGTGGACAGGCAGTTTCATCGGACGTCCCGACAGTTGCCAGATCGCAAAGGCCACAATCGGAATACCGAGCAGCAGGAACATCAGGCTTTGCGGAATGCTCCGGGCGAAAGCGGCAGAGATCAGGATGAACACCAGCAGCACCGAGATATGCAGCCGGAACCGCCGTATCGACGCCCATGCCGCCCCGATCCCCTGTCGACCCGCTTGCAGGATATTCGTGGCGAGGGTCGGCAGGATCAACGCGGCAAGCGCCGTCTGCGGCGACAGCACCGAACCGAAGGCCGACATCATGATCATCGGCATGGCAAACCCGATGGCCCCTTTGACGAAACCCGCAAAAGCCGTCACGGCGAAGATCAACCAGAACGTGGCGGGATCGAGACCAAACATGGCGTGCAGATTAGCGCGCCTGCGGGCAACCGCAATGGGTCATCGGGTGCCGCAATATCGTGACATCTTCGCAACAGCTTCGTCCCGATATCGTCGGCACACGTCTTATCCGCTTTCCGCCGGTATCGCCGCGCGGGCCCTCAGCCCCTTGAAATCCAAGCCGCAGCCCGGCGAAGCGCGCGATAACCTCGTTAAACCCCACTCCTTGTTGACAATTCAGTGTGTTGACCCGTGAGGCTGCGAGTGCAATTCCGGCAGTAATGTTTAATGAACCCTAACGGAGACACTGCCATGTTTCGCCAAATGACCGCAGCCGCGCTCGCTGTCACGGCACTCGCAGCCTGCGAACCGACGACCGTTGTGGACGAGCCCTATTCGAACGTACCCACGGGCGATTACGTCCTGTTCAACATCGGTGGCGACGTGCTGAGCGTGCGCCACACCACGATGACGCTGTCCCCCACCCAGATCGTCGGACAAACCGGCTGCAACGGGTTTGTCGCCCCGATCAGCGGCACCCCGCCCGAGATCGTCGTCGGAGAGATCCAGACCGCTGGCCAGACCTGCCGCTGGAGCGCGCAGGAAAACTCCTTCTTCAACGCGCTGCGTCAGGCCAACCGCATCACCTATGAAGACGGTGTTCTGCGCATCGCCGGCGGCACCGACACGCTGACCTTCGAATATGGCCGTCTGGCCTCACGCGAAGGCGTGATCGGGCGCAACCTGAACCCGAACTCGCAGACCAGCACGCTCAGCCAGGCCAGCGCGCCGGTCGAGTCCGCCGTTCAGTAACCCAGACGCTACAACCGCAGGGCCGTGGTTTCGACCACGGTCCTGAGGGCGAATGACGAATGCATCTGCGCCACGCCCGGCAGCCGGGTCAGATACTGGCGATGGATGCGGGCGAAATCTTCCGTGTCTTCCACTGCGAGCTTCAGAAGATAATCCGCCGTTCCCGCCATCAGGTGACATTCCAGCAAATCGGGTATCGTCCGAACCGCGCGTTCGAACGCTTCCAGCAGCTCCGTGGCCTGACCGGATAAGGTGATTTCCACATATACCGTCGTCGCCCGCGACAATTTACGGCGATCCAGCAAGGCTGCGAAGTTTCGGATCAGACCGATCTGCTCCAGCCGCTGAACACGCCTGTGACAGGCCGATGCGGAAAGGTGAACCTGCGCCGCAAGCTCCGCATTCGTGATTCGCCCATCCTTCTGCAAAACAACAAGTATTCGGCGATCTATCGCGTCTATATCATTCATTACGCAAAATTATCTCATGACTTTCGGCTCAAACGCAATATCCTCCGTTAGGTCTTTGGGCATTGCCGGAAAGTTCGGAAAAAATTTGCAGAAGATTTGTGGCAAGCTGAAAAACACAACAAACGCACCATACCGACAGGAGAGACTTATGCTGATTGGCTGCCCGACCGAAATCAAACCACAGGAATACCGCGTGGGCCTGCGCCCGGATGCGGCGAAAGAAGCGATCCTGCGGGGCCATAAAGTGATGGTCCAGGCCGGGGCGGGTCTGGGTGCCGGTTATACAGATCAGGATTATCTCGACGCCGGTGCGGAAATCGCCGCCGATGCGCAAACCGTGTTCGACAAGGCCGATCTGGTCGTGAAGGTGAAGGAACCGCAAGCGCCGGAGCGCGCCATGCTGCGCCGTGGTCAGATCCTGTTCACCTATCTCCACCTCGCCCCCGACCCGGATCAGACCCGTGATCTGCTGGATTCAGGCGTGACTGCCATTGCTTACGAGACCGTGACCGACGCGCGTGGCGGCCTGCCGCTGCTGGCACCGATGTCTGAAGTCGCAGGCAGGCTTGCCCCGCAGGCCGGATCATGGGCGCTGCAAAAGGCCAATGGCGGCGAGGGCGTGCTGCTGGGTGGTGTGCCCGGCGTGCGCCCGGCCAATGTCGTCATCATCGGCGGCGGCGTGGTCGGCACGGCGGCAGCACGGGTCGCGGCAGGAATGGGGGCGAATGTCACGGTTCTGGACCGCTCCATCCCCCGCCTGTCCTACCTGGACGATATTTTCATGGGCCGCCTGACCACCCAATACGCGACGGCTGCGGCAACCGCTGAACTGCTGCCGGTCGCCGACATGGTCATCGGCGCCGTGCTGGTGCCGGGGGCCGCCGCACCGAAGCTGGTCAGCCGCGAGCAGCTTTCGACGATGAAACAGGGTGCGGTTCTGGTCGACGTCGCCATCGATCAGGGTGGTTGCTTCGAAACCTCGCGCCCGACCACCCATCAGGACCCGATCTATGAGATCGACGGTATCGTGCATTACTGCGTCGCCAATATGCCCGGCGCCGTGTCGCGCACGTCGACACAGGCGCTCGGCAATGCGACGTTGCCCTTCCTGCTGTCGCTGGCGGATAAGGGCTGGCGTCAGGCAATCCATGACGACGCCCATCTGCGCGCCGGGCTTGCGACGCATGAGGGCAAGCTGACCTCTGCCCCGGTCGGCGCGGCACTGGGGATCGAGGCGGTCGCCGCAGAATCGCTGATCTGACGGCCTCCCCATAAGAAAAAAGGCCGCAGGGAAATCCTGCGGCCTTTTCCATAGGGATTTACGGCGCCTCAGATCTGGGGACGGGCCCGGATCTCGTCGCGGATCTGGACCAGAAGTTCTTCAGCGGTCGGACCTGCGGGTGCTTCCTCAGCCGGTTCTTCCTTGACCGTGGAGTCCTTGATCCGGTTCACGGCTTTGACCAGCAGGAACACCACCCAGGCGATAATCAGGAAGTTGATGATCGCGGTGATGAAGTTGCCATAGTTGAAAGTCGCGGCGTTTTCGCCTTCGCCCAATGCGATCTTCAGGCTGGAAAAGTCGATACCGCCGGTGAACAGGCTGATGAAGGGCGTGATCAGGTCATCAACCAGCGAGGTGACGATGGCGGTGAAGGCCGCGCCGATGATGATACCGACGGCCATATCCATGACATTGCCCTTGGCAATGAACTCTCTGAACTCTTTTATCATGCGATTACCTTTCGCTTGTTCGCGCTGCTACATGCGGCTCCGTTAATACATTTGTCCTATAAATCAAGTATGACGCGGGACAGGTGCCGAAGACGTTATTTCCCGGCCCTGCCTGTTTGCCAAGCGCAACCTGCCCGGGAGCCGACTGAATTAACGGTGTTTTACCGTGGCAAATCCGGCCCGTAGCCGAAGCCAGAGAGGCGTGACGGCGCGACGGATCATAACGAAAAAGACAGCGTCGTGACGACCACCATCGCAGATAACGCACGGCCCAAGTCCGGCGCGATCGGACCCGGCCTCAGAACCGGTCGATCAGCCGGTCGAGATAGTCCCGCTCCGCCTGTGGCCGGTCACGCTGACCGAGCCTGCGACGGATTTCATCCTGCAATTCGCGCGCCCGTCCCTCGGTATCCTCGCCCTCGGCCAGGTCTTCGTCGGTCGCGAACCCGCCATTGCCGGAGCCCTGTTGAAGCGGTCGGCCCAGCGGATCACGGCGTGGGGTCTTCAGCGCGCGGCGGCCATCTTCGCCGTCGCGGCCCGTGCCCTCCTGCTGACCTTCTTCGCCCTCGCCCTGATTGCCCTCGGCCTGTTGCTGTTCGCCGCGCTGATCGCCCTGACCAAGCGCGCGGATGCCGTCACGCAGCGCCTCGATCGCCTCCGCCTGCCGGTCGAGCGCGCCTGCCGTGTCACCTTCGCGCAAGGCCCGCTCCGCCTCCTGCATGGCGCGTCCTGCCCGGTCCATCGCTTCGCCCGCCGCATCGCCCTGCTGGGTGCCGCGTTCAGGCAAAAGGCCGCGCTGCATGCCAAGATCGTCGCGAAGCTGGCTCTGACGGTCGGCCAGATCGCCCGGGTTTTCGCCCTCGCCCTCGCCCTGCTGGTTCTCCTGATCCAGCCCCATCCATTCATCCTGCATCTGCCGGAACGCCTGGTCCGCCAGATCCTGCTGTTCGCGCAGCGTTTCGGCCATGCGGCCAGAGGAACCCCGGCCCGACCCTTCGCTCCCGGTCCCCTCACGCACCTGAAGATTTTCCATCATCCGGTTGAACTGCTCCAGCAATTCCTGCGCTTCGGCCATCCGGCCCTCGTTCATCAGGCGCTGGATCTCGTCCATCATCTGCTGGATCTGATCGCCGCTCATCGTTTGTGTCGGGGAGCGGTCGAAACGGCTGGCAGGATCGGCCCCCTGTTCGGCCAGCATGTCGGTATATTCATCGGTGGCGCGCCGCAACTCATCCATCAATTCGCGGATTTCGTCAGGCGAGGCACCGCGCCGCATGGCCTGCGACAGCCGTTCCTGCGCGCGCCGCATCCGTTCGAGCGCGTCGGCCAGCCCGCCATCCTCCAGCTGAACCGCCGTCCGCCACAGCGCCTCCGCCAGGGCATCGCGCTGCGCATCGCTCAGATCGCCGGTTTCGAGACCGGCGATAATGGCGCGCATGTCATCCAGCATTGGCGGGTCGACAAACCCTTCCGGCTGCCAGAGGATCGCCCGCATCAGCTGTCCGGCGCGCGGCGCATTCTCGCGTGACCAGAGAATATCGCGCCGCAGTTCGATCAGCGCGGCGGCGAGCGGATCGAAGAAGCGCCGCCCCGGCAGTTCCATGCTCAGCGTCTCGGATTGCGCGGTCTGGCCAATGCCGTCCTCGGCATGAAGCCGGATTTTTACCGGCAAATTGGCCCATGCGTGTTTCTTGAGATCGGCGGTCAATTGTCCCGATATTTCCGCCCGGTTGCGCGTGATCGGAAGCTTGATCAAAACGACCTCACGCGGCTCCGGCTCCAGCGCGAGACCGTAGCTGCGATCCACCCGGTCCAGATCGAGCGAAATTTCCGCACGTCCGGCAGCAATGCCGAAATCATCACGGGCAGAGAAAGGCTGCATCAACCGGCCATCGGCGCGCCGCTCCGCCGCAGCGCCAATCGCGATTTCCGGGGCGTCGTCGGGTCTCACCGTGATGCCGAAAACCCGATCATCAATCGTCAGCGTCCCGTCACGTTCAACCCGATATTCGCGCGAGCGTTCGTCATCCAGCGGGATCTCGGGGCCGATATTCTGCGAAACAGCGCCATCATCGCCGTAAAGGCGCAGATTGATGATGCTGCCCTCGGGCAGTTCCAGCGACCTGCCCTCGGCCAGATCGTTGAGGTAGATCGTGGGTTTGCGCGTATAGGCCGGGGGTCGCGCCCATGCCTCCCAACCCGGTCCTGTCGCCTGCGGCTCCTGTCCCGTAATCTCATCACGGGGCGGCGCCAGTGCCGCCAGCCCCTGACCAAGCTGCACGGACGAGCCGAACAACAGCGCCATCGCAAGTGCCGTCAGCCCGACCAGACGCAGCGCAAACGGATCGCGGCGGCGCAGTTCGGCGTCGGGACGCACGGGGCGTGCCGCCTCCAGCCGCGCCGCCATCTGCGCCCGGTGCGCCTGCCAGAGCGTCCCCCCCTCGCCCAGTGCCGGGCGGTCACGATAGGCCGACAGCGGCATCCCCGGCAGCGTCGCATCCAGCCGCCGCTCCGCCGCGCCATGGGCGGGACGGCGAAACCGAACCACGCCCCAGATCAGCGCAACGAGCAGGATCAGACCCGCCACGCCACCGGCATAGACCCGCATCGCCGCCGGAAGCGCCTCGACAAGCCCCATGCTCAGCGCCGCGAGCAGCAGAAGCGCCAGCGTCAGCGCAGGCCAGAAGGCACGCGCCACCGCCTCCCACCAGATCCCGGCGCGGGTCAGGCGCAAGGCACGGGTCAGGCGCGGGCTGTCGGTAGCCTCCTCGGGCGTATCCTGTCGAGCGGGGTCATCCATGACAAACATCCTGCGCTTCAGACCGGAACTCGGCAAGGGTTTAGCGGCGCTCAGAACCAGTCTGGCAGGGACTCGCGCGTCAAAATATCGTCAAGCGTCGGGCGCGGGCGGATCACGGCGAAGCGGTCCCCGTCCACCAGTACCTCCGGCACGAGGGGGCGCGTGTTATATTCCGACGCCATCACCGCGCCATAGGCCCCGGCAGAGCGGAAAGCGACCAGATCGCCCGCACTCAGCGCCGGAAGCTCGGCACCTTTGCTGAAGGTATCGCCGGTTTCGCAGACCGGGCCGACAACGTCGAAGGGGCGAACCTCCGCGCCGGTCGCGGCTTCCCTGACCGGCACGATGTCATGATGCGCACCATACATCGCCGGTCGGATCAGATCGTTCATCGCCGCATCGAGGATCAGGAAATCGCGCCCGTCGCCTTCCTTCAGGTAAATCACCGAGGCCAGCAGGATACCGGCATTCCCGGCGATGTTCCGGCCGGGCTCGATCTCGATCTCGCACCCCAGATCGCCGACCGCCTCGCGGATCACCTGCCCGTATTCGATCGGCAGCGGCGGCGCGTTGTTGTCGCGGCGATACGGAATGCCCAGTCCGCCACCCATATCCAGCCTGCGGATGTCATGCCCGTCGGCGCGCAGCGCGCGGGTCAGATCGGCCATCTTGGCGTAAGCCTGCCGGTACGGGTCCAGATCGGTCAACTGGCTGCCGATATGCATATCGACGCCGACCACCTCGATCCCCGGCAGTTTCGCCGCCTGCGCATAGACCTCGCGCGCCTTGGCGAGCGGGATGCCGAATTTATTCTCCGACTTGCCGGTCGCGATCTTCTCATGGGTTTTCGCGTCGACATCGGGGTTCACGCGCAGCGCAATCGGTGCCACGGCGTCCATGCCCGCCGCCACTTCGGAGAGCGCCGACAGTTCAGGCTCGGATTCGACGTTGAACTGCCGGATGCCGCCTTCAAGCGCCAGCCGCATCTCCTCCCGCGTCTTGCCGACGCCGGAAAAGACGATCCGCTGCCCCGGCACGCCAGCCGTGCGGGCGCGGGCGTATTCCCCGATGGAGACCACATCCATCCCGGCCCCCAGATCGCCGAGCAGTTTCAGCACCGCGATATTCGAATTCGCCTTGACCGCAAAACAGATCAGATGGTCCGGCGTCCATTCGAGCGCCTGCTGGAACAGGCCGAAATGCCGGGTCAGCGTGGCTGCCGAATAAACGAAAACCGGCGTCCCGACCTCCTGTGCGATCAGGTTCAGCGCTACGTCCTCGGCACAGAGAACACCGTCGCGATAGTTAAAGTGATCCATCAGGAAATCCTGCAAGAACGGAAAAACAGATATAACGGAAGGGCACAGCCGATGCCTAGAAACATCGCCGGCAAGGTCAGGAACGCCCACCAGTTGCGGCGGAACGTGGTTTCGACAAGGCACCACAGGCCAAGCGTGACAAGCGCGACGATGCTGGTCGCGTCAGGCGACGGCAGGCGCAGGCCGATAATCGCGCCGATCAAGGCCAGCACGATCCAGCAGATGCGCATCGGGGTCAGTTCAAACCCCATTCGCGCGCACCCCGTCTGATCCGTCATCAATCGGATAGGCACCCGGCGGCGGCGCGGGCCGCTCCGGCGCGCCGTCAACGCCGCAGGCGGCAAGCGCCAGCAGCGCAATCACGGCCGCATATCTCACAATTGGCCCTTCCAGCGGGCGATCTGCGCACGGACCTGATCGGGCGCGGTGCCGCCATAGCTCTGCCGCGAGGCGACGGAGTTATGCACGCCAAGCACGTTGAACACATCTTCAGTAATGGCGGGATTGACCGACTGCATCTGTGCCAGTGTCAGGTCCGGCAGATCGACGCCCTGCTCCTCCGCCAAGGCCACCAGCGAGCCGGTGACGTGATGCGCATCGCGGAAAGGCAACCCGGCCTCGCGCACCAGCCAGTCGGCCAGATCGGTCGCGGTTGAAAAACCTGCGGAGGCCGCCGCCTCCATCTTCTCGCGGTTTGCGGTCAGATCGGCCAGCATCCCGGTCATCGCGGCAAGCGCGAGCATGAGGTTATCGGCGGCGTCAAACACCTGCTCTTTATCCTCCTGCATGTCCTTGGAATAGGCCAGCGGCAGGCCCTTCATCACCGTGAACAGGGCCACATTTGCCCCGAGGATACGCCCGATTTTAGCCCGGATCAGTTCCGCCGCATCGGGGTTGCGCTTCTGCGGCATGATGCTGGAGCCGGTCGACCATTTGTCCGACATCGACACGAAACGGAATTGAGCGGATGACCAGATCACCAGCTCTTCGGCCAGCCGCGACAGATGGACGGCGCAGATGCTGGCGGCGGAAAGGAACTCCAGCGCGAAATCCCGGTCGGACACGGCATCAAGGCTGTTGGCCATCGGGCGGTCGAAATCGAGCGCCCGCGCCGTCGCCTCCCGGTCAATCGGATAGCCGGTCCCGGCAAGCGCCGCAGCACCAAGGGGCGATTCGTTCATGCGTTTGCGGGCGTCCTGAAAACGCGACAGATCGCGGCCGAACATCTCCACATAGGCCATCATGTGATGCCCCCATGTCACCGGCTGCGCGGTCTGCAAATGGGTGAAACCCGGCATGACCCAATCCGCCCCGGCCTCCGCCTGACCAAGCGCCGATCCGATCAGAGCCCGCAGCCCCTGGATCGCCGCATCGCATTGATCGCGCACCCAAAGCCGGAAATCCGTCGCCACCTGATCGTTGCGCGACCGGCCCGTGTGCAGACGGCCCGCAGGCTCTCCGATCAGCTCCTTCAGCCGCGCCTCGACATTCATGTGAATATCCTCAAGCGCCTCGCTGAACGGGAAATTTCCGGCTTCGATTTCTGACAATACGGTGAGAAGCCCTTCCCGGATCGCCTCGGCATCTTTAGAATCGATAATGCCTTGTGCCGCCAGCATCGCGGCATGGGCCCGGCTGCCCCGGATATCCTGGGTGTAGAGCCGCCGGTCATACCCGATGGAGGCGTTGATCGCCGTCATGATTGCATCGGGGCCGGAGGCGAAGCGCCCGCCCCACATGGCATTGGCAGTGTCGTCGGGGGTCTTGGCGTCGGTCATCAGATCTGGTCCGAAAGGTTGAACATGCTTCGTTTGCTGATCCTTTATACGGCGCTCGCTGCCGGTGCAAATATGGCAAGCGCCGGAGAAATCGACTTCGACGCAGCGAAGGCGGGCGGGATCGACCTTGTCGCGGTCGAGGGGGAGGTCGTGCCCGACATCACCTTCACCGACCCGGAAGGCGGCGAACACAGCCTGACCGACTATGAGGGCCAGGCGGTTCTGCTGAATTTCTGGGCGACATGGTGCGCGCCCTGCCGCGAGGAAATGCCGTGGCTGAACACGCTTCAGAAGGACTATGGCGGCGATGATTTTCAGGTCGTGACAATCGCCACCGGGCGCAACCCGCCCAGAGCCATCGACAAGTTCTATGCGGAGGCCGAACTGGACGCCCTGCCCGTGCTGCTCGATCCGCGTCAGGAGCTGGCCCGGAAATTCGGTGTGGTGGCGATGCCCGCGACGATCCTGATCGACGCCGAGGGCAATCAGGTCGCGCGTCTGATGGGTCCGGCGGAATGGGCCTCAGACACGGGCCGCGCCATCGTCACGCAGTTGAAAGCGCCTTGACCGGGGCGTGTCGGTGACAGGTGACGACATGGTCGTTCACCATCCCGACCGCCTGCATGAACGCATAGCAGATCACCGGCCCGCAGAAATTGAACCCGCGTTTTTTCAGGGCCTTCGACATGGCCGTCGATTGCGGCGTGGAGGCAGGCACATCCGCCATCGTGGCAAAGTCGTTCTGCACCGGCGCGCCGCCCACGAATTCCCACATATAGGGCACGAAACCTTCCGCTGATTCTATCTCCAGAAACAACTGCGCGCTGCGCACGGTGCCTTCGATCTTGCCGCGATGGCGGATGATGCCGGGGTTCTGCAGTGCGGATTCGATTTGTTGCGGGCCCCAAGCGGCGACGCGCTCAGGGTCGAAACCCTCGAACACCTCGCGGAACGCATCGCGTTTGCGCAGGATCGTGATCCAGCTCAGCCCGGCCTGAAACCCGTCCAGAACCAGTTTCTCCCAAAGCGCGCGGGCGTCATATTCCGGCACCCCCCATTCCGTATCGTGGTAGTCCACATAGATCGGGTCGGGCCCGCACCATCCGCAGCGCTCTACCATGATCGTTAATCCTTAACCTGAAATCTTTCGGGGGGTCTTCGCCAGCGCGGCCATCATCGCCATTCGGGTCGGAAATCGCAAGAACACCCCCGGAATAAGGGCGCGAAAATCGTTCACTCAGATATCGCTTTGCCGATCCTGCATTGCGTTCTGATTGGCAGGAAGCGGATCGCTGCCCGGTTACGGCGCTATCGCGGCTTGACGCTGGGGCTGAGTTCGGCATGGTTATGCCTGACGGCTTTGCCCCGAAATCTGTGCACTCCTGAAAGGATATCATGATGACCAAAGCAGTAATCGTTTCCGCTGCCCGGACCCCCGTTGGCAGTTTCCTGGGGGCATTTGCCAATGTGCCCGCACATGATCTGGGTGCCGCCGTGCTGGCCGAGGTGGTGAAGCGCGCCGGTGTCGATCCGTCCGAGGTCAGCGAAACCATCCTGGGTCAGGTGCTGACCGCCGCACAGGGCCAGAACCCGGCGCGTCAGGCCCATATCAATGCCGGTCTGCCGCAGGAAGCGCCGGCATGGCTGATCAATCAGGTCTGCGGCTCCGGCCTGCGCGCCGTGGCGCTGGCCGCGCAGCAGGTCATTCTTGGCGATGCGCAGATCGTGCTGGCGGGCGGTCAGGAATCCATGTCGCTCTCGACCCATGCCGCATATCTGCGGGCGGGTCAGAAAATGGGCGATATGAAGATGGTCGACACCATGATCCGCGACGGGTTGTGGGACGCCTTCAACAACTACCACATGGGCCAAACCGCCGAAAACGTCGCTGAAAAATGGGAAATCACCCGCGATCAGCAGGACGAATTCGCCGTCGGCAGCCAGAACAAGGCCGAAGCCGCGCAGAAAGACGGCAAGTTCAAGGACGAGATCGTCGCCTACACCGTCAAGGGCCGCAAGGGCGATACGGTGGTGGAAGACGACGAATATATCCGCCACGGCGCCACGATCGAGGCGATGCAGAAGCTGCGCCCGGCCTTCACCAAGGATGGCACGGTAACGGCGGCCAACGCATCGGGCCTCAATGACGGTGCCGCCGCCGTCATGGTCATGACCGAGGAAGAGGCGAACCGCCGCGGCCTGACCCCGCTCGCCCGTATCGCATCCTACGCAACCGCCGGTCTCGACCCGGCGATCATGGGCACCGGGCCGATCCCGTCCAGCCGCAAGGCACTGGAGAAGGCTGGCTGGTCGGTCGGCGATCTTGATCTGGTCGAGGCGAATGAGGCCTTTGCGGCGCAGGCCTGCGCGGTCAACAAGGATATGGGCTGGGATCCGGCCATCGTGAACGTCAATGGCGGCGCCATCGCCATCGGCCACCCGATCGGCGCATCGGGTGCCCGCATCCTCAATACGCTGCTGTTTGAAATGCAGCGCCGGGATGCGAAAAAAGGCCTCGCCACGCTGTGCATCGGCGGCGGCATGGGCGTCGCGCTTTGCGTCGAACGCTGATACCAAATCCGGCGCGCAATTAACTTGCGCGCCGGATACGATCAGGATAGCAATATTTCGTAATCAGTTGAAAAATGGGGGGAGAGCATGTCCAGGACAGCCATCGTCACCGGAGGAACGCGCGGCATTGGCGCGGCAATTTCGAAGGCACTAAAGGACGCCGGATATTCGGTCGCGGCAAATTATGCCGGCAATGACGACGCCGCCAAGGCGTTCACCGACGAGACCGGCATCAAGGCCTATAAATGGTCGGTCGCGGATTACGATGCCTGCGCTGCGGGCATCAAACAGGTCGAGGATGAACTTGGCCCGGTCGGCGTTCTGATCAACAATGCCGGCATCACCCGCGATTCCATGTTCCACAAAATGACGCCCGATCAGTGGAAGGCCGTCATCGACACCAACCTGACCGGGCTGTTCAACATGACCCACGGCGTCTGGTCCGGCATGCGTGAGCGGAAATTCGGTCGCGTGGTCAATATCAGCTCGGTCAACGGCCAGAAGGGTCAGGCCGGTCAGGCCAACTATTCTGCCGCGAAAGCTGGCGATATCGGCTTCACCCGCGCGCTGGCGCAGGAGGGGGCACGGGCCGGGATCACCGTCAACGCAATCGCGCCGGGTTATATCGGCACCGAAATGGTGCGCGCCATCGACGAAAAAGTGCTGAACGAACGGATCATCCCGCAGATCCCGGTCGGTCGTCTGGGCGAACCCGAAGAAATCGCCCGCTGCGTGGTGTTCCTGTCGTCGGATGACGCGGGCTTCATCACCGGCTCGACCATCTCGGCCAACGGGGCGCAGTTCTTCAGCTAAGCTGCCCCACAGCACCGAAAAGGCCCGCTCAAACCGAGCGGGCCTTATTTTATTCTGACCTCATCAGAGGAAACCCGTCAGCAAAGCCGCTCGATCTCCTCTTTGATACGCAGCTTTTCCTTCTTCAATTCTGATATTTCAAAATCGGACGTGCCGGGGGCGCGTTGCGCCTGTTCGACTTCTTTCGAAAGATGTTCATGTTTCTCGCGGAGTTTTTCGATGTGAGCATCGACCGACATTATCGTCCTCCTGTTTTATGTCGAATATGACAATTCCATCACAGAAGGCCGATCTTGTCACGGGTAATCCGCACCCCTCAGGTCAAGAAATGCCCCGTGGCGCAAAACCGCCTGCGCCCTTTGCGACAAATCCTCACCATCGCCTGAATGCTGGGCAGCCTGGTGCATGATAAAGGGGGTCAAAAGCCGCAAAGATCCGCGTGACCCCTTGCGCGCGCTCACTATTATCCGGCCCGCGTCACGACCGGCGCGGGCGGCAATGGGCAGGATCGCAATATCGCCCGCCTGCCCGGACAGGCCGCAAAGCAACCCGTCCAACCGGGAGGCGAGATGAATGACGGTGATATAGCCGCCCGGCCTGAGCCGTCGCAAAGCTGTTTCAATCCAGATGGCAAGCGGCGTGTCCTCATGACGGGCGCTCGCACGGCTGTCATCGGGCGCAGGTGTGCCTTGCGCGAAAAACGGCGGGTTCAGGATGACATGATCGAAGCTCATCGCGCGCAAATCCGATGGCAGCGCGGTCAGATCGGCCTCGATCACCTGCATCGAAGTATGGTTTCTTTCGGCATTCGCCCCCGCCAGCCGCGCGAAATCAGCCTCACGCTCCACCCCGGTCAGCGACAATTCCGGCACCCGTGCGGCCAGACACAGAAGCGCGGTTCCGACCCCGCAGCCCAGTTCCAGCACGCTCTGCCCCGGACGTGCAGGACAGGCGGCGGCAAGCATAACCGTGTCCGCACCCGCCCGGTAGCCACGGACGGGCTGTTCGATGCGGACACGACCGCCAAGGAAGTCATCAACCCGCGTCTCAGTCATCCAGCCCGTGCTCGCGCAAGATCGCGCTGGCCATGAAATGATCGCGGTCCGCGACCATCAGGCGGCGCGGCAAAATGCCCAACGAACCCTCCAGAACGCTCATATGCTGATCCAGCGCAAAGCTTTCTATCCCGTCTGCACGCAGAATATCCTGGGCACGAACGAGGCGAAGCGGATCCGTTGTACGCAGTATCTCTTTCATAAGCCGGGCCACGAGCGGTTGCACCCCGCTGCATCGCATGGCAATTGCTGAAAGGTAAAGGTGATTTTATGGACGCCAAGGTGAACCAGACCCCGACCGACAGCCTGATGGACGCGCTCGCGCCAGAGATGCAGGCAGTGAATGTGCTGATCCGCGAACGCATGTCGTCCCGGCACGCCCCCCGCATCCCGGAGGTCACCGCGCATCTGGTCGAGGCCGGTGGCAAACGGCTCCGCCCGCTGCTGACCTTGGCTGCGGCGAAGCTGTGCGGCTATGACGGGCCCTATCACGTTCATCTGGCCGCAACGGTCGAGTTCATCCATACCGCAACCCTGCTGCATGACGACGTGGTCGATGAAAGCCAGCAGCGCCGTGGGCGTCCGACCGCCAACCTGCTGTGGGACAATAAATCCAGCGTTCTGGTCGGGGATTACCTTCTGGCCCGCGCCTTTCAACTGATGACGGATACCGGCGTCATGCGGGTGCTGGAAATCCTGTCGAACGCCTCTGCCACCATATCCGAAGGTGAGGTGCTGCAACTGACCGCAGCACAGGATCTCGCAACGGATGAGGCGATCTATCTTCAGGTCATTCGCGGCAAGACGGCGGCACTGTTTTCCGCCGCGACCGAGGTCGGGGCGGTCATCGCCGCCGCGCCGGAACCGCAGGTCCGCGCGCTGTTCGATTACGGCGACGCGCTTGGCATCGCTTTTCAGATTGCCGACGATCTGCTGGATTATGGCGGCACGACGGCAACAATCGGCAAGAATACCGGGGATGATTTCCGCGAACGCAAGCTGACCCTGCCGGTCATCAAGGCCGTCGCTCAGGCCGACGCCACGGAACGCGCCTTCTGGCAGCGCACCATCGAAAAGGGCGATCAGGCAGAGGGCGATCTGGAACAGGCGCTTGAGATCATGCGCCGCCACGGCGCGATGGAGGCCGCCCGCAAGGACGCTTTCGACTGGGCGGAGAAGGCGCGTCTGGCGCTGCAATCCGTGCCGGATCACCCGCTGCGGCAGACGCTGGACGATCTGGCCGGGTTCGTGGTGTCGCGCATCGCCTGAGCGGACAGGCAAAGGCCCGGCACAGAGGCCGGGCCGGATGAGGGGCCGGGTGATCCGGCCCTTTTCTTTGCGGCTTACTTCGCCTGAATGAAGTCGGGATAGGCTTCCATCCCCATCTCGCTGATGTCGAGGCCGGTGATCTCCGCCTCCTGATCGACGCGGATGCCCATGGTGGCTTTCAGGATCACCCATGCCGCGTAGCTGACGATGAAGACAAAGGCACCGATGGAGATGACACCAAGCGCCTGAACGCCGTAGCTCGCATCCGGGTTGGTGGCCGGAACCACCATGGTTCCCCAGATCCCGGCGCAGAGGTGAACCGGAATGGCGCCGACAACGTCATCGATCTTCATCCGGTCGAGCAGCGGGACGACAATGACCGCGATCACGCCGCCGACGGCACCGATCAGCACTGCCTCGAAAATCGTGGGCATCAACGGCTCAGCGGTGATGGCGACCAGACCGGCAAGCGCGCCATTCAGCACCATGGTGAGGTCGATCTTACCGAACATCACCTGCGTGGTGACGATCGCCGCGAGCACACCAGCCGAGGCTGCGATATTGGTGTTCACAAAGATCCGCCCGACATCCGCCGCATCGTTCACGCTGCCGAGTGCCAGCTGCGAGCCGCCGTTGAACCCGAACCAGCCGAGCCACAGGATGAACGTCCCAAGCGTCGCAAGCGCGAGATTGGACCCCGGCATCGGCTGCATGCGGCCATCGGCGCGGTATTTCCCCAGACGCGGGCCGAGGACAATCGCACCGGCAAGGGCAGCGAAACCACCCGCCGCGTGAACCAGCGTCGAGCCGGCGAAGTCGGAGAAGCCGCGCTGATCCAGCCAGCCCGCGCCCCATTCCCACGAGGCTTCGATGGGATAGATGAACCCGGTCAGGATCAGGGTGAAGATCATGAAGGGCCACAGCTTGACGCGCTCGGCCAGTGTCCCGGACACGATGGATGCCGTGGTGGCGCAGAACATGAGCTGGAAGAAGAAATCGGATGCCGCAGAATACCCGTCATCCGCCGCACCACTGCCGACCGGATCAATCGATTTGGGCGAGAACAGCTCCCCGATCCAGTTGGTGACGGTCCAGTCCGCTGGATACATCAGATTATACCCGACCACCCAGAACATGATCCCGGCGATGGAAAACAGCGAGATATTCTTGAAAAGCTGCGTCGTCACGTTCTTCGAGCGAACCAGACCCGCCTCCAGCATGGCGAAGCCTGCGGCCATCCACATGACCAGGAAGCCCCCGATCAGAAACAGGAGCGTATTGAAGATATAGGCCACCTCGGCATTGACCGCGGGCGGGGCCTCGACCGCTGCGGCGGCGGCCTCCTGACTCACAGCGGGAACGGCGCTCAGCGCCACCGTCATCGCAATAAAGGGGATCGTTTTCAGCATGCGTTTACCTCAGTTCCTGCCAATCCTACCCGGAGGGGTCTCGGGCGCCTTCCTGACCACGAGGCGTCTGAACTGCCCGATCCTCAAGCATTCGGCCCAAAAAACGGCGGCTGAAGCAGCCACAGCCAAATCGCTGGGCATGTATTCGCTCAAATGCCTCGCTTTTGGGCAGATCACATACGGGTCATTTGACTTCGCAATGCACTTGACCTCGTGTATGCTGGTCTAAATCAGACCGGATAAACCGGCCCGCAGGATTACAGGCATGGCAAAGAACTCTGGCAAGCGCCGCCCCGTGGTGGCCGAACGCCGTTACGCGAACCCGACGAAGCCCTCCGGCAAGACGCCGCGCGGTCGACGTGGCAGGCGCGCACCGGTCAGGCGGGGCAATGCGATCTCACGCGGGGTCTCGGGGTTTTTCCGGCTGCTGTGGCGGACGATCTTCGGCACCATCTGGACAACGGTGCTGACCCTGACCGTGATCCTCGGGCTGGCAACGTTCTTCTATTACTCGCAACTGCCGGAGCCATCGGCCCTGTTCGACGGGCGCGCACGCGGCGGCGTCACCATGCTGGACCGCGAAGGCAAGGTCTTCGCGTGGCGGGGGGAAACCTTCGGAACGGTCACCCCGGATCAGGTCTCCCCTGCCCTGCGGAATGCCGTTGTGGCGACAGAGGACCGCCGGTTCTACAGCCATCTGGGCATTGACCCGCGCGGCATCGCCAGCGCCATCAAGATCAACATGTCCGAGGGCCGCAGCCCCCTGGACGGTCATGGCGGTTCCACCATTACCCAGCAGGTCGCCAAGCTGCTTTGCCTTGGCGAGGCGTTTGACCCGACCCGCTGGTCGGATGAGGCGGAGTACGAGGCCGAATGCCGCCGCACGACGCTATGGCGCAAGGTCAAGGAAGTCCCCTATTCCTTCGCGATGGAGCTGAAATATTCCAAGGACGAAATTCTCAATATCTACATGAACCGCTCCTATCTGGGCGGCGGTGCGCGCGGCTTTGAAGCGGCGGCGGAGCGCTATTTCGGCAAACACGCCAACGAAGTGACGGTTGCGGAAGCGGCGATGCTCGCCGGTCTTCTGAAAGCGCCAAGCTATTTTGCCCCGACATCGGACATCCAGCGGGCGCAGGACCGCGCCTCGGTCGTGCTGAACCTGATGCATGAGCAGGACCGTATATCCGATGCGGAATATCAGCAGGCCAAGGCCAATCCCGCCGTTCTGTCGCAAGCGGCGCAGGCCCGTGCGGGAGGCTATTTCGCCGACTGGCTGATGGAGGCGGGGCCGGGTTTCCTGACGACGGAAACCAATGAGGACGTCACCATCCTGACGACCTTTGACCAGAAGGTGCAGCGGGCCGCAGAGGCTGCGCTGAAAAAGATATTCGACGAAAAGGTCAAGCCCGGCTCAAAGGCCGAGGCCGCCGTCGTCGTTCTGTCAGCGGATGGCGCGGTGCGGGCAATGATCGGCGGGCGCGATACGGTTGTGCAGGGCGTGTTCAACCGCGCGACACAGGCCAAGCGCCAGACCGGCTCCAGCTTCAAGCCATTCGTTTTTGCAGCGGCTCTCGATCAGGGGATGACCCCGCAGAGCATCGTTTATGACGGCCCCATCACGATCCGCAACTGGTCGCCGCAGAACTACTCGCGCCGCTTCTACGGAGATGTGACACTCACCCGTGCGCTGGCGAATTCGATGAATACCGCGACCGTCCGCTTGCAGGAAAAATCCGGTCGCGAGTCGGTCATCCGCATTGCCGAGGAATTCGGCGTCGGTGAGGATCTGCCGAATGTCCCGTCGATCGGCCTCGGCGTGTTCGACTCGACCTTGCTGGAGATGACCGGCGCCTATGCCGGGATCCGCAATGGTGGGCGCGCCGTGCGCCCCTACGGTGTGGTCGAGTTGCGCATTCGCGGCGACAACGAACCGCTGATCGCCAAGACCGGCGGTATGGGTCAGCGGGTGATCTCGCAGAAATCTGCGGGCGAGCTGATTACGATGATGCGCGAAGTCATCCAGAACGGCACTGGCGGGCGCGCCAAGCTTGGCCCCCGCGACGCGGCAGGAAAGACCGGCACGACCTCGTCTTACCGTGATGCCTGGTTCATCGGCTTTACCGACCAGTTCGTGACCGGGGTTTGGATGGGCTATGACGACAACACGCCCTTGACCGGGGTCACCGGCGGCGGTCTGCCGGCGGAGATCTGGCAGGCCGTGATGTCGGAGATACACGAAGGGATGCCGCTGCAACCGCTGGGCCGGTTCGTCGGCGACGAAGGCTCCCGGATCGGTGACGGGGTCGCGCCGTCCGTGCGTGGCGACGACGCCCTTGCCAGTGCGCTGAGCGCCGCGTTGAGCGATATGGCAGGTGCCAGCACCCCTGCCCCGCCCGGCCAACCGCTCGTCCGTGGCGAGCCCGGAGAGGCGCTGACAGATGCGCTGTCCGAGGCGCTCGGTCAGCCCGGCACCCCGCGTGACGCGCCGGTGAATGTCAGCGCGAATTCCACGCCACGCCCGGTCACCAACGCGCCCGAGGCAAGGGAGAGCGACCCGCTGGGTGACGCGTTGCGCGGGATCGAGGGGCTGAACTGATCCCGGTCTCAGGCCGACACTGCCTGTTCAGTTTCCATCGCACGGGTATAGGCTCCGTCGATCCGACGGCTGGTTTCCAGCGAAAACGCGTGCAACCGCGCGCCATCGGGTGACAATGCGACCGTCGCGCCTTCACGCGGGGCATTGTCACGCGGCAGGATCGCGGTAACCGAGCTTCCATCTTTGAGGCGGCAATGGGCGACCTGACTTCCGCCGAGATCCTCGATCAGATCGATCACAGCCCGCATTCCGGGCTGGTCGGAGGCACGCACCTTCAGATCCTCCGGCCGCACACCAAGCACAAAAGACGTACCCGCCGGAATCTGCAGCCTGCCCGGCAACAGAACATCCTCGCCGATATCGGCTTCGATCTGGCCGTTTGCGGTGATTCTGGCGTTGATCAGGTTCATCGCCGGTGCACCAAGGAAGGTCGCCACGAACATCGACGCCGGGCGGGCATAGACATCGGACGGTTTGCCGATCTGTTCGATCTGACCGGCATTCATCACCACCAGCCGGTCGGCCATTGTCATCGCCTCGACCTGATCATGCGTCACCAGAACCGAGGTCGCGCTCAGATCGCGGTGCAGCCGACGCAGTTCGATCCGCATCTGCACCCGCATCTTGGCGTCGAGATTTGACAGCGGCTCATCGAACAGGAACAGCCGGGGCTTGCGCACGATCGCGCGGCCCATGGCGACGCGCTGACGCTGACCGCCCGAAAGCTGCTTCGGACGCCGGTCGAGATATTCGGAGAGGCCGAGAATCTCAGCCGCCTCCCTGATCTGGCGGGTCCGTTCTTCGCGCGGCACCTTGGCCAGCTTCAGCGGATAGCCGATATTATCCGCCACCGTCATATGCGGATAAAGCGCGTAGTTCTGGAACACCATGGCGCAGCCACGGTCAGCGGGGTCGAGATCGTTGATGACGGTCTCCCCGATGGAGATCGTGCCCGAGGTAATCGTTTCAAGCCCCGCGATCATGCGCAGCAGGGTCGATTTCCCGCAGCCGGAGGGGCCAACGATAACGACGAACTCCCCCTGTTCAAACCCCAGATTGAGGCCGTGCAGTGTTTCGACATCGGCATAGCTCTTACGCAGATCGGTGATCGCAACATAGGACATCATACTGCTCCCTGAGACTGGAATTCGCCATTCATCCGCATCCGCAGCGCCGCAATCTCGGCTTCGGTCAAACCGTGGCGGACCAGATAGGTTTCCGCATCGCCATAAGTCTGACGGAGATGGTCGAGGAATGCTTCCATCGTCGTCGCCTCGCTTTTCAGCAGCGGCGAGGACAGATCGAAATCCTCCCCCCGTGCCCGCAGCTCGGCGAGCATCGCCGCAAACATCGGCGGCGAATATTGCGTGGTCAGCGAATAATCCGCAATCACCTCCGCCTGCGGCACCTCCGCAAGCTGCAACAGGAACGCCGCGACGATCCCGGTCCGGTCCTTGCCGGCGGTGCAATGAAACAACACGCCGCCCGGGGCATTGGCAATCACCCGCATCACCTGTGCCAGCGCCGCGCCGCGTTCCACCAGCGCCTCGCAGTAGAGCGCCAGCAGCAAATCCTCCGCCTCGGCCATTGCCGGATGAGTCGGATCGAGCCCGTCGAAAAGCGAGATATTATGATAGACCACACCCGGAACGCCCGCAGCAAACGGATTGGGCTGCACATCGAGTTCCTGCGCATGCCGTAGATCGATAACCGTGGTCAGACCCAGTTGCCGCAGCTCGTCCATCGACCCGGGCGACAGCCGGTGCAGGCTGTCGCCACGCAGCACCCGCCGCCACACTGTCGGGCCTTTGGCACCGGCATAGCCGCCGAGATCGCGGATATTATAGCTGCCGGGCAGCGGGATATGTCTGGTAAAGCTCATCAGCGTAGTCCGGATTTCATGAAGGAAGCGATCACCTGCCGTTGAAGCAGCAGATAGATCAGAAGGATAGGCAGGCTGGCCATTGTCGATGCCGCCATCAACGGCCCCCATTGTGTGCCCTCGGCGGTAATGAACATCTGCAGGCCGATCTGCACCACCGAATTTTCAGGCGAACGGCTGAGAAGCAGCGGCCAGAAATACTCGTTCCAGGTCGAGATGAACACGAGGATGGCAAGGGAGGCAATGGTGCCGCGCAGATTTGGCACGACCACCTGCCAGAGAATTTCGGCGTGGCCGGCACCGTCCATCCGCGCAGCCTCAATCACCTCGGTCGGGAAGCTGCGCATCGCCTGCACCAGCAGCAGGATCGCGAAGGCAGAGGCGAAATGCGGCAGGATCAGGGCGCCAAGCGTGTCGATCATGCCAAGCCGTGCGACGAGCAGATAGTTCGGGATCATCACCACTTGCAGCGGCACCAGCCAGGTCAGCGCAACCGCCCCGTAGATGAAGGCCGAACCGCGGAATTTCCAGCGGGAGAAGGCGTAGCCCGCAAGGATCCCGGTCAGGATTTGCAGCACGGTGACAGCAATGGAGATGATGAAGGTGTTAACCAGCATCCGCACCATCGGCACCGCGCTGAGCGCGTAGCGATAATTCTCCAGATCGGCAGCGTTCGGCCAGAGGCTGGTCGAGAAGATCTCGCTTTCGGAGCGCAGCGACGTCACGATCATCCAGTAGATCGGAAACACGCAGAGCAGCGAGACAAAGATCATCAGGGCGTGACCGATGCCGGTCTCCCATTTGGCGGCGGTCTGGCGCCGCTTGCGGGGAACGGCACCCGGGGGGAAGCTGGCATCAATCGTCATAGAATGTGAACCTTGCCTTGAGCGCGAACAGCGCCATTGCGAGGAGGCCGAAGCCGACGAACAGGATCACCGCCGAGGCAGAGGACCAGCCGACCGAGAGCGAGCCGAACCCGAATTGCCAGAGCAGGTAGTAAATATTGGTGGTGGACCCAAGCGGACCGCCTTCGGTCAGCACATGGATATAGGCAAAGCTCCATTGCGCGCCGAGCAGCGCCACCATCAGCACCAGCAGCAGAATCGTCGGCGACAGCAGCGGCAGGCGGATATCGCGAATGATCTCCCAGCGGGTTGCACCGTCGAGCCGCGAGGCTTCGATCAGCGAGCCATCGATGGAGGCGTTTGCCGCCGACAGGATCAGCGTGGCGAAGCCGATCAGCTTCCAGCCGGTGATGAAGGTGATCGTCCAGAGCGCGATGGCCGGGTCGGAGAGGAAACCGATCGGCTCAAAACCCAGCCATTGAAAGCCGAGATTGATGATGCCGCTATTGGGGTCGAGCAGCCAGCGCCAGACAGCGGCGGCAACCACCGGCGGGATGATCATCGGCACGAAGATAAGGGCGCGGTAAAGGTTGCGGCTGCGCGGCGGCAGATCCTGCGTGAAGATCGCAATCGCCAGCGGCAGAAGCACGGCAAGCGGCAGCAGCCCGACCAGATACCAGAACGTGTTCCGCAACGCCTGCCAGAATTTCGGCAGCTCGAAAATATTGCTGTAATTATCCAGCCCCACCCATGTTTTCGGCGAGGTCGGCAGCAGGTTCCATTGCTGGAAGCTGAGCCAGAAAGCCTGAAGCAGAGGCTCGTAGATCCAGATCACGAAACAGGCCACTGCAGGGAACAGATAGATATAGGGCCGCAGACGACGATAAAGCCGCTGACGCGGGCTGATCGGTCGGGGCGTGGCCATCTTGCCTTGGGTCGGAAGGGGAAGTTCGGTCACGGGCTTGCTCCGGGTCGGGAGAGAGGGGCGGCCCCGTTCGGGGGGCCGCCCGGGCGTTCAGATCACGGGATCAGGTTCTGCGCCTGCTCCTGCGCGGCGCTCAGAATGCCCTGCACATCGTCATTATTGCCGAAGGTCGCTTCTTCAAGCGCGTCCATCATCGACACCTGAATTTGCAGGTAGTTCGGGCCGGGCATCGGCACCCACGGCTCAAGCACGCTCAGCTGATCGAGGTTCGGCTGGACCAGCGGATGCTCTTTCACCCAGTTGCCCAGATATTCCGGGTCGTCCACGATATCGAGACGCAGCGGCAGGTAACCGATTTCCGAGGTGATGATCGTATAGCCATGCTTGGAGGTGAGGAACTTCATCAGCTCCCACGCCGCGCGCTGCTTGACCGGATCGGTGGAGTGGATGACGAGTGCGGAACCGGAGTTGTTCGGGCGCACCGGCTTGTCGCCAAAGCTTGGCATGGTGCTGGCGCGCAGCTCGAAATTGCCTTCCGCGCTGTTGACGAGGAAGCCCTGAAGCGCGGATGTCTGAAGATACATCGCGACATTGCCCGCCGCCATCGTGTCCATCTGCGAGGTCAGGTCGAGGTTCTGCATCACGCCATTCTTCGCCAGATCACGCAGCATCTCGATGGCTTCAACCGCTTCCGGCTCCGCGAAGGTCATCTGGGTCCGGTCGTCATTGATGACCGCGCCGCCGTTCGAGCGGATGACACCCTGCATCAGCCAATCCAGAGCGGACGGCCCGAAGATGCCGGTCGCGAGCGGCAGCTTGCCGGTTTTTTCCTTGATCTGAAGGCCCATTTCCTTGATCTCGGCCCATGTCTTGGGCGGGTTTTCGGGGTCCAGACCAGCTTCACGGAAAATATCGGCGTTATAGAACAGCACCGGGGTGGAGAAGGTATAGGCCAGACCGTAGGTCTTGCCGTCCAGCTTGCCGAGGGCGAGGCCGTTCGGAACCATGCCTTCGAAATGCTCCGCCATTTCCTCGGCCGGGACGATATCTTCAAGCGCCTGCGCACCGAGGTTCTGCGCCGCGAAGTCAAGGCTGCTGAACACCATCTGCGACAGGTCGACCGATTGACCGGCAACGATGTCCGCCTGCACCCGGGTGACGAGGTTCTGGGCGGAAACCGGCACGCCCTCGACCTTGATATTCGGGTTGGCCTCTTCAAACTCCGCGATCATCTTCTTGGTCGCGTCGGCACCGTTACCGGCGGAGGAGAGGTTGTAGTTGTAAAAGGTGATGGTGACCGGCTCGGTCACTTCCTCGGGCATGTTCTGCGCTGAAACCGCAGTCGCGGCCAGGGCAACAGCAGCCGCCAAAATCGGGGTCTTCATCCGTTATCTCCGATGGGTTCTCGGCCCGGCGGGCCGGTGGAAGGAAAGCGCCGCAGCCTTCGCCGCGACGACCGTTGAAGAGGCTTACTCGGCCGCGTTGGCCTTCTGCGCAGCGATATGTGCGAGAATTTCGTTCATATCGAGCCGGTGACGCACTTCGCGCGTCTGCGGATGCTGGACATAGGTCACGGTCAGCCCGGAAGGACGCAGCGTGCAGAACGCAAAGCCCGTCGCGTCCAGCATGTTGAACTCACCCGGCAATGCGACCGCATCGGTTCCCGCATGGTGGCCGATACCGACAATCACCGGCACTCCGTACCAGTTCGACACCCGGTCGAGATGGATATGCCCCGACAGGATGCCGACGACATTGGCACCTGCAATCGTCGCACGGAGTTCTTCGGTGGCAGCGACCGAAAGCGATTCCCATTCCATATCGGTCACTTCGGGATCGAGGTTCGGCGCGTGGTGCATGACCAGCAGTTTCGGCAGTTCGGGCTGATCGGCCAGACGCGATTTCAGCCAGTCGATCTGGCCCTGCTCCCAATAGCCGCCGATTTCACCCGGCACCGCCGATTCCAGCACGATCACATGCAGCCCGTCGATGATGCGGTCGTGGTCGAAAGGTTTCGACGGATCGTCGTGAAGCTCCGCAAAAACTTCGGCAAATCCTTCGCGCGCATCATGGTTGCCAAGCGCATAGATCACCGGAATGCCCAGAGCGGCTTCCTCGATAATGGTTTTCAGCGCGCGGTAGGATTCCGGCTCGCCATGATTGGTCAGATCGCCCGACGCAATGATGAAGGCGGGACGTTCTTCCATCCGCGCGATCTCGGCCAGCGTGCGCCGCAGCGTCGCGCTGGTGTCGTTGAACAGCATGTCGTCTTCCATGCCCGGCGCGTTGACATGAAGGTCGGTCATATGGACGAAAGTCAGATGCTGGTCTGGCATGGGGGCAGCTCCATGTTGATGTCACGACCCGCTTTGAAAGGCTGAATTAACCGCATCGCGGCGAGTCGCTGACGTAATTAACGCCAATTTGTAACGAATGAATGAAGGTTCATTCATTTTCCGAAACAACTCGGCAAGATTCAGGAAACGGCGTGATTTCAAACATATATAGCATAATTTTTTGCGATTCGCTGCCCTGATTAGCGGCGGATGTCGGGGGCAGGCTGCTCGCCCCATCGGGCTGCCCCGATCTGGTAACGAGTTGACGGACCGGGTTATCCGGCGCGGCGCGCGATTGCCTGCCAGCACATATCTTCCAGCGCCAGCCGATCCTCGGGACCAAGCACCTCATGTATGTCTAGATGGCGCTTCAGCGTATTGCGGATCGCGCCGCGCACGAAGCTTGCCATCATTGCAGACGGCCTGTCCGCCACCACGCCTGCGGATTTGGCATCGTCGAGCAGGTTGATCGAGTAATTGATGAAGGTCTCGAATTCAGGCGCGAATTCGACCGCTTTCATCAGGGGATTGTTGTCGAGATAGCCGAACAGCCGCGCCCGCTCACGATCCGCAAGAATGAAGTCGATATAGTCGCTGATATAGGTCTTGACCCGCACATCATGCGGCTCATCCTCTGGCGGCGTCCTGATGATGTCGCGCGTCATCTGATCCGCGACCCCGCAATAAACGGCGCGGATCAGGTCCTGCTTGGAGCGGAAATAGAGATAGACCGACCCGATGGCGATATCGGCCCGTTTCGCGATCTGCGACATCGGCGACTGAAGGCCGGAGATGACGAATTCCTGTGCAGCCGCCCGCAGAATGCGGCTGCGCTTGTCATTGCCCTCTGGATCGTAGGGTTCGAGTTCGGCCATGAATGAGCATTCATTTCGTTGTCGCCGGTTCTGGATAGCGGGGGCGTTTCAGTTTCGCAAGCAAGGTTTACGCGCTGGCAGGTTCGCCCGCGACCCCGCCCGGTCAACTGCTGACAGGTCAGGCCGGGAACCGCCGCGATCGCACCCCCGGCCCTCACATCGAACTCAAAAATCCACCTTGATCGCCACGCCCTTTTGAACGGCAAGATCCACAACCGAAGCTGCGACTGCCAGATCCTGAAGCCCGACGCCGGTTCCGTCGAACAGGGTGATCTGATCATCTGATGTCCGGCCCGGATTGCTGCCATTGATGACAGCGCCGAGTTGGGAGACATCCGCTTCGGCAATCAGCCCCTCAGCAACGGCATGCTGGGCCTCACCCAGGCTGACCGACTGCGTAACCTCGTCGGTGAAAACCGTCGCCCGCGAAAGCAGCCGCGCGTCGACCTCCTGCTTGCCGACCGTGTCGGTCCCCATGCAGGCGATATGGGTGCCGGGGCTGACCTGATCGGCGGCAAGGATCGGCGCGAAAGAGGAAGTGATTGTGATAATCACATCCGCCTTGCGCATATCGTCAAGCTCGACCGCCTCGAACGGCAGCCCTGCCTCCGTCGCCACGGTTTCGAGATTGCCGAGCATTTCGGGGTGCAGGTTCCAGCCGATCACCTTCTCGAAGCTGCGCTGCTCCAATGCCGCGCGAAGCTGGAACTGCGCCTGATGGCCAGCTCCGATCATGCCGATGGTTTTCGCGTCCTCGCGCGCCAGATGCCGGATCGACACCGACGAGGCAGCAGCGGTGCGCAGCGCGGTCAGAAGATTGCCGCCGACCATAGCCCGCACCTTGCCGGTATCCGGGTCGAACAGGAAAATCGTCGACTGATGATTGATCAGCCCCCGCTTATCCATATTATGCGGCCAGTAGCCGCCCGCCTTCAGGCCAAGCGCCAGTCCGGCCTGATCGAAACCGCCCTTGAAGCCGTATAGCGCATCCTCGTGACCGATTGCCTCGCGGATGACCGGGAAATTATAAGCCTCGCCAGAGGCCATTGCGGCAAACACCTTCTCAACCGCATCAAACGCCGCCTCGCGCGTCATCAGCCCCGCAATCTCGCCTTCGGGTACAATCAGCATATTCATCTCCTGTAGAAAATTGCACGCCCGTGTGTCTTTGCTGGGGTAGCATGCACACGGGCGGCCAGCCGGCCCGTCAGGGCCGGGAGCTCATTCCGCCGATCCGGGTCAGTAGGCTTTCCCACGGGCAGAGACCGGCCAGACGGTTTCGACCTTGCCGCCGCGCACGCCGACATACCAGTCATGGACATTCGCGGTCGGATCGCAGTGACCGGGAACCAGCCGCAGCTTCTCGCCGACCTTCAGCACGCCGTCCGGGTCAGCGATCACACCGTGTTCATCCGAACATTTGATATATTCGACATCGTCGCGACCATAGATAAAGGGCAGACCGCTATCGACCGACTGCGCCTTCAGACCCGCATCGCAGATCGCCTTGTCGGGTTTCGCATGACTCATCACCTGGGTGAGGATGAAGAACGCATTCTCCCATTCGCCCTGATCGATCCGCTTGCCGTCCTTGTCGAGGATACGGCCGTAATCGGCATCCATGAACGCGTAAGACCCGCATTGCAATTCATTGTAAACGCCGGAATTGCTCTCGAAATAGTAAGACCCGGTTCCGCCGCCGGAGACGAGTTCCGGCTCCAGCCCCTCGGCCTTCAGCGCCTCGACCGCGTCCTTCACCTGCGCAATGGCGATATCCAGCTTCTCCTTGCGCGCCTCGTAGCTGTCGAGATGCTGCATCGCGCCCTGATAGGCCTGGATGCCCTTGAAGCGCAGCCCCGGCGCGGCATCGGCGGCCTTGGCGATCTCCACCACGGCCTCGCTGGTCGTCACGCCACAGCGGCCCGCGCCGCAGTCGATCTCGACGAAAACGCCCAGCTCCGTGCCGTGTTTCTGCGCCGCTTCGGACAGCGCGGCAATATTGGCCACATCATCCACGCAGACGATCACGCTGTCGGCCAGTTTCGGCAAACGCGCCAGCCGGTCGATCTTCTTCGGATCGCGCACCTGATTGGAGACCAGAATATCCCGGATACCGCCACGCGCGAACACCTCCGCCTCGCTGACCTTCTGGCAGCAGACGCCAACAGCCCCGCCCAGCTTTTCCTGCAGCCTGGCGACATCGACGGATTTATGCATCTTCCCATGCACGCGATGCCGCATCCCATGCGCCTTGGCGTAATCGCCCATCTTGCGGATATTGCGCTCCAGCGCGTCCAGATCCAGCACAAGGCAAGGCGTCTGGATATCCGCCGCATCCATACCGGGGATGGCTGGAATGTCGTAACCGACCTCGAAATCACCGAATTTCTCGACTGCGTTCATGATGTTCCTCCGATCAATTGATCCACGGCAGGCGATCGAGATCGACATTGCCGCCGGTGATGATGATGCCGACCCGCTTGCCCGCAAAGGCGTCGGCGTTTTTCAGAATGGTGGCGAGGGGCACCGCGCTTGACGGCTCCATCACCACGCGCAGATGCTTCCAGATCAGCTTCATCGCATCGACGATGTCCTGTTCTGACGCCGTGTAGATCTGCGCGACATGGTTCGACACGAAATGCCAGGTCAGGTCTTTCAGCGGCACCAGCAGACCGTCGGCCACCGATTTCGGCGCGTCGTCGGCAATGATCCGGCCCGCCTTGAAGCTGCGATAGGCGTCGTCGGCGTTCTCCGGCTCGGCGGCGATGACCTGCGTTTCGGGGGCCAGCGTGGACAGCGTCAGGCAGGTGCCCGAGATCATCCCACCGCCGCCGATAGGTGCGACCACCATGTCCAGCCCGTCGGTCTGCTCGATCAGCTCTTTCGAACATGTCCCCTGCCCCGCGATCACGCGCGGGTCGTTATAGGGATGCACGAAATCGCCGCCGGTTTCGGCCTGAACCTTGGCAAAGGTCTCCTCCCGCGAGGAGGTCGACGGCTCGCATTCGGTGATCTTGCCGCCATAGCGGCGCACCGTGTCCTTCTTGGCCTGTGGCGCCGTGCGCGGCATGACCACGTTGCAGGGAATGCCCCGACGCATCGCCGCGTAGGACAGGCAGGAGGCATGGTTGCCCGAGGAATGGGTGGCCACGCCCTTCGCGGCCTGCGCCTCGTCCAGCCCGAACACGGCGTTGGTGGCACCGCGGACCTTGAAGGCCCCCGGCTCCTGAAAATTCTCACATTTGAAGAAAAGCTGCGCGCCGGTCAGCTCGTTCAGATAGTCCGAAACCCGGACCGGCGTGCGGCGGATATGCGGCTTGATGCGCTCATGCGCGTCGAGCATGTCCTGATAGTCGGGAATGATCAAATCGCCGTCTTTCATCACGCCGCATCCTTGCGGGCAGCGGCGGGGTTCGACCGATAATATTCCTGCGCCGCGGCCACGCCCGACCCCAGCCGGATGTCCAGCCCGAGATCGGCCATGCACATTTCCGCCGTGGCCAGCCCCGACAATGTCATCACATCGGTCAGGCTGCCGAGATGGCCGATGCGGAACACCTTGCCCGCGACCTCCCCCAGACCGACACCGAAGGCGACACCGTAAACATTGGCGGCGTGAGTGACGATATCGGTGGCGTTGAAGCCCTCCGGCGTGCGGATGGCACTGACCGTGTCGGAGTACACATCCGGCGACACCGCGCACAGTTCCAGCCCCCAGGCACGCGCGGCGGCGCGGACCCCTTCGGCGATGCGGCGATGGCGGGCGAAGACATTCTCCAGCCCCTCACCCAGCAGCATGTCACAAGCCTGCTTGAGACCGTTCAGCAACCCGACTGCGGGCGTGTAGGGATAGGCGTTATTGCCATAGCTTTTCTCCATATCGCGAACGTCGAAGAAGGTGCGCGGCAGCCCCGCCGTGTCCGTCGTCTGCATCGCCTTTTCGCTGAACCCGACAATGGCCAGCCCCGGCGGCAGCATGAACCCTTTCTGCGAGCCGGTGACGGCAACATCGACGCCCCATTCGTCAAAGCGGAAATCCATCGAGGCAATGGAGCTGACCCCGTCGACGAACAGCATCGCCGGGTGCTTCGCCGCATCAAGCGCACGGCGCACGGCGGCAATGTCAGAGCGGACGCCGGTTGCGGTTTCGTTATGCGTTGCCAGAACGACCTTGATCTCGTGGTTCTTGTCGGCGGTCAGGATCTCTTCATAACGATCCGCCGGCAGACCCGCGCCCCAGGGCGTTTCGACAACCTGAACCTCCAGCCCGTGACGCTGGCACATATCGATCCAGCGATGGCTGAACATGCCGTTCCGCGCTGCGAGAACCTTGTCCCCCGCCGACAGCGTATTGGTCAGCGCGGTTTCCCAGCCACCCGTCCCGGTCGACGGGAAGATGAACACCTCAGCGACATCGCTTTTCAGCACCTTACGCACGCCCGCACGAGCAGGGTGAAGGATCTGGCCGAAAAGCGGCGACCGATGGTCGATCGTCGGCATATCGCAGGCCTTGCGCAGGCTCTCCGGGATATTTGTCGGGCCGGGGATAAAAACCGGATTCTGAAAGCTCATGGGTGTCTCCCTCCATCGTCTGAATGACCATAGGGAAGCCGCTGAGAGATCGGAATTTTTTCGAATTGAACGGGGCGGATTGACTTGCGCAAATAAAAACCTTATTTGTCAGTGTGTTATTTTTTTCATATCGTGAATTTCCTTTTCATGAGTTGCAGGATGGTGCTTATGCTTTCCCAAGAAACTGCTCCCCCGGAGCATCGAAAAGCGCGCGGCAGGCCACGGGGCTGGGCCGACAACACGGCCCAGAACACGATCAAGTCGCTGGATCGCGCGATGGAAGTCTTCGAGTTCATCAGCGCCACGCAGGGCAAACGGCTCGGCGTCATTGCCGAAGAGATGGGCCAGTCCCCGGCCACGGTCTATCGCATCCTCGTCACGCTGGAGGGGCGCGGGCTGGTGGAGTTCGACGAGGAACAGCAGCTTTGGCATATCGGCCCGCGCGCGTTTGTCATCGGTGCCCGCTTCCTGCGCCGGACCAGCCTGGTCGAACGCGCACGCCCGATCCTGCGCAGGCTGATGGAGGAAACCGGCGAGACGGCAAATCTCGGCATTGAAAGCGACGCATCGGTGCTGTTTGTCAGTCAGGTCGAAACCCATGCCAGCATCCGCGCCTTTTTCCCGCCGGGCACGTTGTCACCCATGCACGCATCCGGCATCGGCAAGGCGCTTCTGGCACAGATGGATGCGCGGCGCGTTGCCCGGATCGTCTGCAAATCGGGTCTGGAAGCCTTCACCGGCCACAGCATAACCGATCCCGCCCAGCTCGCCACCGATCTGAATGCCATTCGCGAACGCGGCTATTCGGTCGATAATGAAGAGAAAACACTGGGAATGCGCTGCATCGCGGCACCCGTTTTCGACATGCATGGCGAGGCCGCCGCCGGGATTTCCGTCTCTGGGCCGACAAGCCGGATCGGAACGGACGCGGTTGAACATCTCAGCCGCCCGGTGATCGACGCCGCCCGCGAACTGACCTATGCGATTGGCGGCGAAGCGCGCTGACATCTTGCCGGCTGAGGCGATCTCAGCCGGATTTCCCCGCATAGCGCCCGGCATCCTGACGCATCGCCTTCAGCCCGCGTTCCGCCACGAAATCGACCAGCAGCCGCATCTTCGGGTCCTGCAATTTCCGGTGCGGATAAAGACAGCCGAAAATCGACGGCATCGGGCGCGATTGCGGCAGCAGCTCGACAAGCTGGCCTGAGGCGAGATGTTCGGCAACGTCGAATAACGGCTTGTTCACGATCCCCGCCCCCGCCAGCGCCCAATCAGTCAGCACGTCGCTATCATCGGCATCGAACCGGCCCGAGACCTCGAATTTCTGCACGCCCCGCGGGGTGTTCAGCATCCAGTAATATTCGGGCGAGCGAGGATAGCGCAGCAGCAGGCAGTTATGGCCTTTCAGCAGATCCTCCGGCTCCTGCGGGACGCCCTGCCGCTCCAGATATGACGGCGCGGCGCAAAGAACGCGGACGCAATCGGCCAGCTTGCGCAGCTTGAGGCTCGAATCCGGCGGGCTGCCGACGAAAAACGCCAGATCGATCCCATCGGCCAGAATATCGACCCTGCGATCCGACAGCCGCATCCTGATTTCGATACCGGGATACTGATCGGAAAACTCCGGGATCAGCGGCGCGATGATGCGGCGACCCAGCCCGAGCGGGGCGGTGATGCTGATGACGCCATGCGGCACGGCTGCGAACTGGGCCACGACCGTTTCCGCGTGGTCGATGGTTTCCAGCACCCGACGCGCCTCCGCATAGAAGCGCTTGCCAACCTCCGTCGGCGTCAGGGAGCGGGTGGTGCGGTTGAACAGCCGCACGCCAAGATGCTGCTCCAACTCCTTGATCCGCTTGCTGGCGACGGCCGGGGTCAGCCGCAGGTCGCGCCCGCCAGAGGTGATGCTGCCCAGTTCGACGACGCGCGTGAAAACCCGCAGGCTTTCAAGATACGCCATGACCGGCACCTGTCGTTTCACGGAAACCTTTCATCAACGCCCCTCCCAAACGGCGATGAATCACGCTATCATTTTCAACAGTGTGTTGAAAGAATTTCCCGATAGCGGCCGTTTTTCGATGCAGTCACCCGCGCTAGGGTTAAATCCGTTCCACCAGCGAAAGCCAGAAACCGGACAGCCAGATGACCCAATCTTCCGAGATACGCTTCCTCCTGAACGGAGAACAGATCACCTGCCGCGACGTCCCGGCGACGCGGACGCTGCTTGATTATCTGCGGATCGAAAAACGCCTGACCGGCACCAAGGAAGGCTGCGCAGAGGGCGATTGCGGGGCCTGCACGGTGCTGATCGGCAGGCTGCATGGGGGCGCGCTGCGGTATGAAACGGTCAATGCCTGCATCCGCTTCCTCGCCTCGCTGAACGGGTGCCATATCGTAACGGTCGAACATCTTGCCGGCCCGGAAGGACGGCTGCATCCGGTTCAGCAGGCAATGGTCGAACATCACGGCAGCCAATGCGGTTTTTGCACGCCGGGCTTCGTCATGTCGCTCTATGCGCTCTGGATGGGCAACCCCCAACCCAGTGTCACCGAGATCGAGACCGCGCTGCAAGGCAATCTCTGCCGCTGCACGGGTTACGAGCCGATCGTGAAGGCCGCGCTTGCCGTCAACAGCTATGGGAGCCCCGCGAACGACTACCTGACGCAGGAGCGGGAGGGCCTGAAGACACAGCTTGCCGCACTGAAACAGCGGGCGCGGATCGTGACCGGTCCCGAGGATGACCGCGCGATCCTGCCCCTCGATGCGGCGGACCTCGCGCAGGTGCTGACCGAAAACCCGAAGGCGACGATTGTCGCCGGTTCGACGGATGTCGGGCTGTGGGTGACGAAATTCATGCGCCCGATCTCGCCGGTCGTGTTCATCAATCACCTGGACGATCTCAAGACCGTCGAGCTGACCGACGAGGCCCTGACACTCGGCGCAGGCGTCACCTATAGCGAGGCCGAACCGGCAATCTGTGACGCCTTCCCGCATCTCGGCCCGTATTGGGACCGGATCGCGGGGTGGCAGGTGCGCAATATGGGTACGGTCGGCGGCAATATCGCCAATGGTTCGCCCATCGGGGACACACCGCCGGTGCTGATCGCCCTTGGCGCGGAGGTGACGCTGCAGAAAGCCGATGGCGCGCGGAGCCTGCCGCTGGAGGATTTTTTCATCGACTATGGCAAACAGGACCGCGAGGCCGGGGATTTCGTCGCCAGCATCCGCATCCCCCGCCCCGAACCGGGCCAGATCGATGCGGCCTACAAGATCTCCAAACGCCGCGATGAGGATATTTCATCCGTGGCGGCAGGGATCAGTGTCACGGTCTCGGAAGGCAGGATCACCGGCGCGCGTATCGCATTCGGCGGGATGGCCGCGACACCGAAGCGCGCAGCAGCCGCCGAAGCGGCGCTGATCGGGCAGGACTGGGGCGAAGCGGCGTTTGAACGCGCCGCCGCCGCGCTGCCAGAGGATTTCACGCCGCTGACCGACTGGCGCGCCTCCTCCGAATACCGGCTGCTGGTCGCGCAAAACCTGATCCGGCGGTTCTTTCTGGAAAACAGCGGCTCGGACAAGCCCGTCCGTCTGGCCGTCGCATGAACGGGGTGCAGAACATGACAGACGCACAAGGCGTTTCCGGCGCGGCCCATCAGAATGTCGCGCATGACAGTGCGATCAAGCATGTCTCGGGCCGGGCGGAATATACCGACGACATCCCGGAACCGCATGGCACGCTTCACGCCTATTTCGGCGTCTCGGACGTGGCGCATGGGCGGATAAAATCCATGAATCTCGGCCCTGTCCGGCAGGCACCGGGCGTCGTCGATGTGCTGACCGCCGAGGATATTCCGGGCGAAAACGACATCAGCCCGACGGGCCGCCATGACGAGCCGGTCTTTCCGACGGAAACGGTCGAATATCACGGCCAGCCGCTCTTTGCCGTGGTGGCCGAGACACGCGACGCCGCCCGCCGTGCGGCAGTGCTGGCGGAGGTCGAATACGCCCCCCTGCCCCATGCGCTCGACCCGGTTTCCGCGAAGGAAGCGGGAATGCCGATGGTGACCGAGCCGCTGAAGCTTGAACGCGGTCAGGTACAGCGCGGTCAGGCCGATGCGTCGCGGCGCATCAAGGGCCGGATGGTGGTCGGCGGTCAGGATCACATGTATCTGGAAGGCCAGATCGCCTTTGCCATGCCGGGGGAGGATGAGGACGTAATCGTCCATTGCTCCACCCAGCATCCGAGCGAGGCGCAGCATATGGTGGCCCATGTGCTCGGCGTGCCGTCAAACGCGGTGACGGTGAATGTGCGGCGCATGGGCGGCGGGTTCGGCGGCAAGGAAAGCCAGATGAACATCTTCGCCGCCGCCGCCGCCGTCGCCGCCAAGAAGCTGAACCGCCCGGTCAAGATCCGCCCCGACCGCGATCAGGACATGAGCGCGACCGGCAAGCGCCATGATTTCGTCATCGACTATGACGTCGCCTTCGACGATGACGGGCATATCCACGCGGTAGAGGGCCATTTCGCGGCCCGCTGCGGTTATTCCGCCGACCTGTCCGGGCCGGTGACGGATCGGGCGCTGTTTCATGCCGATAACGCCTATTTCTACCCGCATGTGCGCCTGACATCCTGCCCGCAAAAGACGAATACGGTGTCAAACACCGCGTTCCGGGGTTTCGGCGGGCCGCAGGGCGTGATCGCAGCCGAACGGATGATCGAGGAAATCGCCTATGCGCTTGGCAAGGACACGCTCGACATCAGGAAAGCGAATTTCTACGGCGATGAGGGCCGCGATCTGACCCCGTATCACCAGAAGGTCGAGGATAATATCATCGGGCGGATCGTGGCCGAGCTTGAGGAAAGCTGCGATTATCAGGCCCGTCGTCAGGCGGTCATCCGCGACAATGCCAGCGGCGGCATCATCCGGCGCGGCATCGCGCTGACGCCGGTCAAATTCGGCATCTCCTTCACGGCGACGCATTACAATCAGGCGGGCTCACTGATCCATATCTATAATGACGGCTCGATTGCGCTGAACCACGGCGGGACGGAGATGGGTCAGGGCTTGAACACCAAGGTCGCGCAGGTCGTCTCCGACGTGTTTCAGGTCGATTTCGACCGCATCAAGATCACCCGCACCACGACGGAGAAGGTGCCGAACACATCGGCCACGGCGGCCTCCAGCGGATCGGACCTGAACGGCATGGCCGCGAAGGATGCAGCCGAGCAGATCAAGGCGCGGCTGATCGCCTTCGCCGCCGAACGCTGGCAGACCGATCCGGCCAATGTGCGTTTCGTCGCGAATGCCGTGCAGATCGGTGACGAGGTCATCCCCTTCCCCGATTTCATCAGACAGGCCTACATGGCCCGCATCCACCTGTCGGCGGCAGGGTTCTACAAGACCCCGAATATCCACTGGGACCGCGCCGCCGGAACCGGGCGTCCGTTCTATTACTACGCCTATGGCGCGGCCTGTTCCGAGGTCTCCGTCGACACGCTGACCGGCGAGTACCGGGTGGAGCGGACAGATATCCTGCACGACGTGGGCCGCTCGCTGAACCCGGTGATCGACAAGGGACAGGTCGAGGGCGCGTTCATTCAGGGCATGGGCTGGCTCACCACGGAGGAGCTTTGGTGGGACGACAAGGGCCGGCTGCGCACCCATGCGCCCTCCACCTATAAAATCCCGCTGGCAAGCGACCGGCCCCGCATCTTCAATGTGGCACTGGCCGACTGGTCGGAGAACCGGGAGATGACGATCAAGCGGTCGAAGGCCGTGGGCGAGCCGCCCTTCATGCTGGGAATCTCGGTGTTCGAGGCGCTTTCGATGGCCGTGGCGAGCGTGGCGGATTACCGCGAATGCCCCCGCCTTGATGCGCCGGCCACGCCGGAACGGGTGCTGATGGCCGTCGAGCGGCTGAAGCGTGGAGGATAGGGCGATGAAATTCAGCAGCCTGCTCAGCGAATTTTTCGACACGCCCGGCCCGGTTGCGCATCTGTGCATCACCGATCTGCGCGGCTCCTCCCCCCGCGAGCTGGGTGCGGAGATGTTCGTCCGCTACGACAGCATCTGCGGGACCATCGGCGGCGGTCAGCTTGAATACCGCGCCATCGAGGCCGCGCGCGTCATGCTGAAAGACGGCGATATGGCGCTGCAACTGCAAATCCCGCTCGGGCCCGAAATCGGGCAGTGCTGCGGGGGCTGGGTGGAGATCCGGGCCACGCGGATGAGCGGGCAGGACAGGAAAAAAGCGCTGATTGACGCACAGGCGGCGGATGACGCGCTGCCCGCGGTCTATATCCTCGGCGCCGGTCATGTCGGGCGCGCCCTTGCCGATCAGTTCCAGCATCTGCCGCTGCGCACCGTTCTGGTGGATCAGCGCAAGGACGAACTGGCGATGAGCCGGGCAGCTGTCGAGACGCGGCACAGCGCGATCCCGGAATTCGACATCATGTCCGCCCCGCCGGGCAGCGCCTTTATCGTGCTGACCCATGATCACGGGCTGGATTTCCTGCTCGCCTCCGCCGCGCTGCAACGCGGTGACGCCGCCTATGTCGGCATGATCGGATCGTCGACCAAGCGGGCGAAATTCCGCAAATGGTGCCGGACGCAATGTGGCGGGCTGTCGGACGCATCGCTGGTCTGCCCCATCGGCGCGGGCGGCAGCCGCGACAAGCGGCCTGCGGTCATCGCATCACTGGTGGTGGCCGAGGTGATGACCACACTCACCGAAACCTCCGCCGCATATGATCCGGGATGGGACAGCATCCCGCGCATCGCAGCCTTGTAAACACCTGTCAAAGTAACCCGAATGCCCTGCCGAGGAAGCCGGGCCGTCACTCGTGGGAGGAACCATGTTAGAGAAACTATTCAGACTGTCGGATAACGGCACCAATATCAGGACAGAGGTGGTCGCCGGGATCACCACGTTCCTGACCATGGCCTATATCATCTTCGTCAACCCGGACATCCTGTCGACAACCGGCATGGATCGCGACGCGGTCTTTGTCGCCACCTGTCTTGCCGCAGCCCTCGGCTCGGCGATCATGGCGCTTTGGGCAAACTGGCCCATCGGCATGGCACCGGGGATGGGGCTGAACGCGTTCTTCGCCTTTACCGTGGTCGGCGCGCTTGGCTTTACCTGGCAGCAGGCTCTGGGGGCGGTCTTCATCTCCGGTCTGGTGTTCCTGTTCCTCTCCGTCACCGGCATCCGACGCTGGCTGATCGCGGGCATCCCGACCTCCATGCGCAGCGCGATTGCCGCGGGGATCGGGATGTTCCTCGGCCTGATCGCGCTGCAAAGCTCCGGCATCGTCGTCGATAACCCGGCCACGCTGGTCGGTTTGGGCGATCTGACGCAGACCGGCACATTGCTGGCGGTCGCGGGCTTCTTCATCATCGCGGCCCTCGATGCGCTGAAAGTGCGCGGCTCGATCCTGATCGGCATTCTGGCGATCACGGTGCTGTCGATCGTCCTCGGCGCAAGCGCGTTTGGCGGGGTCATGTCCATGCCGCCCTCCATCGCGCCGACCTTCATGCAGCTCGACCTGGCAGGCGCGCTCACGGTCGGGATCTTCCACGTCATCCTTGTCATGGTGCTGGTCGAGGTGTTCGACGCCACCGGCACCCTGATCGGCGTCGCCAAACGTGCGGGCTTGCTGACCGAGGGACCAGCCCACACCAATAAGGGACTGAGCCGCGCCCTGATGGCGGATTCCACGGCCATTCTCGCCGGATCCATGCTCGGCACCAGCTCCACCACGGCCTATGTCGAAAGCGCCTCCGGCGTGCAGGCGGGCGGGCGCACCGGGCTGACCGCGCTTGTCGTTGCGGTGCTGTTCCTGCTGGCCATGTTCTTCGCCCCGCTGGCCGGATCGGTCCCGGCCTATGCCACGGCACCGGCGCTGCTCTATGTCGCCTGCCTGATGGTCCGCGAGTTCTCCGAGATCGCATGGGACGACGTCACCGAGGCCGCACCGGCTGTGCTGACCGCGCTGATGATGCCCTTCACCTACTCCATCGCCAACGGGCTGGCCTTCGGCTTTGTCAGCTATGCGCTGATCAAGCTGCTGACCGGGCGCGCGAAAGACGTCCATATCGCAACCTGGGTTGTCGCCGCGCTGTTCGTCATCCGCTTCGCCTTCTTCACGGAATGACCCGGCACAGCCATATCGGACCCTGAACCCATGACCAGAACATCACGTCAAACGCTGCTTCGGGGACGCATCCTCGATTTCCACGCCGAGCCGGTCGATGAAACCGACCGCGACGCCTACAGCTATATCGAGGACGGCGCGATCCTGATGGCAGACGGTTTGATCGTGGCACGGGGCGGCTTCGACGACGTCGCCCCATGCGCCCCGGACGCCACCGTAATCGACCACCGGCCGCATCTGCTGATGCCGGGTTTCATCGACCCGCATATCCACTTCCCGCAGGTGCAGGTGATTGCAAGCTGGGGCGCGCAACTGCTCGACTGGCTGAATAACTACACTTTCCCCGAGGAAACCCGCTTCGCCGACCCCCAGCATTGCGCGGAAATGGCCGGTCACTTCTTCGACCTGCTGACCGCACATGGCACCACAACCGCCGTCGCCTTCTGCTCGGTCCATAAATCCTCAGCCGATGCGTTCTTTGCCGAGGCAGCGCGCCGGAATATGCGGATGATCGGCGGCAAGGTGATGATGGATCGCAATGCACCAGACGGGCTGCGCGACACGCCACAGACGGGATATGACGAGACCAAATCGCTGATTGCCGAATGGCACGGCAAAGGCCGCGCATATTACGCCATCACCCCGCGTTTCGCCATCACCTCGACGCCGGAGCAGCTTGAGCTGGCGGGCGCTCTGGTGGCGGAGCATCCCGATTGCTACCTGCAAACGCATCTGAGCGAAAACCATGACGAGATCGCCTTTACGGCAGAACTTTATCCCGACGCGCCGGATTATCTGGGGGTTTATGAGAAATACGGCCTGCTCGGCCCGAAAGCGCTGCTCGGCCATGCGATCCATCTGAAACCGCGCGAGATCGATGTCCTTGCCGACACGCAATCAAAGCCGGTGTTCTGCCCGACCTCCAACCTGTTTCTTGGCAGCGGGCTGTTCGACAATGACGGGCTCAGGGCGCGCGGAATCGAGAATGCCATCGCAACCGATGTCGGCGCGGGCACCAGCTATTCGATGCTGCACACGTTGAACGAAGGCTACAAGATCCTGCAATTGCAGGGCCAGAAACAGCACCCGCTGCGCGCCTTCCACTGGATCACGCGCGGGAATGCCTCCGTCCTCGGGCTGGAGGACAAGATCGGCACGCTTGCACCGGGAAGCGAGGCGGATGTCGTCGTGCTCGACCCCTGTGCCACCCCGGCAATGGCGCTGCGCATGGCACGGGCGGCGACGCTGTCCGAAGAGCTGTTTATCCTGCAAACGCTCGGTGACGACCGCGCTGTCGCGCAGGTCTATGTGGCTGGTGCGGCGATGAAGGGTTAGGGGGCTGCTGGCCCCCGGCCTTTGCGGGAAGGCTCAATCCGCCAGCAGGTCGCGCACATTCACGGCGTCCCGCACCTTGCTTCCCCACGCCACGTCGTCGCAGAACAGAATGCCGATATCACCGGCGCGGACGGCCTGAACGACCATCTCAAGCTCCGCCACGCCGCGCGCACCGGCCCGCAGGTAATGGTCCCGCCCCCGCACCAGATGCGTCGCCGTCAGCCCCGCCTGCCGCAATGCGCCCGCATCAGCCAGTGCCGCCGCCGGATAGTCGAGCGAGATCACCTGGAACCCCCCGGCCCTCGCCACGGCAACAGCATCGCAGAGCCGCGCATGGACGATCCCGAATGTCAGCATTTCCGGGTCCAGATCGTTCAGCCGTTTCAGCATCACATGATCGAAGGAACTTATCAGCACCCGGTCAAGCGCCTGCCGGTCCCGGATCAGCGAAAGCAGCGCCATCAGGGCGGGATCGTCGAAACTGTCCTTCAGTTCGATCACCAGATTCATGCCGATCCGAAGCGCATGATCGAGGATATCTTCCAGCCGCGACAGCCGCGCGCCCTGCGTTTCCGTTCCGCGCAGGACGTGATGCAGGTCTTGAAGCTCGCTCCAGCCATGCTCGCTGACCCCGCCAGTGCCGGTCGAGGTCTCGTCCAGAAACTGATCGTGAAACACGACCATGACCTTGTCCGCGCTTAGCCGCAGGTCGATCTCGCAGATGTCCGCCCCGTATCGCGCCGCGAGGTCCAGCGCCTCGGCGCTGTTTTCATGGCCATCGACCGAATGCCCCCGATGCCCGCATAATAGCACCCGTTCGCGCGCCTGAAGAAAATGCACCATGCTCTAGTCCTTTCTCGATAAAACATCGGCCCGGTCGCGCGCGCGGTCGCCCAGAAGGCTGACCGACAGCGTCGTCAGGAAAATTGCGATGCCGGGGAAGGCGATCAGCCAGATCGCCTGGAAAATATAGGCCCGCCCATCCGCCACCAGCAGCCCGAGGCTGGTGAAGGGCGGCTGAATGCCCAGACCCAGAAAACTCAGCCCGGTTTCCAGAAGAATGGTCTCCGGGAAATTGATGGTCATCTGGACCGAAACCGCGCCGAAGATATTCGGCAGAACATGCTTCAGATAGATCCGCGCCGGATGCGCACCGAGACTGTCGAGCGCATCGGCATAGCCGTCATTCTGCGCCTGTAACACAAGGGCACGCACCAGCCTTGCATAACGCTCCCACCCGGCGATGCCGAGGATCATCAGAAAGGTCACGAAATTCGCCTCGAACACCGCAAGGGCTGCGATGGCGAAGATCACGAAGGGCAGCGAGGCCTGAAAATCCACCAATGCCATGATCAGGTCTTCGATCAGTCCGCGAAAATGCGCCGCAAGGATACCGAGCGTGGTGCCGATAATCATCCCGATCACCGTCCCCAAAAGCGACAGCAGCAGAGAGATGCGGATCGCCGTCAGCAACCGCGAATAAAGATCGCGCCCGATCTGGTCGGTGCCAAGTGGATGCGCCCAATTGCCGCCGAAGAAGACCGGCGGCGCGAAACGGGCGGTAAAATCCTGCTCGTTCAGCCCGTAAGGCGCGAAGAACGGCCCGAACACCGCCAGAACCAGCACGAGAACCAGCCAGCCCGCCGCGAGCCGCAGCGACAACGGCAAACGCTCTTTCGGGGCGGGATGTACAGCAATATCAGCCATGTTTTGCTCCGCCGGTGCGAATGCGCGGATCAAGCAGCCCGTACAGCATATCGACAAGGAAATTGGCCGCGATCATGAAGGCCGCGAAGATCATTACCATGATCTGAACCACGGCCAGATCGCGGTTCGCCACCGCGAAGATCAGCCCTTGCCCAAGGCCCGGCCAGGCGAAAACGGTTTCCACGATCACCGCGTGGCCGATCAGCTGACCGGCGGAAAACCCCAGCATGGTCACCACCGGGATCGCCGCATTCGGTGCAGCATCACCGAGGATCACCTCGCGCGGGCTGGCCCCGGCGGCGCGTGCGGCTGTGATGTAGTGACGCCCCAGCACCTCCAGCATTGCGGCACGGGTGAAACGCGCAATACCTGCGGCGCCGGTCAGACCATAGGTTGCGGCAGGCAGGACCAGATGCGCCCATGTCGTGCTGCCGGTGCTGGGCAGGACCTGCAGGAAAACCGCAAAGACATACATCAGCGTCAGACCCAGAACGAAGCTCGGCAGGGAGTAACCGGCCGCCGCAAGCCCCATGATGGTCCGGTCCGTCGCCGTGCCGCGCTTGATCGCCGCGATCAGCCCCGCCGGCACGCCGATCAGGATCATCAGTGCGAAACCGGCGAGCGATAATTGCAGCGTCTTGGGCAAACGCTCCGTCACCCATTCAATCGCCGGTCGCGCGTCGCGGAAGGAATATCCGAAATCCCCCTGCAACGCGCCCGCGATCCAGATGCGGTATTGTTCCAGAATGCTCTGATCGTAGCCCCAGCGGGTGTTGAACGCGTCGATCGCCTCTTGCGAGGCGGTCAGGTCAAGCGCCAGCACCCCGATATCCACGTCCAGCCGCAGCAGGATGAAGAAGAAGGTCACGGCGGCCCAAAGCGTGATAAGCGCCCGCAGGCCCCGGCGCAGGAAATAGGCGATCATGCTGCCACCTCCGCAAAATCCGGCGCGAAACAGGCGACGTTCCGGCCATCGTCGCGCCCAGACAGGGCCGGCACGGCGCTCCGGCAGGCGTCCTGCGCCAGCGCGCATCGCGGCGCGAAGGCGCATCCGGTTTCGGGCGGCGCGTCGGAGGGCTTGCTCTCGACCTGCATCGGCTGACCCGGTGTCAGACGCGGCACCGCCTGACGCAGAAGCTGGGTGTAGGGATGTCGGGGCCGGTCCAGCACAAGCTCCGCCGGGCCTTCCTCGACGATCCGACCGCGATACATCACCGCCACCCGGTCAGCGAGTTGCCGCACCACCCGCAGATCATGAGAGATGAACACGAAGCCGACGCCGGTTTCGGCCTTGATCTTCTGAAGCAGGCTGAGGATCTGCGCCTGAACCGAGACATCCAGTGCCGAGACGGGCTCATCCAGAACCATCAGCTCGGGCCGGGTAATCAGCGCGCGGGCGATCACGACACGCTGGCGCTGCCCGCCGGACAGCCGGTGCGGAAAACGGTTCGCAAGCGTCGGGTCCAGCGACACGGCCCGCATCGCCTCGCCCATCATCGCGCTGCGCCCGACCTCGCTGCCGGGGTCCAGATGCCGATGGATCAGCAGCGGCTCGGCAATCTGTTCGCCCACGCGCCGCCTTGGATCGAGCGCCCCGAGCGGATTCTGATGCACCAGCGCCATCCGCGCACGCAGCCGCCGCAATTCGGTTTGCGTCAGCTCCGCCAGATTATGACCCAGACAGGTGACCCGCCCGCTGTCAGGCGTCAGCAGACCAAGCGCGAGCCGCCCGAGCGTGGATTTGCCGCAGCCGGACTCACCAACTATGGCAAGGCATTCCCCCGCCTCAAGGCGCAGATCGACGGGGCGGACAGCGTGGGTGACATCGGGCGGGGCCAGAAATCTGCGCCGCCTGAAGCTGCGCGAGACGCCTTCCACACACAGCACTTCCGTCATGCCGGAGCCCTCGCCGCATAGCAGGCGACCTTGCCCGCCCCAAAAGCCTCAAGTGGCGGACGGTCTTTCCGGCATTGTTCCAGAACCCGCCCGCAACGGGGGTGGAAGGCGCAGCCTTCCGGCAAAGCACCGGGCGTTGGCACCGTCCCCGGCAAGGGCACAATGGTCCGGCGCGCATCCAGCGGCGGGATCGAGGCGCGAAGACCGGCCGAATAAGGATGCAGCGGCGCGGCAAAGAACGCCTTGACCGGCGCCGTTTCTACCACGCGGCCGCAATACATCACGGCAACCCGATCCGCGATCTGCGCCACAACGCCAAGATCATGGGTCACGAACAGCAGCGCCAGATTCCGCGTCCGGGCGAGCCCCAGCAGCAAATCGAGGATCTGCGCCTGCGTGGTCACGTCCAGCGCGGTTGTCGGCTCATCCGCGATCAGAATGTCAGGCGCGCCGGTCAGCGCCCGCGCAATGGCAACCCGCTGGTTCATCCCGCCCGATAGCTGGTGCGGATATTCGCGCAGCCATTTCTCCGCAGGCGTCAGCCCGACCCGCTCCAGCAGTTCTCGCGCCCCGGTCAGCGCCGCCTCCGGGGACATGCCGCGATGCCGGCGCAGCCCCTCGGTCAGGTGTTTTCCAATCGTCTTGGTCGGGTTGAGGCTGGCGGTTGCGTCCTGCGGGATCAGGGCGATCTTCTGCCCGCGCAATCTGGACAGCGCCAACTCATCCAGATCCTGCACCTCCTGCCCGCCGATCCGCACCTTGCCCGACCGCAGCGACAGACCCGGCGGGAGCATCCCCATAGCCGTCGCCCCGGTCATGGATTTGCCACAGCCGGATTCACCGACAAGCCCCAGCACCTCACCCGGCGAAAGGCTCAGCGAGACGCCGTGCAGGATGGAAATGCCGTCGCTGCTGGCGACATGCAGATCTTCCAGTTCAAGAGCGGGGGCGGGTGGCATGGACATCGCTTCCTCCAGAAACCGGGGGCAGCAGGCCGCCGCCCCCGGTGAGATCGGCTTATGCGAAGCTCAGGTTGTAGGGTCTGAGGTCCATCATCTCGAAGCTGATCGGCTTCCAGCTGATATTGCTGCGCGCGGCATAGACGTCATAGGGGCGGTAATAGATCATCGCCGGGACTTCTTCCTCGAAGATGTCGCGCATACGGTTGAACTTCTCGAACCGCTCCGGCCCGTCCGGCAGTTGCGAGACGTCGGTGGCAAGCGTCGCATATTCCTCCGGCACCTCCCAGCCATAGCGCGATTGCACGGTGCGGCCCGGCCCGAACTCGGTCACCATCGTCGCCATCGCATCGGGGATCTGCATCCCGTTCGACCAGTTGAAGATATCGACCTTGGCGAAGTTGTCGCCGTTGCCTTCCAGACGCGGCTTGATGTTCAGCCCGACATCCTTCCACATCTCCAGCATCATCATCAGCGCATTGGCGTGGTTGGCGTAGTAATGGGTGTAGGCGAGATATTCGATCTCTTCGCCGTTATAGCCAACCTCATCGAGCAGCGTCCGCGCCTTGTCGGGGTTCAGTTCGAACGGGCCGCGATCCGGGTCGTAGCTCTCGCCGTAGAAGGCGAAGTTGAACCCGTTCGGGACATCGGCCAGATTCTGCCACAGCACCTCGTTCAGCACCGGACGGTTGACGCAAAGCGCAATGGCGCGCCGCAGCCGGGCATCTTTCAGCGCCGGGTTCAGATCCTGCTGGAAGCAGCCCATATGGAAGTTTTCGACCACGATGCCGCGCGCGTCGAAATCGCGCTGGCTGTCGATCAGCGGCATATCCGTGGGCGTCAGCGTGGTGATGATGTCATATTCCCCCGAGAGCAGCCCCGCGACGCGGGCCGTGCTGTCCGGGACGTTGATGAACTGCAACTCGCCCGACGCAGGCTGGCCGCCCCAATATTCGTCGAAGGGTTCCAGCACCACGCGATCATCGGCCCGAAGCTCGACGAATTTGTAAGGCCCGGTCCCGATCGGTGACTGGCCAAAGCCTTCCGCGCCGAGATTGGCGTAGTAGTCAGCCGGAATGACCCATGCGATCCAGGAGGCGGCGAATTTCTCGATCTGGTAGGACGGCGTCTTGGTCCGCAGCCGGACCTGATATTTCGATACGATCTCCGGCTCGTCCCAGTCGGGCGAGAAATTGCGGCCATTGGGAATGGAATTCAGCGCCTCATCCCCCCAAAGACGCGCCTCGGAGAAGGTATAGGCGACGTCTTCGGCGGTCATTTCCTGTCCGTTATGGAACTTCACCCCCTGACGAAGCGTCACGAGGACGGAACGGTCATTCTCCCGCTCCCAGCTTTCTGCCGGGCCGCCGACAAGCGCGGTGCCATTGCCCTCGGCACCGTTGGCGAAGAAATCGCGCTTGATCAGCGTGTCGAACAGCGCGTTCGACACCCGCACGCCGACATTCGAGATCGCATTGATCGGCTCCAGCGTGTTGCGGATGCCGTTGGCTCCGATGCGCAGCGCCGGGCGCGACTGCGCAATCGCCGGCATCGGAAGCGTCGAGGCCGCAGCAAGTGCAGCCCCGCCGGCGAGTACGGTGCGCCGCGTGGGACGGAAGGTCATGACAGATCCCCTTATTTCACAAGAGATATAATTCCGCCCCGGCTTCTGAATGCCGCAAATTACGGCACAATGCGGAACGGATGATTTCAGGCTTGTATTGCTTGATATTCCGCAGCTAGGGTAACTGGCGCGGGATGCGTGATCCAATTCAAATTAGTCTTATGGTTATGCATCATGGCTATAAACGTCACACATTTGAGATCGTTCTATTACGTTGCTGAAGCACGCAGCTTCACACGCGCCGCGCAGGAGGCGCGAGTGTCCCAGCCCACGCTCACCCGGCAGGTCTCGGCATTGGAGGCCGATTACGGCGTCCCTTTGCTCGACCGCACGACCAGCCGGGTCGACCTGACGCAGGAAGGTCACCAGCTTCTCGACCTGTGCCGCCCGGTGTTCAGCAGGCTCGATGAGATCGAGACCTTTCTGAAACGGCAGCACACGCGCAGCATCCGGCTCGACGTAGTGCTGTGCGAGGTCGTCTCGGAGATTCTGACACTGGCTTATGAGACCTTCCCCGACCTAACCTTCAATGTCCGCACCCTGCCCTCGACGAATGTGATGGAAAACCTGCTGGACCGGGCGGCGGATTTCGGATTGCTGACCCTGCCCGCTGACGTCCCGCCGGAGATCGAGCATTTCCTTGTCTACCGCGCCCGACTGGTGGCGCTGGTTGCGAAATCGCACCCGTGGTCAAGACGGCGCTCGATTTCCTTTCGCGAACTCGACGGGCAGCGCATCATCCTTGGCCATACGGCAGGCGCGTCCCGCCAATTGATCGACCGCAACTTCACGCTGCATGATGTCAGGCCGCAGGTCGTGCAGGTCATCGATTCCAGCGAATTGATGATCGACCTTGCGGAGCGTGGCGTCGGCATCGCCGTGACCGGTGCCACCGGCATCATCGAAAAACGCCTTGGTCTGAGCCTGGAGTTCGAGGAGGAATCGACTAGTATCGATGTCCATTTCGCCTGCCGGGCAGAGCGTTTGCGCACCCAGCCCTTCAAAGCCTTCTTTACTTTCGCAAAGCGGCATATCGCGCTTGACGAAACGTCATCCAGGGAACAGGCGCCCAATCACGCAAAGACATCGCCCCGCATCCGGGCCATCAGCGCGGACGGGATCAGACTGAAAACAGAATGAAGCGGGCGGGAAAATGGTGGGTGATAACGGATTTGAACCGCTGACATCTTCGATGTGAACGAAGCGCTCTACCACTGAGCTAATCACCCGTGCCGGGGTAGATAGCCACCAAGGCGAGATGGCGCAAGGGGAAATGATGTGTTTCCCGTGCAAAGCGGGCGCATGGCGGAACAGGCCCGGCCCAATCCCTGCTGCCGGTGTTTTCGACGAACACATCCCAAGGAGGAGCGTCGGGAATAGAAAAAGCGGCGCAGAATCTCTCTGCGCCGCTCCGTTATGTTCAATGCGGGAAGGTCAGTGCGCCGTTTGCGCAGCGCCGCCCTGATCCCCACGCGATGCTGCCTGACGGGCGGCCTCGGCAGCTTCTTCGGCTGCCTCGTCCCACTCGACCGGCTCCGGCTCGCGCACCAGCGCGTGTTTCAGCACTTCGCGGACATTGGAGACCGGGATGATCTCCAGCCCTTCCTTCACATTATCCGGGATCTCCGCCAGATCCTTGGCGTTATCCTCCGGGATCAGCACCGTCTTGATGCCGCCCCGCAGCGCCGCCAGAAGCTTTTCTTTCAAGCCACCGATCGCCAGCGCATTGCCGCGCAAGGTCACCTCGCCGGTCATGGCGATATCCTTGCGCACCGGGATGCCGGTCATGACCGACACGACCGAGGTCACCATGGCCAGACCCGCGGACGGACCATCCTTCGGCGTCGCCCCTTCGGGAACGTGGACGTGGATGTCCCGCTTCTCGAACTCCGGCGGCTTGATGCCAAGCTCCGGCGCGACCGAGCGCACGAAGGAGGATGCCGCGTCGATGGATTCCTTCATCACATCGCCGAGTTTCCCCGTCGTCTTCATGCGGCCCTTGCCGGGCAGGCGCAGCGCCTCGATCTGCAACAGATCGCCGCCGACCTGCGTCCAGGCAAGCCCGGTCACAACGCCGACCTGATCTTCCTTCTCGGCCAGACCATAGCGGTGACGCCGCACGCCCAGATATTCCTCGGCCTTTTCGGCATCGACCTCGACCGATTTGGTCTTGCCCTTGAGGATCTCTGTCACGGCTTTCCGCGCCAGCTTGGCAATCTCGCGCTCCAGCGAGCGGACCCCGGCTTCCCGCGTGTAGTAGCGGATGACATGGGTCAGCGCGTCATCGGTGACGCTGAATTCGCCCTTGCGCAGACCGTTCGCCTTGACCTGCTTGGGCAGCAGGTGACGGCGCGCGATCTCGCGCTTTTCATCCTCGGTGTAGCCAGCCAGCGGAATGATCTCCATCCGGTCCAGAAGCGGGCCCGGCATGTTGTAGCTGTTGGCCGTGGTCAGGAACATCACGTTCGACAGATCGTATTCCACCTCAAGATAGTGGTCCACGAAGGTCGAGTTCTGTTCCGGGTCCAGCACCTCCAGCATCGCGCTTGCCGGATCGCCACGGAAATCCTGCCCCATCTTGTCGATTTCATCGAGCAGGATGAGCGGGTTCGTGGTCTTGGCCTTTTTCAGCGCCTGAATGATCTTGCCGGGCATGGAGCCGATATAGGTCCGCCGGTGCCCCCGGATCTCGGATTCGTCACGCACGCCGCCAAGGCTGATGCGAATGAACTCGCGCCCGGTCGCCTTCGCAACCGAACGGCCAAGCGATGTCTTACCCACGCCGGGCGGGCCGACGAGGCAGAGGATCGGGCCTTTCAGCTTGGTCGAACGGTTCTGCACGGCCAGATACTCAACAATGCGTTCCTTGACCTTGTCGAGACCATAGTGATCCGCGTCCAGCACCTGCTCAGCCCGGCCAAGATCCTTCTTGGTGCGCGACTTCACGCCCCAAGGCAGCGCCAAGAGCCAATCGAGATAATTGCGGCTGACCGTCGCTTCCGCCGACATCGGGGACATCGATTTCAGCTTCTTCAGCTCAGCATCGGCCTTTTCACGGGCTTCCTTGCTGAATTTCGTGTTCTCGATCTTCTGTTCAAGCTCGGCGAGTTCGTCCGAACCCTCCTCGCCATCGCCAAGCTCCTTCTGAATGGCCTTCATCTGCTCATTCAGATAATACTCGCGCTGCGTCTTCTCCATCTGGGTCTTGACGCGGGATTTGATTTTCTTCTCGACCTGCAGGACCGACATTTCGCCCTGCATCAGGCCGTAAACCTTCTCCAGCCGCTCCGCGACGACGAGCGATTCCAGCAATTCCTGCTTGCGGTCGATCTCAATCCCCAGATGCCCGGCAACCAGATCGGCCAGCCGCTCCGGTTCCGTGGTTTCAGCCACGGTCGAGACGACTTCGTCAGGGATGTTCTTGCGGATCTTGACGTATTTCTCGAATTCCTCGGCAACCGCCTTGGTCAGCGCGGTCACGGTGTCGAGATCGCCCTGCTCCTCGATCAGCGGCGTCGCCACAGCCTCGAAATAGTCGGGATTGTCGATGAAACGGGTGATTTCGACCCGGCGCTGCCCCTCCACCAGCACTTTTACGGTGCCGTCGGGCAGTTTCAGCAATTGCAGCACATTGGCCAGAACGCCGATGCGATAAATGCCGTCGGACTCGGGTTCATCGACGGCGGCATCCTTCTGCGTTGCCAGCAGGATCGGACGATCCTCGGCCATCACCGCCTCAAGCGCGCGCACGGATTTGTCGCGACCGACGAAAAGCGGCACGACCATGTGCGGGAACGCGACGATATCGCGCAGCGGCAGCACGGGATGCGAATGAGTGACTTCGGTCATGTTCTTCCTTTCATGCCCGAGGGCGCGAACCCCAAGATTGGCGGTACGGACCCCCTGCGTCGTCCAAATCTAGGGACTGGGGAGCTACGGTTCAATGCCGCAACCGTCATCGCATGTTTACATGATAATAGCACAAAAGGCCCGGCGCGAAGCCGGGCCTTTCAGATTTTTTCACGTCGAGGACTTATTCCTCACCGTTACCCTCCGGCGCATCGGCCAACACGCTTTCCTGCGCAGACGCGGCATTGTCGTCCGCGAACTGGCTCGGCGCTTCAAGTGCTGCGGCGGCTTCGGCCTCCGCGCGGCGCGCTTCGATCACCTCGGCATCGCGGTCGGTGGCGATCTTCTTGAGGCGCATCGTCGCCCCGCCGGTCCCTGCCGGGATCAGACGGCCAACGATGACGTTCTCTTTCAGACCGACCAGCTTGTCGCGCTTGCCCTGAACGGCAGCCTCAGTCAGCACGCGGGTGGTTTCCTGGAAGGACGCGGCCGAGATGAAGCTGCGGGTTTGCAGCGACGCCTTGGTGATGCCCAAGAGAACCGGCTCGCCCGTGGCGGGCTTGCCGCCCTTGGCTTCGATCTTGGCGTTTTCTTCCTCGAACTCGTCGCGCTCGACATGCTCGCCTTTCAGCAAGGTGGTGTCGCCGCTGTCCAGGATCTCGATCTTCTGAAGCATCTGGCGAACGATCACCTCGATATGCTTGTCGTTGATCTTCACGCCCTGCAGACGATAGACGTCCTGCACCTCGTCGATGAGGTAGTCCGCCAGCGCCTCGATCCCCATGATCCGCAGGATGTCATGCGGGGCCGGGTTGCCGTCCATGATATACTCACCCTTCTGCACGAAGTCGCCTTCCTGCACCGGGATATGCTTGCCTTTCGGCACCATGTATTCGACGGCATCGAGGTTCTCGTCAGCCGGTTCGATGGAGATGCGGCGCTTGTTCTTGTAGTCCTTGCCAAAGCGCACATAACCGTCGATTTCCGCGATGATCGCGTGATCCTTCGGACGACGGGCCTCGAACAGTTCCGCCACGCGGGGCAGACCCCCGGTGATGTCCTTGGTCTTGGCACCTTCGCGCGGGATCCGCGCCACAACGTCACCGGCCTTGATCTGCTGGCCATCCTCGACCGAGAGGATCGCATCCACCGACATCGGATAGGTCACCGGGTTGCCCGCATCGTTGCGGACCGGCTCACCATCATCGCCGACGATCAGGATTTCCGGCTTCAGATCGCCGCCCTTCGGCGTCGAGCGCCAGTCGGTCACGATCTTCTGGGTCATGCCGGTCGCATCGTCGGTCTCGTCACGGACCGACAGGCCCGTGGTCAGGTCGACGAATTTCGCGATACCCGGTTTCTCCGCGATGATCGGCAGCGTGTAGGGGTCCCATTCGAACAGTTTCTGACCGCGGATGACCTCTTCGCCTTCCTTCACCATCAGCTTGGAGCCGTAGAACAGCTTGTGGGTCGAGACCGGCTCGCCCTGCTTGTTCAGGATCGTCAGGCTCATGTTCCGGGCCATAACGATCTGCTCACCGGAATCGTTGGTGATGATCGCCTCGTTCTCGAAGGCAATCTTGCCTTCCTGGTTCGCGGCCATGAAGGATTGCTGACCACCCTGCGCAACACCGCCGATGTGGAAGGTCCGCATCGTCAGCTGCGTGCCGGGCTCACCGATGGACTGGGCGGCGATGATGCCGACCGCCTCACCGATATTGACCAGCGTACCACGGGCCAGATCGCGGCCATAGCAGAGCGCGCAGACGCCATCCTCGCTCTCGCAGGTCAGGGCGGAGCGGATACGGACGTTCTGAACGCCGGCCTGTTCGATCTCGTCGGACTTGCGCTCGTCGATCAGCTCGTTCTGACGCACGATGACCTCATCGCTGCCAGGCACCAGCACATCCTCGGCCGCGACGCGGCCCAGAATACGCTCGCTGAGCGGGGCGATGACCTCGCCGTCATTGACCGCTGCCGACGCGTTGATCGCCTGATCGGTGCCGCAATCATGCTCGCGCACGATGCAGTCCTGCGCCACGTCGACGAGACGGCGGGTGAGATAACCCGAGTTCGCGGTTTTCAGCGCCGTATCCGACAGACCTTTCCGCGCCCCGTGGGTCGAGTTGAAGTATTCAAGAACGGTCAGACCTTCCTTGAAGTTCGAGATGATCGGCGTCTCAATGATCTCGCCATTCGGCTTGGCCATCAGACCGCGCATCCCGCCCAGCTGCTTCATCTGCGTGACAGAACCACGCGCACCGGAATGCGCCATCATATAGACGGAGTTCGGTTCCTTCTCGGCCCCGTTCTCGTCCTTGCGCGAGGTCGAGATGGTCGACATCATGGCATCGGTGACGCGGTCGTTACATTTCGACCAGGCATCGACAACCTTGTTGTATTTCTCGCCCTGGGTGATGAGACCGTCCAGATATTGCTGTTCGAACTCCTTCACCTGGTCCTGCACCTCGCCCACGATGTCCCATTTGTTGTCCGGAATCACCATGTCGTTCTTGCCGAAGGAAATTCCGGCGCGGAACGCTTCGCGGAAGCCGAGACCCATGATCTTGTCAGAGAAGATCACAGCCTCTTTCTGGCCGCAGTAACGATACACCGTGTCGATGACATGCTGCACGTCCCGTTTCCGCAGCAGCCGGTTCACCAGCTCAAACGGTGCCTTGGCGTTCAGCGGCAGCAGCGCGCCCAGACGGATCCGGCCCGGCGTGGTCTCGAAACGCTGCACGACCTCGTTGCCGTCATCGTCGATCTGTTTCAGGCGCGCCGTGACCTTGGCGTGCAGATGCACCTCGCCGGAGGACAGGGCGTGTTCCACCTCGTCCACCGTGGCGAAGACCATGCCTTCGCCCTTCATGCCTTCGCGCATCATGGTCGTGTAGTAGAGACCAAGGATCATATCCTGCGACGGCACGATGATCGGCGCGCCGTTGGCGGGCGACAGCACGTTGTTCGTCGACATCATCAGGACACGCGCTTCAAGCTGCGCTTCCAGCGACAGCGGCACATGAACCGCCATCTGGTCGCCGTCAAAGTCGGCGTTGAAGGCCGAACAGACCAGCGGGTGAAGCTGGATCGCCTTGCCTTCGATCAGGATCGGCTCAAACGCCTGAATGCCCAGACGGTGCAGCGTCGGCGCACGGTTCAGCAGAACCGGATGCTCGCGGATCACCTCGTCGAGGATGTCCCAGACCTCCGGGCGTTCTTTCTCGACCAGCTTCTTGGCCTGCTTGACGGTCGAGGAATAGCCCTTCGCCTCAAGCCGCGAATAGATGAACGGCTTGAACAGTTCGAGCGCCATTTTCTTCGGCAAGCCGCACTGATGCAGCTTCAGCTCCGGCCCGGTCACGATGACCGAACGGCCCGAGAAGTCGACGCGTTTCCCCAGAAGGTTCTGGCGGAACCGGCCCTGCTTGCCTTTCAGCATGTCGGACAGCGATTTCAGCGGGCGACGGTTGTTGCCCGTGATCACGCGGCCACGACGGCCATTGTCGAACAGCGCGTCAACCGATTCCTGCAGCATCCGCTTTTCGTTGCGCACGATGATGTCAGGCGCACGCAGCTCGATCAGGCGCTTCAGGCGGTTGTTCCGGTTGATGACCCGGCGATAGAGATCGTTCAGATCGGAGGTCGCGAAACGGCCACCATCCAGCGGCACCAGCGGACGCAGTTCCGGCGGAATGACCGGGATCACGGTCAGGATCATCCATTCCGGGCGGTTGCCGGATTCGAGGAACGATTCGACGATTTTCAGCCGCTTGATGATCTTCTTCGGCTTCAGATCGCCGGTGGCTTCCTTAAGCTCCTCGCGAAGCTGTTCAGCCGTCGCGGCGAGGTCGATCTCGGCCAGCATGGCGCGGATCGCCTCCGCCCCGATGTCTGCCGTGAAGGCGTCGGCACCGTAATTGTCCTGCGCGTCGAGGAATTCTTCCTCGGTCATCAGCTGGCCATAGGTCAGATCGGTCAGACCCGGCTCGATCACGACGTAGTTTTCAAAGTAAAGGATCCGCTCCAGATCGCGCAGCGTCATGTCCAGCATCAGGCCGATGCGGGAGGGCAGCGATTTCAGGAACCAGATATGCGCGACCGGGGCGGCCAGCTCGATATGGCCCATACGCTCGCGGCGGACCTTTTGCAGCGTCACTTCCACGCCGCATTTCTCGCAGACGAGGCCGCGATATTTCATCCGCTTATATTTGCCGCACAGACATTCGTAATCCTTGATCGGGCCAAAGATACGCGCGCAGAACAGACCGTCACGCTCGGGCTTGAACGTGCGGTAGTTGATGGTTTCGGGTTTCTTCACCTCACCAAAGGACCAGGCCAGAATTTCTTCCGGCGAGGCCAGCGAGATCTTGATTTCGTCGAACTGCCGCGGCTGGGCCAGCGGGTTCAGGGGGTTGGTGGCGATTTCCTGGTTCATTTTCAATTCCTAATGAGGGGCGCGGGTGGAGGAGGCGGGTGGTGCGCTGAAGCGCACCCTACGCCGTGGCTCTGGGTTCCGTAGGGTGCGCTTCAGCGCACCACCACGGAATGATCCGTCACTCTTCCTCCTCCGCATCCAGGAGTTCCATGTTGAGGCCCAGACCCCGGACCTCTTTGACGAGCACGTTGAACGATTCCGGCACGCCAGCTTCGAAATTATCCTCGCCCTTGACGATGCTTTCATAGACCTTGGTCCGGCCCGCCACGTCATCCGACTTCACCGTCAGCATTTCCTGCAAGGTGTAAGCGGCGCCATAGGCTTCCAGCGCCCAGACCTCCATCTCACCCAGACGCTGACCGCCGAACTGTGCCTTACCGCCCAGCGGCTGCTGGGTGACGAGGCTGTACGGACCGGTCGAACGAGCGTGCATCTTGTCGTCGACGAGGTGGTGCAGCTTCAGATAATATTTGACGCCGACCGTGACCGGACGGGCGAAAGGCTCACCCGTGCGTCCGTCGAAGACCACGGACTGACCCGAGGAATCAAAGCCCGCGCGCAGCAGCGCGTCGTCCACGTCGCCTTCCTTCGCACCGTCAAAGACCGGGGTCGCAATCGGCACACCCGCACGCACAGCTTCCGCATGTTCGAGAAGCTGTTCGTCGGCCATCCCGTCGAAGGTTTCGGCATACATCTGATCGCCATAGCCATTCTTCATGGCATCGCGAACGCCGGACATATCGCCGGAGCCGTGACGGAAAGCCTCAAGCGCCTCGTCGATCTTGATCCCCAGACCGCGCGCGGCCCAGCCCATATGGGTTTCCAGAATCTGACCGACATTCATCCGCGACGGCACGCCGAGCGGGTTCAGCACGATGTCGACAGCGGTCCCGTCCGCAAGGAACGGCATATCCTCGATCGGAACGACCTTGGACACGACACCCTTGTTGCCGTGACGACCGGCCATCTTGTCACCGGCCTGAAGCTTGCGCTTCACGGCGACGAAGACCTTGACCATCTTCATCACGCCGGGAGGCAGATCGTCGCCCTGACGGACCTTCTCCACCTTGTCCTCGAAGCGGGCTTCCAGAGCCTTCTTCTGCGCGTTGAACTGATCGTGCAGTGCCTCGACTTCCTTGGCGGTATCTTCGTCACCGATGGCAAGCTGCCACCAAAGACCGCGCGAGATCGAGCCCAGCAGATCCTCATCGACGACGCTGCCCGACTTGATCCCCTTCGGCCCCTTCACGGCGGTCTTGCCGAGGATCAGGGTTTTCAGGCGCGCATAGATGTTCCGCTCAAGAATCGCCAGCTCGTCATCGCGGTCGCGGGACAGGCGCTCGACCTCTTCACGTTCGATCTGAAGCGCACGCTCGTCCTTGTCGACGCCGTGGCGGTTGAACACCCGGACCTCGACGATGGTGCCGTAAGCCCCCGGCGGCAGACGCAGCGAGGTGTCGCGCACATCGCTCGCCTTTTCACCGAAGATGGCGCGGAGCAGTTTTTCCTCCGGCGTCATCGGGCTTTCACCCTTCGGCGTGATCTTACCGACCAGAATATCGCCCGGACCGACTTCCGCGCCGATATAGACGATGCCGGCCTCATCGAGGTTGCGCAGCGCCTCTTCACCGACATTGGGGATGTCACGGGTGATCTCTTCCGGGCCCAGCTTGGTGTCGCGGGCCGCAACTTCGTATTCGTCGATATGGATCGAGGTATAGACGTCGTCGCGGTGAATCCGCTCCGAAATCAGGACCGAGTCCTCGTAGTTGTAGCCGTTCCACGGCATGAACGCGACGATCACGTTCCGGCCGATGGCCAACTCGCCCTGATCGGTCGAAGGACCGTCGGCGATGACCTGACCTTTCACGACCCGCTCGCCCACCTTGACCAGCGGACGCTGGTTGATGGTCGAGGACTGGTTGGAGCGTTTGAACTTGCGCAGACGATAGATGTCCACGCCTGCGTCACCCGCACCCAGATCCTCGGTCGCGCGCACAACGATACGCTGCGCATCGACCTGGTCGATCACGCCCGAACGCGTTGCCATGATGGCCGCGCCGGAATCGCGGGCCACGGTGGCCTCCATCCCGGTGCCGACAAACGGCGCCTCGGCCCGCAGCAGCGGAACCGCCTGACGTTGCATGTTGGCCCCCATCAGGGCGCGGTTGGCGTCGTCGTTCTCAAGGAACGGGATCAGGGCCGCAGCGACCGACACAAGCTGTTTCGGCGACACGTCGATCAGATCGACGGCATCGACCGGGTTCAGCATGAAGTCGCCCGCCTGACGGGTGCTGACCAGCTCGTTGATGAACTTGCCGTTCTCGTCAAGCTGCGCGTTCGCCTGCGCCACGGTATGACGCATCTCCTCCGTCGCGGACATATAGACCACATCGTCGGTGACCTGACCTTCGACAACCTTGCGATACGGGGTTTCGATGAAGCCGTATTTGTTCACGCGGGCAAAGGTGGCCAGCGAGTTGATCAGACCGATATTCTGACCTTCCGGCGTTTCAATCGGGCACATCCGGCCATAATGGGTCGGGTGAACGTCGCGCACCTCGAAGCCCGCACGTTCGCGGGTCAGACCGCCCGGCCCAAGCGCCGAGAGGCGGCGCTTATGCGTCACCTCGGAGAGCGGGTTGGTCTGGTCCATGAACTGCGACAGCTGCGAGGAGCCGAAGAATTCGCGCACCGCAGCCGCTGCCGGCTTGGCGTTGATCAGATCCTGCGGCATGACGGTGTCGATCTCGACACCGGACATGCGTTCGCGGATCGCGCGTTCCATGCGCAAGAGGCCGACGCGATACTGGTTCTCCATCAGCTCGCCGACCGACCGGACGCGGCGGTTGCCGAGATGGTCGATATCGTCGATCTCGCCCTTGCCGTCGCGCAGTTCCACCAGCCCGCGAATACAGGCCACGATGTCCTCGGGCCGCAGCGTCCGCTGCGTGTCCGGCGCATCCAGATCGAGGCGCATATTCATCTTGACCCGGCCCACGGCGGACAGATCATAACGCTCCGCATCGAAGAACAGGCTGTCGAACATGGTCGAGGCCGCTTCGACGGTCGGCGGCTCACCCGGACGCATGACGCGATAGATATCCATCAGCGCCTGATCGCGGTTCATGTTCTTGTCGGAGGCCATCGTATTGCGGATATACGCGCCGACATTGACGTTATCGATGTCCAGCACCGGGACCTCGGTAATGTCGTTGTCCAGCAGAACTTTCAGCAGACCGCCGGACAGCGCGCCTTCCTTGTCGTATTCCGCCGTGATCTCGTCACCGGCTTCGGCATAGATGAACCCGGTTTCGTCATTCACCAGATCCTTGGCGACAAAGCGCCCGATGATCTGATCGAACGGCACCAGCAGGTCGATGTCGTCGCCGCCTTCGAGAAGCTGCTTGACCTTGCGCGGCGTGACCTTCTCGCCCGCCTTGGTGATGACCTCGCCGGTCGCTGCATTGACCAGATCGAAGGCCGGGCGCGAGCCACGGACGCGATCGGGGAAGAAGCGCGTGACCCAGCCGCCTTCAGACCCTTTGCCCGCCTTCTCCAGCTTGAACGGCACCGTGTCGTAGAAGGCGTCCATGATGCCTTCCTGATCCATGCCAAGCGCATAAAGCAGCGTCGTCACCGGCAGTTTCCGGCGACGGTCGATGCGTGCGAAGACCAGATCCTTGGCGTCGAATTCGAAATCCAGCCACGAGCCGCGATAGGGAATGATGCGGCAGGCGAACAGCAGCTTGCCCGAGGAATGGGTCTTGCCGCGGTCATGGTCGAAGAACACGCCGGGGGAGCGGTGCATCTGCGACACGACAACACGTTCGGTCCCGTTCACGATGAACGTCCCGTTCTGGGTCATGAGCGGCATGTCGCCCATGAACACGTCCTGCTCCTTGATGTCCTTCACCGACTTCGCGCCGGTGTTTTCGTCGACATCGAACACGATCAGGCGCAGCGTGACCTTCAGCGGGGCCGCATAGGTCATGTCGCGCTGCTGACATTCGTCAACGTCGTATTTCGGCTTCTCCAGCTCGTATTTCACAAATTCGAGAGTTGCGGTCTCGTTAAAATCCTTGATCGGGAAAACCGACTGGAAAACACCCTGAATGCCCTCGCCATCGGAATGGGCTTCTGCATCGCCTGAGCGCAGGAAAAGGTCATAAGAAGATTTCTGAACCTCGATGAGGTTCGGCATTTCAAGAACTTCGCGAATATTGCCGTAGCTGCGCCGGATACGCTTCTGGCCGACATAAGATTGCGCCATGGAGTCTTGCACCTTTCGTCTTGACACACATGCACCGTCGGGGCCCGGTGCACGCGGCCTGCGAATGTCAGGGTTGTCGGTTCAATACCTGCCGCCCGTCCCACCGCGCGGCTCCCGAACCGTGAACATGCCCTGAAGGAAGCTGATGCCATGTAGGCATCCTGTCAGCGCCCTTCAAGACAGGTTCGGCAGGGACCGGGAAAACCCGGACCCTGCCCTGTTCATTCCAGCAATTGCCGGATTACTTCAGTTCGACCTTGGCGCCAGCAGCTTCGAGCTTGGTTTTCAGCTCTTCTGCTTCTTCCTTGGCAGCACCTTCTTTGACTTTGCCGCCAGCTTCGACCAGTTCCTTGGCTTCTTTCAGGCCCAGGCCGGTGATGCCGCGAACTTCTTTGATCACGTTGATCTTGTTCGGGCCGGCTTCGGTCAGGACGACGTCGAATTCGGTCTTTTCTTCGGCAGCAGCGCCAGCGTCACCAGCCGGGCCAGCCATCATCACAGCGCCGCCAGCAGCGGGCTCGATGCCGTATTCATCCTTCAGGATGGTTTTCAGTTCCTGGGCTTCCAGCAGGGTCAGGCCCACGATTTCTTCGGCGAGTTTTTTCAGATCAGCCATTTTTCCGTTCTTTCCAAGTTTGTGTTCCAACGTCGGATTTCGTCCACACGTCGGGAATAAGTTGCATCAGGCAGCTTCGCGCTCTTCGAGCGTCGAAAGAATGCCCGCGATGTTCGAAGCAGGTGCGCCAATCGCCCCGGCAATGTTCGAAGCAGGTGCGCCGATGCAGCCGACGATGGAAGCAATAAGCTCCTCGCGCGACGGCATGGCGGCAACGGCTTTGACACCGGCCGGATCAAGCGCCGTGTCGCCCATAGCACCGCCGAGGATCACGAATTTATCGTTATCCTTGGCATACTTCTCGCAGACCTTGGCCGCAGCCACAGGGTCTTCCGAGTAGGACAGCACGGTCATGCCCTTCAGATAATCGGCGATGCTTGCGCAAGGCTTCCCATCCAGAGCGATCTTGGCGAGCCTGTTCTTGGCAACGCGAACCGACCCGCCTTCTTCGCGCATACGCGCGCGCAGGTCCTGCATTTGTGCAACCGTCATCCCTTCGTAATGGGCAACCACCACGACGCCAGAGCTTTCAAAGATCTGGCCGAGCTCTTCGACCACCTGTTCTTTTTGTGCTCTATCCACGGTTTACTCCAAGTTTGGGGATCTCTCCCCGGCTCTCACTTTCCCTTGGCCCCTTGCGGGGCCGCAGGTCGGGTCCGTTCACGATGGGCCCGTAAGCAAGACCGGAAGCAGGAAACCCCTTCCCGGAAACTGGCTTCGGCTTCCATCTCAGGAAGGATATTAAGGCCAGAACCAAACAGCTTCAGCCACCCTCCGTCTCGGACGAAAGCAAAGGCCCAGCGAATCGCCAGACCTGTGCAAGCCGTCGATATAGAAGCTCCCTTCCACAAGCGCAAGCCACATAGGGCAGATATAGCCGAAACGGACGGCACAGCGGTCCGCCTCGGTCACAGAGATATCTTTGCCCAAGGCACATAACGGATTTCTTGGATGCAAAAATCCGATTTGTCGGGCGACATTCCCATTCCGGGCAGGTTTCGCGCCAAAATCTCATACATTTTTCCATGCAAATCAATCATTTAATATAAATTTCTGCTATATATAGAGGAAACTAATAGTGAAGATTTCAGAATCCGGCCCAGGCACAGCGTTTCAACCCCAAGGCTACATCAGAAATTCAACCGGCACCGCACGCCAAAGATTTTAATAAGCTCGTCCCAATCATGGCTAATATCGACAATATTCCATCCTTCATTCTGAAAAATATCGTGCCCGTTCAAAGCGTCGGTACGAACAACAATATCAATCCCAGTTCACAGCTGGTCGGCAATACATACCCGGTCGACGGTAATCTCAAAAATTTCAACTTCATCGACGGAAATAACGATGGCAATATAAACGATCACGAAACGACCGGAGCCTACAATGCCAACACCCAGGGAGACAGGATCGTCTATGACGGGCAGACCTATTACGTTCAGTCCATGTGGGTTGGACAGATTACCGTAACATTCAGCGACGGCCATACGATTTCCAGCGCGGGCAATGTGCGGATCTTTGTCATCGGTCAATTTGGCTCACCCACCCAGACGACCGGAGATGTCATCGTCAACCCTCTGGACACCCTGCGGGACGAGATCAGGGCCTATCTTGCCGGCAACCCGGGCATCAAGTTTCCAACTTTTACGGTCGATAACATTCAATCATCCACGCGCCTCGACTACACGACCATGTCGGCGCAGGATAACCCGATCTGCTTCGCTTCGGGCACCATGATCGAAACCGAAAGCGGCATGATCCCGGTCGAACAGCTAAGGGCGGGTGATGCCGTGCAGACGCAGGACCACGGCTTTCAGCATATCCGCTGGATCGGCGCCAAACGCATTTCAAGCGCCCAGATGCGGGCCAATCCAAAACTCTGCCCCATCCGCATCCGGGCCGGGGCTCTCGGACAAGGACTGCCCGCCCGCGATCTGACTGTCAGCCGCCAGCATCGTATTCTGGTCCGCTCCAGTATTGCGAACCTCATGTTCGGTGCGGATGAAATCCTGGTTCCGGCGATCAAACTCGTCGGGCTTGAAGGGATCGAGATTGTCGGGCAGGCCAGTGCCGTCACCTATTGGCACCTGCTTTTCGATCAGCACGAGGTGATCTTCGCAGAGGGCACCCCAACGGAAAGCCTGTTCACCGGGCCCGAAGCTCTCAGAAGCCTATCCCCGGAAGCCCGGGAGGAAATCATCGCACTGCTTCCCGAGCTTCTTCAGGCCGGTTTCAAAGCAACCCCGGCCCGGCAGATCCCGGACGGCCGACAGCTAAGCAAACTCATCTCCCGCCATGCGGAGAAGGACCAGCCCTTGCTGTCGCTGTAGCCCGACACACCGGCGAAGCCCCCGCGCGAATCAACCCAAGGGGCTTCCTCGCAAAGCAGCAACACCTGCCAACACTCGCACCACAAACGCAAATCCCCCGGCACCCATCTGGATGCCGGGGGATTTTTATCCGAAACCTGTTCGGGTCTGTTACGACTGCGCGGCAACCGCGTCAGCGATGTCGATCGTGACACCCGGCCCCATGGTCGAGCTGATCGAGACTTTTTTGACATAGGTGCCCTTGGCACCGCTGGGCTTGGCGCGGTTTACGGCTTCGATGAAAGCGCGGACATTCTGCGCGATCTTGTCTTCGTCGAAGCTGACCTTGCCGATCCCGGCATGAACGACCCCGGCCTTCTCGGCCTTGAACTGAACCTCACCACCCTTGGCGGCGGCCACGGCTTGCGCGACATCCATCGTCACCGTGCCGACTTTCGGGTTCGGCATCAGGTTGCGCGGACCAAGAACCTTACCCAGACGACCGACCAGCGGCATCATGTCGGGCGTGGCGATCACGCGGTCGAAGTCCAGATTGCCGCCCTGGATCGATTCAACCAGATCCTCGGCACCAACGACTTCCGCACCGGCTTCCTTGGCCTCGTCAGCCTTCGGACCACGGGCGAACACGGCGACGCGGACATCCTTGCCGGTCCCAGCGGGAAGCTGAACCACGCCGCGGACCATCTGGTCGGCATGACGCGGGTCGACACCCAGATTCATCGCGATCTCGACGCTTTCGTCGAATTTCGCGGAAGCCGCGCCCTTGACCAGCTTGACGGCCTCGTCAACGGTCAGGTTGGACTTGCCTTCAAAGGCAGCGCGGGCGGCGGCTTTTTTCTTAGCGATCTTTGCCATGACTTAGCCTTTCACCTCGATGCCGATGGAACGGGCGGAACCGGCGATGATCTTCATCGCTTCGTCGACGCTGTTCGCGGACAGGTCCTTCATCTTGATCTCGGCGATCTCGCGCACCTGCTTGGCGGTCACGGAACCGGCGGTCGCACGGCCCGGCTTTTCCGAACCCTTGGCGCGGTTGCGCTTGCCCTGCGGCTTCAGACCGGCGGCCTGCTTGATCAGGAAGGACGCGGGCGGCGTCTTGGTTTCGAAGGTGAACGACTTGTCCTGGTAGTATGTGATCACAACCGGGACCGGCGCACCCTTCTGCATTTCCTGCGTCTTGGCGTTGAAGGCCTTGCAGAATTCCATGATATTGATGCCGCGCTGACCCAGAGCCGGGCCGACGGGCGGGGACGGGTTGGCTTCGCCCGCCTTGATTTGCAGCTTGAGCTGCCCAACAACTTTCTTGGCCATCTGGCCTCTCCTTTTTCATCGCGCCCCGTCCTGAATTGGACTGATGGGGCAGATATAGCGGTACGGCCTGCGCCTCCCGCGCTTAAATCACGAGGTCTTGGCGACCTGCGTGAATTCCAGTTCGACCGGCGTCGGCCGGCCAAAGATCGACACCGTGACCTTGATCCGGGCCGCAATGTCGTCGACTTCCTCGACGGTGCCCGAAAAACCCTCGAACGGGCCGTCGGTCACATTCACCATCTCGCCCACGTCGAAGCGGATCAGATTGCGCGGCTGCGCCTCTGCCCCGCCCTCGCCGGTGCGATGCAGGATATGGTTCACCTCGTCATCGCGCATCGGCGACGGCTTGCCCTGCTGGCCCAGAAACCCGGTGACGCGATTGATCGAGTTCACCAGATGATAGGCCCGGTCGGTCATATCCATATGCACCAGCACATAGCCGGGCATGAAACGCCGTTCCGACGTCACTTTCTTGCCACGCCGTACCTCGATCACCTCTTCGGTAGGTACCAGCACTTCGTCAATTTCGTCCTCCAGCGACTTCTCAGCCACTGCCTGACGGATCGCCTCGGCGACCTTTTTCTCGAAGTTCGACAGGACGCTGACCGAATACCAACGCTTTGCCATGTTCCGATCGACCCCTGCTTCTTGTCGTGGGGGCGGCCAATCCGCCCGTGAATTTCTGCCAAGCCCGAAAAACGAAACCGGCGCGCAACGAATCGTGCACGCCGACATCCGGGCAGGTCGGGCGGACATACAGCCAGACACGACCAATTGCAACCCCGCTTCAAGCGCCAATCAGATCACATATCCACCCAAGACGGCCCTGAAAACCGGGCGCTCGGTCAGACGTGGATCAGGAAACAGCGCCCAGAAGCGCGGTCAGCCCGGTGCGGATCGCGATATCGACCAGGAAGAAGAACAGCGCAGCCAACGTCGCCATGATGAAAACCATGATCGTGGTCGTCACCACCTCGCGCCGCGTGGGCCAGGTGATTTTCGCGCCCTCGGCACGGACCTGCGACAGGAACTTGGCGGGATTGGTCATGCTGATCCTCGTGTTGCAGCCGCCCAATTAAACCCCGGCGGCGATATTTTCAAGCGTCATACCGGCGGGACGGGCGGATTTTGCGGGCGAAGGAACTCCACCCGCTCCATCCCGGCGATCCGCCCGGCCTGCGCGTCATAGTTGACCAGCGAGGATCTATAGGTCCGGTGGTGCAGCAGACGCATCGACGGCTCCCCCTCCAGACGCGGATGGCGCTTCTGCGCGTCCCGCAGCAAGGTCTGAACCGGGGTTTCCATATCCTCAAGCGCGGTCTTCATGAAATAGCGATAGGCCTTTTCTGAAACGCCGCGATGGCGCAGCGTCGCAGGCGGCACCAATGCCGCGCGCTCCGGGCCGAGAAGCCGGGCAAGCACCCTGCCCCGCACCTGCGTATGATCCTCAAGACGCCAGCATACGACCCGCGAAACGCCCTCGCAGCCCAGCAGGCGCTCGATCAATCCGGTCCAGTCAAGCGACCGCACCTTCACGCCACGCACATAGGTGCTGACATCGACCAGGGCACCGCTGCGCAATTGCTGACCATAAGCCGAGGTCACGAAGGTCGCAGGATCACGGATGGCAAGAAACAGCTCCACCTCAGGCTTGCCAAGCAGCTCAAGCGTTCTGGCGAGCCGGTCTTCCGCACCGGGATATAGCACATCATCGCCCCCGAACATCTCGCCGCGACTGGTGGTGCCGAGGATGTTTTCCTCCGAAATCAGATGATCCTCATGGGACGACAGCCAGTATCGCAGCTTCGCCCGCAAAGGTTCAGCCGCCAAGTTCTGATCCCCGCGAATGGCCCGAGACAGCGGCAACCTCTGGCTGCGCAGCGCGCTTGGCCCCAGAAAACCCAAACCCTGCCCGGCCAGTTCGTTCCGCACGCTGCGAATCGCATATTGCAGTTCGGTGCTGGCGGTCTTGTGCGCCCCAACGTGAATACGGACTGTCATGATTTCATGGCTGGCATTGATTGTTCCCGGATCATTCCGGCGACAACTCGCAACGGCAACTGGCAGGGGCAGAGGGACTCGAACCCACGACCCTCGGTTTTGGAGACCGATGCTCTACCAACTGAGCTATACCCCTAGGCCGGGCGCCTGATTACGGCGGAACGCCCCCCGGCGCAAGGGGGGAAGCGCATCGCGGGGCGTCAAGTCACCGGAATTTCGCTACTCCGCCGCGTTGACCGCCTCCGCCGTGTCGTCAACGGCGATGAACCCGCCCGATTGCCGCGCCCAAAGCCGCGCATAAAGCCCGCCCGCCCGGAGCAATTCGGCATGCGTCCCCTGCTCGACAATCCGGCCCCGGTCCATGACCACCAGCCGGTCCATGGCGGCAATGGTGGACAGGCGATGCGCGATGGCGATGACCGTCTTGCCCTCCATCAGCGCGTCCAGCCGCGACTGGATCGCCGCCTCCGCCTCGCTGTCGAGCGCCGATGTCGCCTCGTCCAGCACCAGAATCGGCGCATCCTTCAGCGCCACCCGTGCAATCGCGATCCGCTGACGCTGCCCGCCGGACAGTTTGACGCCGCGTTCCCCGACATGCGCGTCCAGCCCGCGCCTGCCCTTGCTGTCGGCCAGTTCCGGGATGAAATCCTGCGCCTCCGCCATGATGACGGCGCGGTCAATATCCGCCGCGCTCGCGTCGGGCCGGCCATAGGCGATGTTCTCCCGCACAGAGCGATGCAGCAGGCTGCTGTCCTGCGTCACAACCCCGATTGCTGCGCGCAGGCTTTCCTGCGTGACCTGCGATACATCCTGCCCGTCGATTGTGATGAGACCCTGTTCGATATCATGGAAACGTAACAGCAGGTTCACCAGCGTGGATTTCCCCGCGCCGGAACGGCCGATCAGCCCGACCCGCTCTCCAGCGGCGATGTCGAGGCTCAGATCGTCCAACACGGCCAGCGGACGCTCCGTCTCCTCCATCCCGTAGCGGAATGTGACGTGATCGAAACGCACCGCGCCCGGCCCGGCTGCCAGAGGCTGCGCCCCGTCCATATCCTGAACCGCACGCGGCAACGCCAGCGACGAGATCCCGTCGCGGACCGTCCCGACATTCTCGAACAGCGCGGCGAATTCCCACATGATCCAGTGCGACATATTATTGAGCCGCATCGCCAGCGGCACCGCCACGGCAAGCGCCCCGACGCTGATGCCGCCACCCGTCCACAGCACCAGACCGACGCCCGTCACGGCGGCGACAAGGCAGGCGTTCAGGATGGTCAACAGAATATCCTGCAAGGCCGACAGCCGCATCTGCGCGTAAACGGTGTTCAGAAACCCGTCCATGCCCTGCCGCATCCACGCCTCTTCCCGGTCGGAATGGGAGAACAGCTTGACCGTCGCGATATTGGTGTAGCTGTCGACGACCTGCCCGGTCATCGCGCTGCGCGCATCCGCCTGCGCCTGCGCCACCCGGCCAAGCCTCGGCACGATCTTCCACAGCATGATGCCGAAGGCGACACCCCAGACTGCAAAGGGCAGCGCCAGCCGCCAATCCTGGCTCGCCGCCAGCACAACCGCGCCGAGAAACACCACGGCGACATAGACCGCCACATCCATCAGCTTCATCGCCACTTCGCGCACGGCAAGCGCGGTCTGCATCAGGCGCTGCGCGATCCGCCCGGCGAATTCGTCCTGAAAATAGCCGATCGACTGCCGCAGCAGATAGCGATGCGCCTGCCAGCGAATACGCTGCGGAAAATTGCCCAGAAGCGTCTGATGCATGATCATGCTCGCCAGCCCGTTCAGCGCCGGTAGCACGACCAGAAGCAGCAGCCCCATCAGGCCAAGCCGGACGCCTTCGACCTCCCAGAACTGATCGCGCGGCGTCTCTGACAGGCGGTTCACCAGATCGCCCAGATAGCCGAACATCACCACTTCGATCACGGCAATGACCGCAGCGCCCAGCGACAAGAGAAGCAGCCACGGCAGCGCACCCCGCGAATAATGCAGAAGAAACGCCCAGAAACTGCGGGGCGGCATTTGCGGCCGATCCTGCGGATAGGGATCAAGCCGGCTCTCAAACCAGCGAAACATATCTGATGCACCTAATGGAAAAAGGCTGCGTGGGTCGGCCAAGGCCCCTGAGGTAGCCGCGCGGGCCGAATTAAGTCAAGCGCCGTGATATAACCGGCAGGGTTCAGTTTCATGACAGTTAACTCCGCGACGGCGGCGCACTTCGCGCCATCGCCTCAAGCGCGGCCAGATCGCCGCTGGCGAGCGCCGGGATCGCCGCCCCGATACGCTCCACCGGCCAGTCCCACCATGCGAGATCAAGGAGCCGCGCGATCTCCTCCGGCCCGTACCGCATCCGCCGTATCTGCGCCGGATTGCCTGTGACGACCGCGTAATCCGGCACCTCCCCCGTCACCACGGCCCCGGCACCGATAATCGCGCCGCTGCCGATCCGCGCGCCGGGCAGGATCACCGCACCATCGCCGAGCCAGACATCGTGACCGATGACTGTGTCAGGCAAGCCACTGATCTGATCCTTGTAGTCGGCGAAGCGCGCATGATCGAAGATCGCAAACGGATAGGTGGAGATCCCTTTCATCGGATGATTGGCCGAAGCCGTGATGATCCGCACCCGGTCAGCGATCTGGCAGAACCGCCCGATCCGCAGCTTTTCGGGCGCGCCTGCATAGGTATAGGGGGCCAGCCGCGCCGCCCAGTCCTCTGGCGGATCGAAGCTGCTGGCGTAGGTGAAATCCCCGATCTCGATATTCGGGTGGTCAATGACGCGGTTCAGATGCACGAGGCCGGTATTCAGCCGTCCATCGGGGAAACGCATCGGATACGGCTGCGCCGCATCGAGAAAACTGGCATGCATGGCCTGTCCTTTCCAAATCTGGGCAAAAACTGTTCAGATCGGGGACTTGTCCATGACACCTGCTCCGGTTGCGTGATGGCCCGACCCTAGCACGGATCGGGCCTGCTCGGCAAATCTACAGATGCCGGGTTTCGGGCGCCCGACACTGCCAGTTGTCGCTGGCCCCGTCGGCCCAGTGAACCGGCGCTGCGGCCAGTTCCGCCTCGCTGGCATTGTCGAGCGCGGCAACCACGACCATCACGAAACGACCGCCCATTTCGGCGATATTCCCCTCGGTCCATAACCTCGTGCCGCAGCGGGCGCAGAACCGGTGATGCATGTCCAACCCGTCCGCTTCGGCTCGCGGCGTTTCCGCCAGCGCCTCCCGGCCTTTCAGCAGCCGGAACCCGTCCGGATCCGGGAGCCGCATTTCCCAATAGCGCATCTTGCGGCAGAACCGGCAATTGCAGCGCATCGTGCCGTCAGCAAGGTCACCATCCGCCTCAAAAGCGACCGCGCCGCAGAAACAACTTCCCTGATAGGTTTTCATGACGGCTGCTTCTCATGGCAGACCGCCTCGATATTATTGCCGTCCGGATCCAGCACGAAGGCACCGTAATACCCCGGACTATATTCGGGCCTCAGCCCCGGCGCGCCGTTATCCGTGCCGCCTGCCGCCAGCGCCGCGTCATAAAATGCCGCGACCTTGTCCCGGTCGGGTGCCGACAGGGCAAGGTGAACGCTGGTGGCCGGGGCCTTGCCGGTGCCGATCCAGAAAAACGGATTGCCGTCCTTGCCGAGGCCGAGAAATGCGCCGTTTCCACCGGTCGCCTCTTCGGTCATCTCCATCATCACCGTGATCCCAAGCGGTGCGAGGGCGCCTTCGTAAAAGGCCCGCGACCGGGCGAGGTCGGACACGGCGAAACCCACATGATCGATCATGACATCTCTCCTGATATGCAGTTGCGTCACGGATCATTATGGGCGGGTGTGCTGACAGAATGCGTCAGGATGGTGGTGAGGGGGTGTTGGTGCGTGCAAGCACACACCCTACGCGGGGCTGTATCCCAATGAAAAAACCCGCCCCTTTCGGGACGGGTTTCGGTTTTTGGGTTTGGTGCGCCAAGGCGCACCCTACGGGCGATAGAATGGCGTAGGGTGCGCTTTAGCGCACCACAACGACATAATCATACCGCGCCGTATGGTACGCGGTCCACGCACCACAACAACATCATCACACCGCGCCGTATGGTGCGCAATCCACGCACCACAACACCGTCATCGCAAAACCCGTAGGGTGCGTGTTCACACGCACCGCCACGGATCACATCATCACTCGATGATCTTCGCGACAACGCCGGCGCCGACGGTGCGACCGCCTTCGCGGATCGCGAAGCGCAGCTTTTCTTCCATCGCGATCGGTGCGATCAGCTCAACCTCGAATTTCAGGTTGTCGCCCGGCATCACCATCTCCGTGCCTTCCGGCAGCGTCACCGAACCGGTCACATCCGTCGTGCGGAAGTAGAACTGCGGACGGTAGTTCGCGAAGAACGGGGTGTGGCGGCCGCCTTCTTCCTTGGTCAGAATATAGGCCTCGGCCTCGAACTTGGTGTGCGGGGTCACCGAACCCGGCTTGGCCAGAACCTGACCGCGCTCAACGCCGTCACGCTCAACGCCGCGCAGCAGGGCACCGATATTGTCGCCCGCTTCACCGCGATCCAGCAGCTTGCGGAACATCTCGACGCCGGTGCAGGTGGTTTTCTTGGTCGGGCGGATGCCGACGATTTCAAGCTCGTCACCCACGTTGACCGCGCCACGCTCGACCCGGCCGGTCACAACCGTACCACGGCCCGAGATCGAGAACACGTCCTCGATCGGCATCAGGAAGGGCTGGTCGACAGCGCGTTCCGGGGTCGGGATATATTCGTCCACGGCCTTCATCAGCTCGCGGATCGAGTTCTCGCCGATTTCCGGGTCACGGCCTTCCAGAGCCGCCAGCGCCGAACCCTTGACGATCGGAATATCGTCGCCCGGGTATTCGTAGGAGGACAGCAGCTCGCGGACTTCCATCTCGACCAGTTCCAGCAGTTCCTCGTCATCGACCTGGTCGACCTTGTTCAGGTAAACCACGATGTAGGGAATGCCGACCTGACGGCCCAGCAGGATGTGCTCGCGGGTCTGCGGCATCGGGCCGTCAGCCGCGTTCACCACCAGGATCGCGCCGTCCATCTGCGCAGCACCGGTGATCATGTTCTTGACGTAGTCGGCGTGGCCGGGGCAGTCGACATGGGCGTAGTGACGGTCGTCCGTCTCATACTCGACATGCGCGGTCGAGATGGTGATCCCACGCGCCTTCTCCTCCGGCGCGCCGTCGATCTGGTCATAGGCCTTGAAGTCACCGAAATACTTCGTGATCGCAGCCGTCAGCGTCGTCTTGCCGTGGTCAACGTGACCAATCGTACCGATGTTGACATGCGGCTTCGTGCGTTCGAATTTTGCTTTTGCCATATGAGGCCTCCTTGATCGGGGCAGATGGCTGTCCGTTCCCCGGTTTTCGTATTGCAGGGCGAAATAAAAGTAGATTCGGGAAAAATCAAGGGCAGGCAGGCTATGCTGGGCTAAAGCCGCATCGGGAACCGAATCGTTGAAAAACACGTTCATTTTCCGCCACATGCCCTCGGAAACTGTGGCAACCGCAAACAGATTGGAGATCTGGAATGAGTCTGATGAAAACCCTCGCCCGCGTCGCAGGCGGCGTAATTTTGGCAAAAGGGCTGAGCAGCGTGATGAAAAACGCCGGTCAAAACCAGTCCGGCAGCCGTTCGCGCCGCAGCGGCGGCGGCTTGCTGGACCAGCTGAGCGGAAGCCTGCAAGGCCGCTCCTCCGGCTCGGGCGGGAATCTCGGAGACATGCTTGGCGGCCTTCTGGGTGGCAGCACCGGTGCCGGATCGGGGTCACGTTACGGCGGCCCGAACTCCGCGGGTGCCTCCGGCGGGCTTGGCGGGTTGCTGGATCAGGTAACGGGCGGACGGGGCAGCGGCGCTGGCGGCCTTGGCGATCTGTTGGGCGGAATGCTCGGCGGCTCAGCTGCGGCAGGCAGCCTTGCCAGCCGTGGTGCGCAGCAGTCGAATGACGCCTCCTTCGGCGAATTGCTGAACGACTCGCTGACCCGCAACGACGAACCCGAAGTCGCGCCGACCGCCGAACAGAACGCGGTTGCCGGTCTGATGCTGCGCGCCATGATCCAGGCGGCGAAGGCCGATGGCCAGATCGACGACGCCGAGAAGGAACGGCTGATGGGCGAGCTTGGCGATCTCGACGACGAGGAGCGCCAGTTCATTCGCGAACAGATGGCGATGCCGGTCGATGCGCAGGCACTGGCGCGGGACGTGCCGCAGGGCCTCGCGCCGCAGGTTTATCTGATGTCGGTCATGGCGATTGATTTCGACAGCCAGGAAGAAGCGCAGTATCTGCACCAGCTGGCGCAAGCGCTTGGTCTGCAACCGCAAATCGTGAACCAGATTCACGATCAGATCGGGGTCCAGAACCTCTATAGCTGATCGGATTCGCGTCAACTGACAATAAATTCATCGCCGTCCGGAAACCCGGACGGCGTTTTTGCATTGTTCCATCAAGGCAGTTTTATAATCTGTTATTATGAACCGACGTCAGAAGCGTGTGTTTACGATCAAGCCACCTGCCAGAAGTTAAAGTTAAATCATCGACGAGGAACACATCATGCACAAGCTGATCATCGCCAGTGCCATCGCCCTTATGCCATTCGCCGCCATTGCACAGGATGACGACCCCATCGAACAGGCGATCGAAGCGCGTCAGGGCTTCTACAAGCTGCTCGGCGCCAATATGGGCGCACTCGCCGCCATCGCACAGGGCAAGGCGGAATATGACGAGGAAGCCGCATCCCGCTATGCCAGCAATATCGAGACGCTGACCCAGTATGATCTGCCGATGCATTTCATCGAAGGCAGCTCGAACGCCGATGCAGACGACACCGATGCCCTGCCGGCGATCTGGGAAAACATGGATGATTTCCGCGCCAAATTCGCCGCACTCGGCGAAGCGGCATCCGGCGCGGGTGAGGCCGTGAAGGGCGGGCAGGAGAATGTCGGCCCGGTCGTCGGCGCGCTCGGCGGTGCCTGCAAAGCCTGCCACGATCAATATCGCGACTAAGCGCCATGTCGGATGAACGGCAGACCCGCACGGTCCGGCTGTGGGACCCGCTGCTGCGGATGTTCCACTGGCTGCTGGCCTTCTTCGTGATCGCCGGATGGCTTCTTGGGAAATTTGGACCGAACCAGATGACGCTGCATTTCTGGTGCGGCTATGTCGTTGCGGGTCTGCTGATCTTCCGTCTCGTCTGGGGCTTCATCGGCCCCAGACATGCCCGCTTCTCGCATTTCCTGCGGGGACCAACCCATGTCGCAGGCTATGCGCGCCACATGTTCCTGAGGGAGCCGAGCTACTGGCCCGGTCACAACCCGCTCGGCGCGCTGTCGGTCATTGCCATGCTGGCGGCGCTGGCGGCGCAGGTCACGACCGGGCTGATCTCCGACCCGGAGGACTATATCAATGTCGGCCCGCTGGCATCCGCGGTCGGCAGCGACATCGCGACGGAGGCCGTGGACTGGCACGAATTCGGCGCGAATCTGGTGCTGATCCTGGTCGTGCTTCATGTGGCGATCATCCTGTTTTACCGCTTCTGGAAGCGTGAGGATCTGGTGACGCCAATGATTACCGGACAGAAGGAAGTCCGCGAGGATGCAGGGAACTAAGCCGTATCCCCAGCGACTTAGCGCATAAATCGAAACCGTTTTCGATGCTGCGGCCCGTTGACCACACAAAGCTGTGATCGACGATTCAGGCTGGTTTCGTTGATCGGAACCCGCATGGGTGTAGGCTTGACCCTACGGAAGCGGCGCCTCGCCCTTCCAAAAGGCCCCGACGTGCAATGACCACGAAAGGAGCACAGGTCATGATGAAACTGACTGCTGCCATTACCGCAGTAACGCTGAGCCTGCTGGCCGCCATGCCAGCCGCTGCCTGCGGCGGCAAAGCGAATGACAAGACCGCGACCTCTTCCGAACCGCTGATCGTCCCGGAAGAGCCTAACGCATGAGTTGACGAAGCGGGGCGGGCTGCCGTCCGCCCTGCTGACAAAACCTGCCCTAGTTGAATTTGTTGTCACGCGGGAAGCCACGCGGAGCCATGCGCCCGGCACTCGCCCGTTTGCCGAGCCATTCGGTCAGGTCCGGCTCCGTCCGGGTCTTGCCGCCGCCCATCTGCCAGCTCAGCCCGTCGGCCAGCGTGATGCAGATCGCGTCGGACAGACCGCCATCCTTGAACTTCTGCAACCGGACGCCCTTGCCACGACCCATTTCCGGCAGTTCGATCAGCGGGAACACCAGCATCTTGCGGTTCTCACCAACCGTCGCGACATGATCTCCCGATACCTCGCGGCAAAGCAGTGCGTCACCATTCAGCACCTGTTTGCCGGATTTGGTCTGCGCCAGAATATCGGCAGAGTTCACGACGAACCCGTCCCCTGCCTTCGATGCCAGCAGATATTTGACGCCCTCGCGCCACGGGAACAGGTCGATGATTGCCGCGTCATTCGGCAGATCGACCATCAGCCGCACCGGCTCACCCAAGCCCCGCCCGCCGGGCAGATTGCTGGCCGGCAGGGTATAAAACCGCCCGTTGGAGCCGAACAGCATCAGCTTGTCCGTCGTCTCCGCATGCAGCGCCATGAAGGGACCGTCACCGTCGCGGAATTTCACCTCCGCATCCAGCGGCTGATGGCCCTTCATCGCCCGGATCCAGCCCATCTGTGAGACGATGACGGTAATCGGTTCACGCTCGATCATCGTTTCGATATCGACCGGCTCGATATCCGCCGCCGCCGAAATCTCCGTCCGGCGCGCGCCGCCTTCCGCCGATTTGCCGAAATTGCCGCGAACCTCGCGCAGCTCCTCGGTGATGCGGTTCCATTGCAGCCCCTCATCCGCGACGAGGGCGTTCAGCCCCTCCTGCTCTTCCAGCAGCTTGTCGCGTTCGGCGCGCAGTTCCATTTCTTCCAGCTTGCGCAAGGCACGCAGGCGCATGTTCAGGATCGCTTCGGCCTGCACCTCGGTCAGGAAAATCTCCGCCCCGACCTCCTGCCCCCAGTTTTCGGCCAGCAGCCCGGCCTTGGGGTCGTCGTGATGGCGGATAATCTCGATCACACGGTCGAGATTGAGGAAAGCGACGATATAGCCTTCCAGCACCTCAAGCCGGGCAGCGATCTTGTCCAGCCGGAAATTCGAGCGCCGCAGCAGCACGTCGCGACGATGATCCAGAAACGCCCGCAAAACCTCTTTCAGCGAGCACACCTTCGGCACGCGCCCGTCGATCAGCACGTTCATGTTCAGCCCGAAGCGGATTTCCAGATCCGACGATTTGAACAGCGCCGCCATGAGCTGCGCCGGATCGACGCTGCGGGTCTTGGGTTCCAGAACGATCCGCACATCCTCGGCGGATTCGTCGCGCACATCGGCGAGGATCGGCATTTTCTTGGTCTGGATCAACTCCGCCAGCCGCTCGATCAGCCGGGATTTCTGGACCTGATAGGGGATCTCCGTCACCACGATCTGCCAGGTGCCGCGCCCCAGATCCTCCTGCTGCCAACGGGCGCGCAGGCGCAGGCTGCCACGCCCGGTGCGATAGGCGTTGCGCAGCGTCTCCGCATCCTCGACCAGCACGCCGCCGGTCGGGAAATCGGGCCCCTGGACAAAGTTCAGCAGCGTATCGTCCCGCGCATCCGGCGATTTAATCAGATGCAGACAGGCGTCGATCACCTCGTGCAGGTTATGCGGCGGGATATTCGTGGCCATGCCGACGGCAATCCCCGAGGCACCGTTGCACAGCAGATTGGGAAACGCCGCAGGCAGCACCTCCGGTTCGCTCAGCGTGCCGTCGTAATTGGGCCGGAACGCCACCGAGTCCTCCGACAGCCCTTCCATCAGGGCACTGCCGGGTTCCGCAAGCCGCGCCTCCGTGTAGCGGGAGGCCGCCGGGCTGTCGCCGTCGATATTGCCGAAATTCCCCTGCCCGTCGACCAGCGGGTAGCGCATGGCGAAATCCTGCGCCAGCCGCGCCATCGCGTCATAGATCGCCGCATCGCCATGCGGGTGATAATTGCCCATCACATCGCCCGCGATCTTGGCCGATTTGCGGAACGCACTGTTCGGGGCCAGCCTGAGTTCGCGCATTGCAAACAGGATGCGCCGATGCACTGGCTTCAACCCGTCGCGCGCATCGGGCAGCGCCCGGTTCATGATGGTGGAAAGCGCATAGGTCAGGTAACGCTCGCCAATCGCCCGCGAAAGCGGTTCGGCGCTCAGGTTTTCGGGCTGTTCGGGTATGGTATCGTCGGACATAAACAGGATTTAGGCTGCCGCAGCGGTCCGGTCCAGTCGGAAATTCCGGACTTGTACACGGCTTCGTTAACGAAGCTCTTGCCACGGGCATTGCACCACCCTATCGGTCCGGTCTTAATAATAGTGAACAGACACGAAAAATGGGCAAGGGTAAGGCGAATGTTCAAGCTTATCTTCCTGACACTGTTAGCGTTTATCACGGTCCTGGTCGTTTTCGGCGAAGGTGACAGTCGACGGGTTGAGGCGGAGCCTGTACCGACAGCCGAAACCGCGCCCGAGGCGGCTTCCACACCGGAACCGGAGCCGGAAGCGCCCATCATTCCGGCCTCCGCCGTGGAGCAGACCCCCGAACAGGTCCAGCAATTCGCCGGTCCGGAGCTGCGCCCGTCCCCGGAATATGCCGGGCAGGAGCCGGAAACGAACCTCGCCGACGCGCCGACCGATACGCTTTACGTCACCGGCAATTCGGTGAATTTCCGCGCCGGCCCGTCAACCTCGGAAGACGTGGTGGGCCGGCTGTCGCGCGGACAGATGGTGACCGCCATCGGCCCCAAGACCGGCGACTGGGTCCAGCTGCGCGACGGTCAGGGCCGCACCGGCTTCATGTCGGCGCGCTTCCTGTCAGCCGAACGCCCCTGATCTAAAGCGCCTCGACCAGCGTGGCGAAATGCTCGCCGCGCTTTTCAAAATTGGGATACTGATCGAAACTTGCCGCCGCCGGGGCCAGCAACACGGTCTCGCCCGCGACCGCCTCGGCACTGGCGCGCGCCACGGCGGCTTCCATCGTCTCCACCACCTCATGCGGCGTATCGCCAAGCTGAAGCGCAAAATCGCGCGCGGAATGGCCGATCAGATAGGCTTTGACGACATTCGGCAGATGCGGCTGCAGATCGGCAATACCGCCATCCTTGCCAAGCCCGCCCGCGATCCAGCGGATATTGCGGAACGCCTGCAGGGCCTGCGCGGCGGCATCCACATTGGTGGCCTTCGAATCGTTCACATAGCGGACGCCATTGCGCTCACGCACGGTCTGGCTGCGATGCGGCAGGCCGCCGAAGCTGTGAAACGCAGCTTCAATCTCTCGCGGGGCAAGGCCGACGGCGCGGCAGGCAGCGTAAGCGGCGCAGGCATTCTGGTGGTTATGCGCCCCGGGCAGCCCCGTGACCTCCCGCAAGTCGATGGAGGCGATCTGACGACCCTTGCGATACTCGCTCAGGAAGCCCTTGCGGGCGAAGACACCCCAGGCGAACCCATCGAGCTTCTGCCCCGAAGAGACCCGGATCACCCGGTCATCCCCCGGACCCTCGCCCATCTGGTTGGCGAGATACCGCCCCTCCACCTCATCGACGCCGATCACGCAGCGATCCGGCCCGCCTTCGGAAAACAGCCGCCGCTTGGCCGCGAAATACCCGCCCAGGCCGCCGTGGCGGTCCAGATGATCGGGCGAAAGATTGGTGAACACCGCGACATCCGGCGTCAGCGCCCGGGCAAGATCGGTCTGGTAGGAGGACAGCTCGATCACCACCACCTCGCCATCATGGGCGGGTTCAAGCGACAGAACCCCGGTGCCGATATTGCCGCCGATCTGGCTCGGGCGGCCCACGGTTTGCAGAATGTGATGCACCAGCGCCGTGGTGGTGGATTTGCCGTTCGATCCGGTGATCGTGATGACACGCGGCGTGACGTCGAAATTGTCCCAATCCGGCGTCGCGAAGCTGCGGAAAAACAGCCCGATATCGTTGTCGAGGGGGATACCCAGCTCCAGCGCCATCGCGATCGCGGCATTCGGCTGCGGGTAAAGATGCGGGATACCGGGCGAGGTGACCAGCATGCTGACCCCGTGCCACGCCTCGCGACGGGTCAGATCGCGCAGCTCCATCCCCTCTGCCTCGGCCTGTGCGCGCCCCTCCTGCCCGTCATCCCAGACGACAACCTCCGCACCGCCCGCCTGCAAGGCTGCGGCAGTGGCCCGGCCGGAGCGGCCGAGGCCCAGAACGGCGATGGTCTGGCCGGTGACGCCTTGGACGGGGATCATGGGTTACCTCATGGATGTGGGTTGTTGCGGGCGGGTCTGGTGCGCTGAAGCGCACCCTACGGTGTCCCGCTAACGATGTGTAGGGTGCGCTTCAGCGCACCACCAACCCCACACCCCAAACAACCCGTAACGATGCGTGTCAACGCACCCCAACCGATATTCCCCAACCCGTAGGGTGCGCTTCAGCGCACCACCACCCACACACCCCAAACGACCCGCAACGGTGCATTTCAACGCAACACCACCATGCCCCAACCCGTAGGGTGCGTTTCAACGCACCAAAAACCCCTCACCCACAACGCCCCCGGCAAACTACCGCAATTTCAACGTCGCGAGCCCGATCAGGGCCAGCACAAGCGCGATGATCCAGAACCGGATCACGATCTGGCTTTCCTTCCAGCCCTTCTTCTCGAAATGGTGGTGGATCGGGGCCATCAGGAACACGCGCTTGCCGGTGCGTTTGAAATACAGCACCTGAATGATGACGCTCAGCGCCTCGACCACGAACAGCCCGCCGACAATCGCCAGCACAAGCTCATGCTTGGTCACAACCGCAATCGCGCCAAGCGCCCCGCCAAGGGCCAGCGATCCCGTATCGCCCATGAAGACCGCAGCGGGCGGCGCGTTGTACCACAAAAAGCCCAGCCCCCCGCCGATCAGTGCGGCGACAAAGATCACCAGTTCCCCTGCCCCCGGCACGCCATGCAGGCCCAGATAATCGGCGAAGTTCGCGTTGCCGACCATATAGGCGATCACCCCGAAGGTCGCCGCCGCAATCATCACCGGCATGATCGCCAGCCCGTCCAGCCCATCGGTCAGGTTCACCGCATTGGCCGCGCCGACGATGACGATCATCGCAAAGGGGATAAACAGGATCGACAGGTTCAGCAGCGCATCCTTGAAGAACGGAAAGGCAAGCTGCCCACTCAGCCCGGCGGGGTGCAGATACATCGTCCAGGCCGAAGCAATGAAGGCAAGGCCGAAGCCAAGCGACATGCGCAGCTTTCCCGACACGCCCTTGGTGTTGTGCTTCGAGACTTTCGCATAATCATCCGCAAAGCCGATTGCCGCGTAGCCATAGGTCACCAGCAGCACGATCCAGACATAGGCATTCGACAGTCGCGCCCACATCAATGTCCCGACCAGCAGCGCCGACAGGATCAGAATCCCGCCCATTGTCGGCGTCCCGGCCTTGACGAAATGGGTCTCCGGCCCGTCATCCCGGATGGGCTGGCCCTTCTTCTGCACCTTGCGCAGATAATCGATCAGCGGCTTGCCGAAGATGAACGCGAAGATCAGCGCCGTGAAGAACGCCCCGCCCGCCCGGAAGGTGATATAGCGGAACAGGTTGAAGACGCCATCGCCTTCATTCAGTACGGACAGCCAGTAGAGCATAGGTTATTTCCCCGTTGCCTTCGCCTTGTCGGCGGCCTTGCGCATCGCATCGACGACACGGCTGATATACGAGCCTTTCGAGCCCTTGATCATGACGGTATCACCGGGTCGGACCAGTTCGTCCAGCCGCGCCGCCAGATCATCGGCGGTTTCCGCCCAGATACCCTGTTTATCCCCGGGCAAGGCGTCGAACATGTGACGCATCAACGGTCCTGCCGCATGGACGAGATCGACGGAGGCGAGCAGGTTTTCCGCCGCAAGCGCCCGGTGCTGCGCGGCCTCATCGGGGCCGAGTTCCAGCATATCGCCCAGAATGGCCACCCGCCGCGTGCCGGGAAGCCGCGCGAGCGTGCCCAGCCCCGCCCGCATGGAACTGGGATTGGCATTGAACGCATCGTCTATCAGCCGGATCTCGCCCAGCTCCTCAACCCGGCCCCGCCCCTTCGGCGGTATCCAGTCACCTAGAGCCTTCGCCGCCTCGATCACATCGGCACCGATGGCACTGATCGTGGCCAGCACGCCTATGGCATTCGCCGCGAAATGCGGACCGACCGATTGCAGGGTGAAGTTGATCGGCTTTCCCGACAGCGTCGCGCGAAGCCGCAGCGTCTCCCCCTCCGGTTCAGCCGCGATCAGACGGGTTTCGCCCTCATCCCCGAAGCTGAGGATCGGCGCACCTGCGTCATCCGCCGCTTGCCGCAGGATGGGCGTGGTCGACAGCCCGGTCGGGATAATCGCCGCACCCGCCGGGACGAGACCGCGGAAAATCGCCGCTTTCTCGCGCGCGATCCCGTCGAGATCCCCGAACGCCCCGATATGCGCCGCCGCAATCGTGGTGATCAGCGCCGCATGGGGACGGGCCATGCGCGCCAGCGGCTCGATCTCGCCGGGATTGCTCATCCCGATCTCGATGATCGCGAAATCGCTGTCCGCAGGCATCCGCGCCAGCGTCAGCGGCACACCCCAGTGATTGTTATAGGAGGCCTCAGCCGCGTGAACCTTGCCCTGACCTGCCAGAGCCGCGCGCAGCATTTCCTTGGTCGATGTCTTGCCGACCGATCCGGTGACGCCGATCACCTTGCCCGTCATCCGCGCCCGCGCCGCACGCCCGAGCGCCTCAAGCGCGGGCAGCACCTCGTCCACGATCATTAGCGGCGCGTCATCCGCAACCCCGTCCGGCACCCGGCTGACCAAGGCTGCCGCCGCACCTTTCTGCAAGGCCTGCGCTACGAAATCATGCCCGTCCCGGACATCTGTCAGCGCGACGAACAGATCACCCGGCTGAATGGAGCGGGTGTCGATGCTGACTCCATTTGCCTGCCAGTCGCACGTGACCCGCCCGCCGGTCGCAAGCGCTGCGTCGTCAGAGGACCAGAGCGCCATCAGATCTTCCCGTCCAGGGCCGCAACCGCAACCGATGCCTGCTCGGCATCATCGAAGGGAAACACGTCGCTGCCGACGGTCTGCCCGGTTTCATGGCCCTTCCCGGCGATCAGCAGCGCATCGCCCGGCTGAAGCGCATCGACGCCGCGCAGGATCGCCTCTGCCCGGTCGCCAACCTCGGTGGCCTCCGGACCGGCACCCGCCATGACCTCGGCGCGGATGCTGGCGGGATCTTCGCTGCGCGGATTGTCGTCGGTGATAATCACCACATCCGCATGCTCGCGCGCGGCCTGCCCCATCAGCGGGCGCTTGCCGCGATCCCGGTCGCCGCCTGCGCCCAGCACCACGACGATACGGCCCATGACATGCGGTCGCAGGGATTGCAGCGCCGCGATTACCGCACCGGGCTTATGGGCGTAGTCGACGAAAACCGCCGCGCCGTTCTCGCGCTGCGCAACAAGCTGCATCCGGCCACGCACGGTCTCCAGCCCCGCAAGCGTCGCGATAACCGCACCCGGATCGTCGCCCGCCCCAATCGCAAGACCTGCCGCCGCCAGCACGTTTTCCGCCTGAAACCCGCCGATCAGGTTCAGCCGGGTCAGATGGGGCTGACCCTGCCACGCAAAGCGCAATTCCTGCCCCGTGGCATCGAAACGCTGCGCGAGGATCTGGAAATCGCATTCCTTGCCCGACCCGATCCGCAACAGCGACATGCCCCGATCCTCAGCGATCCCGGCCATTTGCAGCCCGCGCTCGCTGTCGGTGTTGACGACCGCCGTGTCGCCTGCCTCAAGAACGCGATTGAACAGCAAGGCCTTGGCGGCGAAATATTCATCAAACCCGGCGTGATAATCCAGATGATCCTGACTGAAATTGGTGAAGGCAGCCGCCTTCAGACGCACCCCGTCCAGCCGCCGCTGGTCAAGGCCGTGGGACGACGCCTCCATCGCGCAATGGGTGATGCCCGCCGCCGCAGCCTCGGCCAGAACCCGGTGCAGCGTCACCGGCTCCGGCGTGGTATGGGCCAGCTTCGCCTCGTAATCGCCCTGCACGCCCATCGTGCCGAGGCTGACCGCGCGATGACCGAGCGCCTGCCAGATCTGGCGGGTGAAATTGGCAACCGAAGTCTTGCCGGATGTCCCGGTCACGGCGACCGTGGTTTCAGGCTGTCCCCCGAACCAGAGCGCCGCCGCCCCGGCCAGCGCCGCCCGCGGGTCCTCCGACACCACAAGCGCCCCGTCCCAGCCCCGCAATTCCTCCGCCGCAAGCGCCGCGCCGGCTGCATCGGTCAGCACCGCGCCTGCATCCATGCGCAAAGCATATTGGATAAATTCGCCGCCGTGGATCGTCGAGCCCGGAAGTGCCGCGAAAAGATGCCCGGGCTTGACGGTGCGGCTGTCGACCGAAATCCCTGTAATTTCAGGGTCACGCCCGCCAATGGCATTCAGCCCCAGCCGGGAAAGTCGCTTGACGCCGTCGCTCATAATGTCTCCGTCACTCTTTCGCGGCGACCTTTAGCCCAGTTTTGGTCGGCGCTTCAATGTCGGGAAGCTTATCGCTATCGACAGGGCGCAGACCCAGGATCGGGGCGAGCCGCCCGATCACCTCTGCCGCGACCGGCACCGCCGTCGCACCGGCCACCCGGCTTTCGCCGCCGCCCAATTCGGCCGTCGGCTCATCGAGGATCACGACCAGCACATATTGCGGGTTTTCGTAGGGGAAGATCGCCGCGAAATTGGCCACCACGCGGTTTTCGTAATAGCCACCACCCGGACGCGGCTTGTCCGCCGTGCCGGTCTTGCCCGCGACCTCATATCCTTCGACATTGCCCTTTTTCGCCGTCCCACGCTCCACCACCTGACGCAGAAGCCCGATGGACAGTTTCGCAGCCTGCGGCGAGACGACTTCCGGGCCCGGCGGGCGCGGCTTGTCATGGACCAGCGTCGGCGTGACCTTGCGCCCCTCATTCGCCAGCGTCGCATAAGCCGCCGCCAGATGCAGCGGGCTTGCCGCCAGACCGTGACCGAAGCTGACCGTGGCCGAGGTCACTGCGGGCCAGCGGGCCGGGACAATCGGCTTGCCGGTCGGCGCCTCGACCATCTCCAGCGCGGTCGGCTCGAAAAAGCCCAGCTTTTCCAGAAACGCCTTCTGCCGCTCCACCCCGATCATCTGCGCGATCCGCACCGTGCCCACGTTCGAGGATTTCACGATGATATCCGTCACCGACAGGCTGGGGCCGTAATTGTGATAGTCGCTGATATTGTATTTCCCGATCTTCATCGGGCTGCGCGAGTTGATATGCGTGTTCGGGTTCACCAGCCGCAGGTCCATCGCCTGCGCCACCGGGAAAATCTTGAAGGTGGAGCCAAGCTCATACTGTCCCTGCACCGCGCGGTTGAACAGCGGGCTGTCGGACGGGTCGCCCTTCAGCGCCGGACGCGGGCGGTCATTGGGGTCGAAATCAGGCAGGCTCGCCATCGCCAGAACCTCGCCGGTCTTGACCTCCATCAGGATGCCCGCAGCGCCCTTGGCGTTCATGCGCCGCATGCCGGAGGACAGCACCTCCTCCATCGCCGATTGCGCGGTCAGGTCGATCGACAGCGTCAGCGGCGCGCCCTCATTCGCGGGATTGCGCAGCCAGCCGTCAAACGCTTTTTCGACCCCCGCCGTACCGATCACCTCGGCACTGTTCACGCCCTCGGCCCCGAAGGTCGCCCCGCCAAGGATGTGGCTCGCGATCCGGCCATTCGGATAAAGCCGCATCTCACGCGGGCCGAACAGCAGCCCCGGCTCGCCGATGTCATGGACCGCCTGCATCTGCTCGGGGCTGATCTTCTTCTTCAGCCACATGAATTTGCGGTTCGGATTGGTGAAGTCGCGCAGCAACTCCGCCTCGTCCATATCCGTGAAAATCCGCGCCAGACCGGCAGCGGCAGCGGCCTTGTCGGCCATCTGCTGCGGCTGCGCATAAAGACTATGGGTCAGCATATTCGTCGCCAGCACCCGCCCGCGCCGGTCCGTGATATCCGCCCGCTGGCTGAGGATCTGCGCCCCGCTGGCCTGCACACGCGGCTCCTCCGGGTTCGACGACGCCAGAGCGCCCATCCGCAGCCCGACCGTGCCGAACGCCACCAGAAAGCCGAGCGCCATGAACACCAGCCGCCCCTCGGCCCGCTTGCGCGCCTTATCCTGAATTTCGGCCTGCCTGCGGGCGCGGTTCTCTGCCTCGATCTCGTCAGGGTCCTGCCCGGTTTCACGGGCACGCAGAATCCGGGCGAGCGGGCGCAGCGGTTTGCGGATCATCACGGAGACTCCTCTTGCGACGGCGGGTGGTCGGCATCGGTGATCGCGCCCTCTTCGGGCGGTACGAAATTCTCGGGACGGCGGGGCGGGCCTTTGATCGGCGGCGGCGGATAATCGATCTTGGAACTGCCCACGAACTGGTCAGAGGTGATCGGCGCCAACCCCAGCCGGTCGGCATTAAGCTGCAACAGCTCGCGCAGCCGTTCGGGGCGGTTGAGGTAATTCCACTCCGCGCTCAGCACCAGCAATTCCTCGCGCAGGCTGGCGATCTCCTGCTGGACCGCCTCCATCTCGTTCAGCGCGTCCTGGGTGCGGTAATTCTCGCGATACGCCCAGAAGGCCAGCGACATGACGATCATCGCGACAAGAAGGTAAAGCACAGGTCTCATCCCCGCCCCCCCTTCTGCGGCAGGCGCGGCAGTGCAATCACGCGGGTGTCGAGATCGCGGGCCGGGGCATCGGTGCGGACCCCAAGTCGCAGGAAGGCGCTGCGCGCACGCGGGTTCACGGCAAGTTCGGCGTTATCGGCCCCGATGGCGCGCCGTGTCGGCTGGGTGAAGGTCGGCGCATCGACGCTGGTCGCAGGCGCATGACGCGATCCGCCGCCGGAGGTCGCCGCGCGCGATTGCAGGAACCGCTTGACCACACGATCCTCAAGCGAATGAAAGCTGACCACGGCCAGCGTCCCGCCCGGCTTCAGCGCCCGCTCCGCCGCCGCCAGCCCCTCGGCAAGCTGACCGAATTCGTCATTCACCCAGATGCGGATGGCCTGAAAGCTGCGCGTCGCCGGATGGCTCTGCCCCGGTCTCGGGCGGGGAAGCTGGTTGACGATGACATCGGCAAGCTGCCCCGTCGTCGTCAGCGGCCGCGCGGCGATAATCGCCCGTGCAATCCGGCGCGAGGCACGTTCCTCGCCGTAATGATACAGCACATCCGCAATCTGCGCCTCATCCGCCGCGTTCAGCAGATCCGCCGCCGACGGCCCATGATCGCTCATGCGCATATCCAGCGGCCCGTCCTGCATGAAGGAAAAGCCCCGCTCCGCCTGATCGAGCTGCATGGAGCTGACGCCGAGATCCAGCACGACCCCATCAACCGGCTCACCGGCAAGCAGGTCGAGATCGGAGAAGGTGCCCGCAACCATCCGCAGCCGGTCGCCATATTCCCCGGCCCAGCCAGCGGCCATTTCGAACACCTGCGGGTCGCGGTCGATCGCAATCACCCGATCCGCCCCGGCATCCAGAAGCCGGCGCGTATAGCCGCCAGCGCCGAAGGTGCCATCCACCCAGACACCCGAAACCGGCGTTGCGGCGCGGATAATCGGATCGATCAGCACCGGGATGTGAGGCGCTTTGTCAGTATTCTCCAGCGGGGCCACGACCTAGCCCTCGTGCGGTTCCGCCGCCGATGCGGCAGACAGGAAGCTGCGTGGATCGAAATCCGGCGGGAATTGCGACATGTAGTCCTGAAGCGACTCGCTGGCCTCCGAATAGGCATCCGGGTTCCAGACCTCGACGAAATCACCCTTGGAGGTGAAGAACGCCGCATCTTCCAGCCCGATCTTGTCGCGCAGTTTCTGCGGCAGGACCAGACGGCCATCGGTGTCGATCTCGGCCTCGGTCGCCATCCCGTTCATCAGGGTTTCCAGCCACAGGCGCTGTTTCGAACCGCGCGGCAACTGATCGATTTCCTCGTCGATGCGATCTGCTGCCTCGACGGTATAGAATTCCAGCTTCTGCCAGTCCTTCGGGCCGTAGACCACGATCATGCGGGTCCGTTCAGAGGGTTTCCAGTCAGGATCGCCAGCTTCGAAAATACGCCGGAACCGGGCCGGGATCGACATCCGACCCTTCCCGTCCACCTTGACGTCTTCCGAGCCTCTGAACTTGCGCGCCACCGGCAAGCCTCTCCTTCGATCCTGCGACTTTTCCGGCTCACCCGGAAAAGAAAGGCGGACCGGGCCGCTGCCACTGCCCGATCCGCCGCCCTCGTTCCCATCTCTGGGCCCCGCTCGTTGGCGGGCCGGTCCCTCGCGTCACCCTGGGGAAGGTGCTGCTCACGCGTTCGGGACCGTCTTTGTCGGAAGCGGGGTGCCTGTATGAAGTTTGCCTTCGCCTGTGGGGTCTTGTTCGCCCCTTGAGCCCGTTTCCGTAGTTAAGTGATGACATGGGAATTCACGGGAAGCAATGGAAAACTGCGGTTCCGGGACCTGTAACCCATGATGGCTGCACAGAAAACTTATACATAAACGCGGAACAAAACGTGACGTTCGTATATCTGTGGTGGAATGGAGAGAACGGATAACTACATATTGTATGCCTGAGATTTCCCCGCGATGGCCCGGCAAATCCCAAAATTTTTGCCCGACACTCGCAGAAAGACGGAAACCCGTCTTTGAATCAGCAGAAATCCTGGCCTTCAAGCGCGTTCAACAGCCTTTGATTCGGCTTTATCGTTGCCGTTCCCATCTTTTCCCAGCCATCCCATAGCGACGCGGGAAGAGAATCCGGGCATAGCGGCAAGGTTTTTTCGCGCTGCGGCCATGCGCATATACCCCGTGGAACGAATATGCGCCAGTTCAAGAAAGAACTTTCGTGACGCCACGTCACTTCATTAAGCTCAGTAGATTTCGCTTAATGGCTGCATTGCTCGGAGGCTGTGTGGAAACTGGCTGGTGTTGCCCAGCTTTCCCCGAGTTTGGGTCTTGGAGCGTGATTTGCCAATCGGTTCAATTGGAAACTTCAGGTTCGGCCAGGATTCCGCCTCTGCGGCGCTCTGGGTCAGTTTCCCTTTTCAAGAAGCCGTTTTTGCCAAAGCATCGCGGATTAGGCCCTCATCGCGGCAATCAGGGCTGGGATGCCGATGATCTTCATGACGCGGGTCATATTGTAGGCAAGAACGTGCAGGGCCATCTCGGTGGCGACGTTTTTCAGCCGCCTCATCTTGAAGTGCGTCGCACCCATCCATGACTTGATCGTGCCGTAGGGGTGTTCGACCGTCATGCTGCGCACAGCCAGTTGGGTGGGATCCTTGTCCAGGCGCTGTTGAACACGTTCCAGAACATCTTCATGTTCCCACCTACGGATGCGACGTTCTTTGCTGTTCGTGCATTTGTATTTGAGCACGCAACCCTCGCAGTGGCTGGACCAGTAGGTCCGGATCGCTTTGCCGTCTTGCTGACCCGTGAACCGATAGATCAGTTGTTGGCCTGCCGGGCAGATGTAAGCGTCAGCCGCAGCGTCGTAGGCAAAATCGGCTTTGTCGAACTGCCCGCGCGCACCAGCATTCGATGTTTGAGGTTTGGGGACAACGACCGCGATACCGGCCTCTTCGCAGGCCAGGATTTCTTCACTCTTGTAGTACCCCTTGTCCGCGATGACCTCGATCTGATCTGTGGCCATCGCATCGCGGGCGGCCACCGCCATCATCGACAAAGCATCCCTGTCATAACCCTGCATGGTGACTTCATGGGCGACGATAAGGTGGTTATCTGCCTCCACCGCCGTTTGGACGTTGTATCCCACGACGCGCGGCATGCGGGACGTTGTCGCCATGGAGCGCGCATCGGGATCACTCAGCGACACCTGTGCCTCGCCCGTTTCATCCATGCGTCTCTCGATCGATCTGTAGCGACAGGCTTCCTTTTGCAGATGTTCCAGCTTTCGCAGGGTGCGTTCCATGCGCGCTTCGGGCAATACCGTTCCGGTCTGCTCAAACACCTCGTCGGCGCGATCCAACTCACCCAGATATCGTTCAATCGCCTTGTCAATCTCGCCCAGCTTCTGACGCAGCTTGCCACGCGTGTAGTTCTTGGCCTTCGCATTCACCGCCTTGAACCGGCTGCCATCGATAGCAACGAGGGTCCCATCCAGCAGGTTGATGTCGCGACATAGCGCGACGAACTGCTGACAGACCTTGCGGATCGCGGGGCCGTTATCCCTGCGGAAGTCCGCAATTGTCTTGAAGTCCGGCTTCAAACGGCCCGTCAGCCAAATGAGCTCCAAGTTGCGCCCGCACTCACGCTCCAATCGCCGCGATGACTGGACCTGATTGAGATAGCCGTACAGGTAAATTCGCAGCATCAGCCCCGGATGATAGCCGGGTCGACCCGTCGCAGCGGGCGACGCGCTGAAGCCCAGCACGGCAAGATCAAGCATCTCAACGAACGCATCAATCGCTCGAACTGCGCTGTCTTCACCCACGTAGTCGTTAAGGCATTCAGGTAGCAACATCGCCTGATGTCGATCAATGCCCTCAATAAACTGACCCATAAAATGCCTCCGCACCGAATGCAGAAATCATACCATCATTCAGATCAGCAAGGGAGTTTTCACACAGCCTCCTCGCTTAACCAACCTGCCGGAACTGACCAATTCGGCAGGTTGCCGGTCGCGTAATTTGGATGTGTTGCCCGTAAGCAATAACGAATGCGTGATTTTCTCGTGCCCCGGGGTGGATGCATTGCGCTTTCTGCATAGCAGCATTGAGGTATTGATCGTTGTGCAAGCGCAGCAATTGGGCCATCTTCTCCTCAACGGCGCGAACGAAATGCGACGCCGTCAACATGAAACAAGTTATATGAAGCGATAAGAGCAATGGCTGCAACGAACACTCTGACCCACAGCATCACCGAAGGCCGCAAAGCCGGCACCGGCTTCATGGGTATGATTGCGCGCCTGCAAGAGGCCCGCGCCCGCCGTGTTGTCTATCGCCAGACCGTGAAAGAGCTGTCCTGCCTGTCCAGCCGTGAGCTGAACGATCTGGGCATTCACCGCAGCATGATCACCCGCATCGCCGCCGAGGCGGCCTGGGGTAAGTAAGGAATTTGAATACCCGACCCTCCCTCCTCCCTGGGTCCGGGTTAAGGCGGCACCTCCCCTCCTCCTCCCTGGAGGTGCCGCTGACTAAATACGACAGGACCGTCTCTCCTCCCTAGGTCCTGTTGGTATGGCGGCGGCCCTGCCTCTCCTCCCTGCGGGGCCGCTGCTGAAACACCGGGATATGTCGGTCTCTTCCTCCTCCCATGAGGCCGATATCAGCGATACGGGCGTCCTCCTCCCTGCCTGTATCGCAACCTATACGCGGCCCCTCCTCCTCCCTGGGCCAGCGTTGATGCGGCGGCGCCCCTCCTCCTCCCTGGGCGTCGCCGCTTTTCATTTCGGGCAAGCTGCGGGATAAGGGCGGATGTTGTCATATCAGCACATTTATCACGCCGGGAACGCCGCCGATCTGCACAAGCATGCGCTGCTGGCATGGATGCTGGATTACCTGACCCGCAAAGACAAACCGCTGAGCTATATCGAGACCCATGCCGGGCGCGGGCTCTATGATCTGGCCTCCGCCGAAGCCCGCAAGACCGCCGAGGCCGAAGCCGGGATCGGGCGCGCGGAATCAGGGCAATGGCTGCCGCCGGATCATCCGCTGATGCGGGCGCTGCACGATGTCAGGCAGCGTCACGGCGCGAGCGCCTATCCCGGCTCCCCCCTTATCGCGCAGCATTTCCTGCGCCCCGGCGACACGGCGCACCTGGCCGAGCTGCACCCCGCCGAGCATGACGCACTGGCACAGGCGGTCCGGGGCGCGAAACTGCACCGGCAGGACGGGTTCGCGATGGCGCAGGCCGTGACCCCGCCGACCCCGAGGCGCGGGCTGATGCTGGTCGATCCGAGCTATGAGGTGAAGGCGGATTACGGCGCGATACCCGGTTTCCTGAGCGATATAGCCCGCAAGTGGAATGTCGGCGTGCTGGTGCTGTGGTATCCGGTGCTGAGCGATATCAACTTACAGACAACTATGGTCGACACACTCGGCACGGCCTTCCCCGATGGGCTGAAATCGGAGGTGCGATTCCCGCCTGCGAAGCCCGGTCACGGGATGGTCGGATCGGGGATTTTCGTGGTGAATCCGCCCTGGGGCCTCGCCGATGAGGCGGCCCGGCTGGCGGCTGTTTTCGCTGGCTGAATCGCCCGCACACCCCGTACACCGCGCGTACACAGGACGTACACCGCCTGTACACAGCTTGTCAGGTCACGGGTCCATCACGGATAATTCTGTCGGATCACGCCGCATCCGAATCCGCTCAACCCCGATCAGGTTGACGAGTCCCGGCGGTTAGGAAAGCGAACCCGAACGAGGCTGACGGACCCGCCGGTCCCCGGCAGTTCGCCATCTGGACAATTGCGAGAGAGGCGGATTTCGGCTAGGGTATCGTCAGCGCTGAAGGGCAAATCGGTGCCGGTTCAGTCGAAATACGACGCTGACTGGCGCGGTTGGCCCGGTCTGGTTGAAACGCGGACCGTTCGGTCGGTTGGGCGAGTGAATGTGATGATCAGTGCAAGCGAGTATTTCGATCAGGACAGGCGTGCGATTCCCCCCGAGGTCGAGGCCGCGTTCTACGCATCCCTGAAAATGAACAATGCGTCGTTCAAGACGACGCGCCATAATCGTTTCGAGGATCTGGATGACCGGATCGCCGGTATCCTGGCCGGGGCTTTTCCGGGGCCCGTTCAGGTTCTGGATGTGGGTGTGTCAGCCGCCGTCAGCACGCTGGAATTGCTGGACGCCTTGAAACGCGCCGGGGTCTCGCCCGAGATCACCGGGACCGATCTTTATCTGCATGGCTATCTGGTCGATCTGGGCGGCGGGCTGCGCGTTCTGTCCGACCAGCGGGGTTGGCCGCTTCAATATGAATTCGGCTCGCGCGCGACGCGCCCCTGGATCCGGCGGCTGGATTATCTGACATTGATGGCGCCGATACGGTTCATGGCGGCGCGTGTGCTGGCGCGTCGGGTGGCGGCGCGGATTGCGCAAGGCGACGCCCGGCCCGTAACGCTGGCATCGCGCGGTGTCACCGAAGCGCCCGAGATTTCGCTGGTGGAGGATGATGTGCTGGTCCCGCGAACGGCGTTTCGCGGGCGGTTCAATTTCATCCGTGCGGCGAATATCCTCAATCTCGGCTATTTCAGCGAGGACGGGCTGAAAACCGCGATCGGCAATCTGCGCGACTATCTTGCCGGGCCGGGATCACTGCTGCTGGTCGTGCGCACGCAGGAGCGCAGCGACCGCAATGACGCAACGCTGTTCGAATTGACGGATGGCGGCAGGCTGGAGCCGCGCCAGCAATTCAACCGTGGCTCCGAAATTGCCGGGCTTGTCGCACAAATCGGGCCGGATGCCCCCCAACAGGGACAGGGCTGAGGTCATGCCGGTCAAAACAATATGGTCGCCCGCCCCTCGCGCAATATGCTGCGCGCTGGCCTTGCTTGCCGGTCCGGCAGCCGGTCAGGAGCAACGTCCGGCCTTTCCCGGCGCGGTCGGTTTCGGCCAGATCGCGACCGGCTGGCGCGGGGGCGAGGTCATGGCCGTGACCTCGCTGGACGATGCGGGGCCGGGAACGCTGCGCGACTGCGCGGAAAACGGTGACGTGCCACGGATCTGCATTTTCGATGTGGCGGGCACGATCACGCTGGACACGCCGATCACGCCGGGATCGAATCTGTATATCGCCGGGCAGACAGCACCGGGACAGGGGGTTCAGCTTCGCAACGGCAAATCGGCGCGGTCGCCGCTGGTGATCGTGAATATTCACGATCTCGTCGTGCGGTTTCTGAAGCTGCGCCCCGGCCCCAGCCTTGAGCCGTCGCCCGTTGTCGACGCGCTGTCCATCGAGGATGGCGAGCGGCTTTATTTCGGCAATCTGTCGTTGATGTTCGCAACGGATGAGAATTTCAGCCTTCATGTCTCCGACGGCGTGTCCGCCGATATTACGCTGGAGCGGAGCATTGTCGCTTACGGGCTGGACAACTCCACCCATCCGAAGGGGAAGCATTCCAAGGGCGCGCTGATCTGCTCCAAGGAGGGGACGGATAACGAATGCGGGCGGGTCACGCTGTGGGGCAATCTGTTTGCCCATAATCGCGACCGGAACCCCGATGTGAACGGGACGGAGATCGGCCCGATCGAGGTGGTGAACAATATTTTCTACAACCCTATCAGCCAGTTCGGCGAGGCTTACGACCTTACCGGAAATCTGAGCCTCGTCTATGTCGGCAATGTCGCCCTGACCGGACCCAGCTCCCGCCCGCGCGCCGCCTGGGCTGTCGAATCGCTGGAATTCGAAGAGGGGAACGAGATCACGATCAATGTGCGCGACAATATTGCCGCACGGCGCAAGGATTGCGAGGCTGCCGGGGAATTGCCGATCCTGGACCCGAAGGCGTGGTTCGATCAGGCGCGCCAGCCGGTGGAGCCTGTCTCAGTGCAGCCGATCCCGGCGCGGGAGGTGATGCGGCAAATTCCGCCGCTGGTTGGCGACCGGATCGATGGCCGTCGCGATCCCGACCCGCTGGATGAGCGCGTGTTGCTGAGCCTCGTCGAATGTACCGGGAAGGTCATAGATTCGGTCGAACAGGCTGGCGGCTGGCCCGAATTGTCGGGACCACGGCGGCAGGATGGCGACCGGGACGGGCTGGCCGATGATTGGGAAAGCGGGCGCGAGGGTTTTGATCCGGCCCGCGCTGACGATCCGTGGCAGGCCGATCTGCAGACGGGCCTGCCGGCAATCGAGGCTTATCTGGCCGAGTTGGCCGGGGATATTTCAGCGCCATAGCGGTTGCCGGGGGGGGGTGGCCGGTGAATGCCGGGGCTCAGTGGAAATCCCGGCTGGGGAACAGCCGTTTCGCCTGATCGCGGGGGTGCATGGCACGCGGTGCGGGCAGCGGACGGGGGGCGTTGTCGGTCTTGGCGGTCATCTGACCGATGGCATCTTCCATCGGATGACCCAGATCGCCGAGGCGGTGCGAGAGATCCTCGATATGTTCCGCGATCAGATGCACGACGATGCCTTCGCGTTGCAGCTTGCCGGTGACGCGCAGCAGGCGGCCGCCCATGACCTCGCGGCGGAAGTGCTGGAAGACCTTGCTCCAGACCACCACATTTGAGACGCCGGTTTCGTCCTCCAGCGTCAGGAAGATCACGCCGGACGCCGTGCCGGGCCGCTGGCGGGTGATGACGAGGCCGCAGACGGCGGTGCGTCGCAGCGGGGCCGCGGTCAACTCGCTGTGGCGGGTGAGGCCGGGGATCGAGGGGCGCAGCAGCTCCATCGGGTGAGCGCGGAGCGTCAGGCGGGTGGCGACGTAATCCTCGACCACCTCCTCGCCCAGATGCATCTGCGGCAGGGTGACGGCGGGCTCGTGGATCGCCTCGCCGTCGATGGGGTCGCCAAACAGCGGCAGCGGCGCCTGCCCCCGGATCGCGCGGACCTGCCACAGCGCGTCGCGGCGGGTGAGGCCCATGACGGCGAAGCCATCCGCCTCGGCCAGACGTTCCAGCACGGCAGGCGCGATCCCGGCGCGCAGCCACAGGGATTCGGGGTCGGGATAGCCATTGCCGCGCGCGGCCGCGATCCAGTCGGCGTCGTCCTCCCGGAAGCCCTTGATCTGGCGAAAGCCAAGCCGCAGGGCCAGCGCGCCATCGCCCCGGCGTTCCAGCGTGTTGTCCCATGCGCTGTGATTGACGCAGATCGGGCGCACCTCAACCTGATGGTCGCGGGCGTCGCGGACGATCTGGGCCGGGGCGTAAAAGCCCATCGGCTGCGCGTTCAGCAGCGCGCAGGCAAAGACCGCCGGGTGATGGCGCTTCAGCCATGCCGAGACATAGACCAGCAGCGCGAAGGCCGCCGCGTGGCTTTCGGGGAAACCGTAATCGGCAAAGCCCTCGATCTGGCTGAAACAGCGTTCGGCGATCTCGGGGCTGTAGCCGCGAGCCAGCATGCCGGCGATGAATTTTTCCTTATGATCGCCAATCGTGCCCATGCGCCGGAAGGATGCCAGCGCGCGGCGCAGCTGATCGGCCTCCTCGGCGGTATAGCCCGCGCCGACCACGGCGATCTGCAGGGCCTGTTCCTGAAACAGCGGTACACCGAGGGTGCGGCGGGTGACCTCTTCCAGTTCGGCGCCGAAGGGTTCAGGTGCCTCAAGCCCCTGACGGCGGCGGATATAGGGCTGAACCATACCACCCTGAATCGGGCCGGGGCGGACGATGGCGACCTCGATCACCAGATCATAAAACTCCTTCGGCTTCATGCGCGGCAGGAAATTCATCTGCGCCCGGCTTTCGACCTGAAACACACCGACCGCATCGGCCACGCAGAGCATGTCATAAGTGGCGGGATCCTCGGGCGGGACACTCGCCAGCGTCAGCGCCATCCCTTCGTGATCGGCCAGCAGCTTGAACGCCTTGCGGATACAGGTCAGCATCCCCAACCCCAGCACATCGACCTTGAGGATACCAAGCGCGTCGATATCGTCCTTGTCCCATTCGATGACGGTGCGATCCTCCATCGCGGCGTTTTCGATGGGGCAAAGCTCGTCCAGCCGACCCTTTGTGATCACAAACCCGCCGACATGCTGGGACAGGTGGCGCGGAAAGCCGATCAGTTCCCCAATCAGGCGCAGCGTCTGGGCCAGCCGGCGATCATCGGGGTTCAGGCCCAGTTCGCGCACGCGGTCCAGATCGGGGCCGTCGCTGGAATGCCCCCAGATCGAGCCGGACATTCCCGCCGTCACGTCCTGCGAAAGCCCCATGACCTTGCCGACCTCTCGGATCGCGGCGCGGGACCGGAAATGGATCACGGTGGCGCAGAGCCCCGCGCGGTGGCGGCCGTATTTTTCATAAATCCACTGGATGACTTCTTCGCGGCGCTCATGTTCGAAATCGACGTCGATATCGGGCGGCTCGCCGCGATGGCGTGAGACAAAGCGTTCAAACACCATGCCGATCTGGTCGGGGCTGACATCGGTGATGCCCAGAAGGTAACACAGGATCGAATTCGCCGCCGAGCCGCGCCCCTGACACAGAATCCCCTGCGAACGCGCATATTGCACGATGTCATGGACGGTCAGGAAATAGGCGGGGTAGTCGAGTTCCTCGATCACGGCCAGTTCCTTGGCCATCAGCTGCCGGGGCCGTTCCGGCGCGCCGTTCGGATAGCGGCGCTGCATCCCTTCCTGCGCCAGCCGGGTCAGCCGCGCCATCGGGGTCTCGCCGCCCTCCGCAATCTCATCGGGATATTGATAGCTGAGTTCCTTCAGACTGAAGGCGCAGCGGTTGGCGATTTCCAGCGTGCGGCGCAGCGCGGCAGGGTGGTTGTAGAACACCCGCTCCATATCGGCGTGGCCTTTCAGCCGCCGCTCGGCATTCAAGAGCGCGCGGGTGCCGATATTGTCGATGGTGCAATGCTCGCGCATACAGGTCAGCACATCGGCCAGCGGGCGGCGGCTGGCACGGTGCATCAGCACATCGCCAACCGCCACCATTGGCGTGGCACAGCGCAGCGCCAGATGGGCGCAGGCATCGAGATGCGCCTGATCCGAGCCGTCATAGCGCGGCGCGGCCCCCAGAAAGACATTGCCCGGAAAACGGCGACGGAGGCGCTGGATATCGGGCGCGGCCTCCGTCAGCCCGCCCTGCGGCAGCGCGATCAGGATCATGCCGGCGCAATGGTCCAGCATATCCGCAAGGTCCAGATGGCATTCCGCCTTCCCGGCCCGCCGCTTGCCCAGCGTCAGCAGCCGCGTCAGCCGTTTATAGGCCGCCAGATCAGTGGGCAGCGCCAGCCATTCGACCGCGCTGTCGCGCAGCACCAGACGGCAGCCGGTGATCAGCTTCGGCAGATGCGGCACCTCGGGCGCGGGAATGTCGCGGGGCGTGCCGATTTCCTGCCGCGAACATGTGTCGATGCGATGCTGCGAGCGGATGCGGATCGCCTCCTCCGCCTTTTCAGTCAGGATTTTCAGCGCCGAATATGCCCGCACCACACCGGCCAGCGAGTTGCGGTCGGTGATGGCGATGGCCGACAGGCCCAGCTCGGCGGCGCGGGTGACGAATTCCTCGGGATGGGAGGCCCCGGTCAGGAAGGTGAAATTCGTGGTCACGCAAAGCTCCGCATAGCCGCCTGACCGGGCTGACAGGGTGCTGCGGGGCGGTTCGACCGGGCGATTCTCGCGATTGATCTCGATCATGCGAACTCTCCCTGAACGAACCAGCCGGGATCTTGCGGCGTGTAGAACAGCCAGAGGCGGCGGCCCTGTGTTGTCTCGACCCGCCAGTAGTCGCGCGGCCCGCTGCGCCAGTTTTCATCGTTCAGCCACCATTCCGGCGCGATCCGTTCCGGTCCCGTCGCGCGCATGGTCGTCAGGCGCATCCGTCGCCAGCGGAACTGCTGCGGCGGGCGCGGGCCGGTGGCGCGGATCGCTTCGGGGCGGAACATGATCAGCGGGCGGAGACGCGGGGGCGGGGGAAAGGGTTCGGGGCTGGAATAAGCCGCCGGTGCCATGATGAAGCTGCGTTCCGGGATATGGCTGTCGGCGGGCAGGAAACGCAGGATGTTTTCCAGCCCGATCCTTGTGCCGATGCGGGTGATGAGGTCGTCCAGCCGGTCCCGGTTGTCGGGCCCGGCATGGTTGATCTGCTCGGTCGGGAGCGGCTCAACCTGCGTCGCCTCAAGCCGCATCTGGTCGATGCCATAGCCTGCGTCGACCTGACCGATGTCGCGCGCGAAAAGCGGCAGGATGCGGGCCGGGTCGCGCAAGGGGCGGGCAAGGCGTAGCTCGACATGCCGGGCGTGGCTGTCCACGCGGCGCAGGGTCAGGCACAGCACCCGCGCCCCGGCCTCGTCCCGGATCAGCTTGTCGCAGAGGCGGATCAGCAGGCGTTCGGTTCCGGCCATCACATCCGCCTCCAGCCCGATGGGTTCGGGCAGGCTCAGCCGCACGCCGTAATGGGGCGGCTCGGCTTGCGGGGAAATCTGCTCGGGTTGCAGGCCAAGCGCCTGATCCAGCCGCATCAGCAGGTCCGGGCCGAAACGGCGGGCGAGCGGGGCGCGGGCGGCATTGGCGAGTTGTCCGATGGTGCGAAGGCCCAGCCTCTGCAGCGCCGTGACGGTGTCGCTGTCCAGCCGCAATGCCGCCACTGGCAGCGGGTCAAGCGCCGCCTGCGCCGCCCCCGGTGCCGCCACGCCTTCGCCATGCCGCGCCAGCGCCCAGGCCGCGCCGCGCGTGTCGCCCAGCCCAATCTGCACCGTCAGCCCGACCCGGGCCAGCCGCTGGCGCAGATCGGCCAGCATCGCCGCCTCGCCCCCCGCAAGATGGGCGGAGCCGGTGATGTCCATGACCAGCCCGTCCTCACCCTCAAACCCGACCCAGGGGCAATACCGCGTGGCCCAGCGGCGCAGGTTGTTCAGAAAACACCGATCCGCCATCGGCTCGGCGGGGCGGCTTTGCAGATCGGGGCAGAAGGCGCGGGCATCGGAAAAGATCATGCCGCGATACAGCCCTTGCCGTTCGGCGGTGATATTCAGGCAATATATCCGGTTGGTATTGTCCTGCCGCAAGGTCAGCGCGAACGGCCCCGCGACAGGGCGCAACCGCAAGGCCCGGTCACTCGCGAGCCTTGGAAACCACAATGAGACGACGCGCCGATTGGCTCCATCGAACATGCCAGATACCTAATGTTCCTGATTTGTTCTTAATAAGCGCCCATCGTTGCAGAGTCGAGTCTTCCGCTGCACTGGCAGGGTCGGGCAGCGGGCTGATATGCCACCGGGTTTCCGCCGCCGGGCTGCCCATCCCTTCGGGGATCAGGCAGAGCCCGGTGCTGTGCCCCGCCTTCGCCGCCAGTTGCAGCCTGCGTCCGGCGGTCAGGCCAAGGGGCGCGGTCAGTTCCATCACCACCAGCGGGACACGCCCGTCACGCAGGGTTTCTTCGGCCACGGCCAGCGTCTCCGCCTGCTTTTTCGTCTGTGCGAGCAAGAGCCGGGACGGGTCGATATACGCCGAAAGCCCGCCGATGCTGGCGTTTTGCAGCTGCCAGCTTTCCCGGATCCACAGCACATCGCCTGCATCCGCTGCCGCAACCGCAGCCAGACCGATTGCCAGCGGTCCGCAGGCTTCATGGACACGGGCAGGCAGCAAAGGGAAGGCGGAGATATCGGAGGACATGCCGGTAAAATAGACTGCAGGCTGGCGCTGTTCAAATCCTCCGAACACCAGATCGCCCTTTATGGCAAGATGCGAATTGCAGGCAGTGCAAGACCGCAGCGATTGGTTTCGCCACGAAACCTCCGGTCGAGGGTAAGGGGATCGTCCCGGTCCGGCTGACCCGTATCCGGCGACTTCTCCGCCCGCTATCGGAATCACGGCAGGCGAAGATCAGCACCATGCCTTCTTGACATACGATATATGAACACATATTCATGTGTTATATTTTTAATCAGAGGTACGTCATGTCACCAGCCGATACACATGGAGAAGGTCACGACCACGACCATTCTCACACGCCGCCCGTCACCAGCGACAATGAACGCAAGGTGCTGTTGTCCTTCTTCCTGATCGCCAGCTTCATGGTGGTCGAGGTGATCGGCGGGTTGATTTCCGGTTCTCTGGCGCTGCTGGCCGATGCCGGGCATATGTTGACCGATGCGGCAGCGCTCGGTCTGTCTTATCTGGCCTTTCGGCTGGGACGGCGTCCGGCGGATGAGAAGCGGACCTTTGGTTATGGGCGATCCGAGGTGGTGGCCAGCCTGCTGAACGCGACGACGCTGTTCCTGATTGCCGGATGGATCATTTACGAGGCGTGGACGCGGCTTTGGAATCCGCAGCCGGTTCTGGCCGGTTCGATGATGGCGGTCGCCGTGGCCGGGTTGCTGGTCAATATTCTGGTGCTGTGGATCCTGTCGCGCGGTGACAAGGATCACGTCAATATTCAGGGTGCCTCGCTGCATGTGATGGGCGATCTGCTCGGCTCTGTCGGGGCGATTCTGGCGGCGATCATCATCTGGTTCACCGGATGGACACCAGCGGACCCGATTCTGTCGGTCTTCGTCTCGCTGCTGATCCTGCGCAGCGCCTGGGCGCTGATGAAAAATGCACTGAATATTCTGCTGGAGGGGACGCCGAAAGGGGCAGAGCCTGCGGAAATCCGGGCCTATTTGACGTCAAATGTGCCGGGGCTGGCGGCGGTCGAGCATATCCATGTCTGGTCGATCACCTCCGGCAAGGTGATGGCGACGATGCATGTGCGGCCTGAAAATCCGGGTGAGGCGCGCGCTGTGGTCGAAGCCGTGGAGCGGGCGTTGAATGACGAGTTCGATATTGCCCACGCGACCGTTGCGATCAGTTGGGAGGGTGCCGCAAGCCATTGCAAGCTGAGCGGCGCGGATGACCACGATCACGCGGAGGCCGGGCATGGCAGCGAGACCGGGACGGGCGTGAACGCGCCTGCCCCGCAAGGAGCCGGGGCATGAGCGGGGCTGACGACGCGCCCTCCCAGCACGACATCGCCATTCTGGCGGAGACGTTTCGTCTGCTGGGCGATCCGACGCGCCTGAGGATCATGTTCCATTGCCTCGACGCGCCGAAATCTGTGGGCGATATTGCCGCATCGCTGGAGCTGTCGCAGACGCTGGTGAGCCATCACCTGCGCCTGCTGCGCGGGGCGCGGCTGGTCCGGGCGGAACGGCAGGCGCGGCAGGTGTTCTATCAGCTCTCCGACCGTCATGTCAGCGATATGCTGCGCGACATGGCCCGGCATATCGGCGAGGATCACGACGAGGATTAGGGGGACAGGCGGGGCGCGCCTGTTCCCCGCCAGTCAGCAGCAATTCGCGGCCAGTTGCGGTTTCGCGTCGCAGCAGGCTTCGCCGCTGTCATCACTGGTGCTGCGCCCTGCCCGTCCGGCGCAGCAATCATCCATCAGATAGCCGAGCAGTCCGCGCATCCCGTCCAGATCGGCAAAATAGCGGATCGAGCGGCCCTCGCGCTTCGACGTGATGAGGCCAGCTTGTGACAGTGTGGCGAGATGGGTGGACAGCGTGTTTTGGACCGCACCGGTTTTCTCTCCGATCTCGCCAGCGGTCAGGCCGCGGCAGCAGGCGGTGACGAGCAGGCGGAACGTCTCCAGCCGGGTTTCCTGGCCGAGCGCTGACAGGGCGGTCATGGCTTGGGATTGGTTCATGGGGGTCGCTCCGGGTGTAATTGATTCGATATATCTAGAATAATCGAATTATAGGCTGTCGCAAGCCGGAAAAAGGGAAACCCCCGGCGGATGGCCGGGGGTTCTGGTCGTTTGAGGGGGCGGCGCTTACGCGGCTGCGAGGTTGCGCAGAACGTAGTGCAGCACGCCGCCGTTTTTCAGATATTCGATCTCCACCTCGGTATCGATGCGGGCCTTGATCTGGATCGTCTTTTCGGTGCCGTCGGCATATTTGATCTGCGCATCGACGATCTGGAGCGGTTTGACCTCGCCCAGCCCTTCGATGGTGATCTGCTCATCGCCTTTGAGGTTCAGCGTCTTGCGGGTGTCGCCGCCGGTGAACTCGAACGGGATGACGCCCATGCCGACGAGGTTGGAGCGGTGAATGCGCTCGAAGCTTTCCGCGATGACCGCCTTGACGCCCAGCAGGTTGGTGCCCTTGGCCGCCCAGTCGCGCGAGGAGCCTGCGCCGTATTGCTCGCCCCCGATCACGACCAGCGGGGTGCCGTTGTCCTGATAGGCCATCGAGGCGTCGTAGATCGCGGTTTCCTTGCCGTCGGGGCCCTTGGTGTAGCCGCCTTCGACACCGTCCAGCATCTCGTTCTTGATGCGGATATTGGCGAAGGTGCCGCGCATCATGATTTCATGGTTGCCGCGGCGCGAGCCGTAGCTGTTGAAATCCTTCGGCGCGACCTGACGCTCGGTCAGGTATTTCCCGGCGGGCGTGGTATCCTTGAAAGAACCGGCGGGCGAGATGTGGTCGGTGGTGATCATGTCGCCCAGAAGTGCCAAGACGCGGGCATCCTTGATGTCGTCGATCTGACCGGGTTCCCGGGACATGCCCTGGAAATAGGGCGGGTTCTGGATATAGGTCGAGGTCGGCGGCCAGTCATAGGTCTCGCTGTCGGTGACTTCGACGCCCTGCCAGCGTTCATCGCCCTTGAACACGTCGGCATATTTCTCCTGGAACATCTCGCGGGTGACGACGGCGTTGACCATGTCGGCCACCTCTTTCGTCGAGGGCCAGATGTCTTTCAGATAGACGTCATTGCCGTTCTTGTCCTTGCCCAGCGGATCGCGGGTCAGGTCGATATTCATGTCACCGGCCAGCGCATAGGCCACGACCAGCGGCGGCGAGGCGAGGTAGTTCGCGCGCACATCGGGCGAGATCCGGCCTTCGAAGTTGCGGTTCCCCGACAGCACCGACACCGCGATCAGGTCGTTGTCGTTGATCGATTTCGAGATTTCCGGCTGAAGCGGGCCGGAGTTGCCGATGCAGGTGGTGCAGCCATAGCCCACGAGGTTGAAGCCGATGGCGTCCAGATCCTCCTGAAGCCCGGCGGCTTCCAGATATTCCGACACGACCTGCGAGCCGGGGGCCAGCGAGGTTTTCACCCACGGTTTGCGGTCCAGACCCAGCTCACGCGCCTTGCGGGCGACGAGACCGGCGGCGATCAGCACATAGGGGTTCGAGGTATTGGTGCAGGAGGTGATCGAGGCGATCACGATGGAGCCGTCATGCAGCTTGTAATCCTCGCCCTCGACCGCGCCTTCGGAGAAGCCACGGTGACGGCCGCCCGGAACGTAGCCGGGTTCGCGCGCCCCGCCCTCGGCATCCCAGCGGATTTCGGCGCGCTTGGATTCCTCGGGGAAGCGGGTGCCCATGACAAGATCCCAGAAGGCTTTGGCAGAGGTATCCAGCGGCGTGTGGTCCTGCGGGCGTTTCGGGCCGGAGATGGCCGGAACGACGTCGTTGAGGTCCAGATGCAGGGTCGAGGTATAGACCGGGTCATAGTTTTCGTCGCGCCAGAAGCCGTTCTCCTTGGCATAGGCTTCGACGAGCGCGATGCGGTCCTTGTCACGGCCGGTCTGTTCCAGATAGCGCAGGGTTTCGCCGTCGATCGGGAAGAAGCCGCAGGTGGCACCGTATTCCGGGGCCATGTTCGCAATCGTCGCGCGGTCGGCCAGCGGCATATTGTCGAGACCATCGCCGTAGAATTCCACGAATTTGCTGACAACGCCGTGTTCGCGCAGCATGGCCACGACCTTCAGCACGAGGTCGGTCGCGGTCACGCCTTCCCTCAGCGCGCCGTCGATCTTGAAGCCGACCACTTCGGGAATCAGCATGGAGATGGGCTGGCCGAGCATCGCGGCCTCCGCCTCGATCCCGCCGACGCCCCAGCCCAGAACGGCAAGGCCGTTGACCATCGTGGTGTGGCTGTCGGTGCCGACCAGCGTGTCCGGGTAGGCGACTTCAGCGCCGTTCTGGTCCTTGTCGGTCCAGACGGTCTGGGCCAGATATTCCAGGTTCACCTGGTGGCAGATGCCGGTGCCGGGCGGCACCACGCGGAAATTGTTGAACGCTTTCTGACCCCATTTCAGGAAGGTGTAGCGTTCCATGTTGCGCTCATATTCACGCTCCACATTGTACTGGAACGCACGTGGGGTGCCGAACTGGTCGATCATGACCGAGTGGTCGATGACCAGATCCACCGGGTTCAGCGGGTTGATCTTCTGCGCGTCGCCGCCAAGGGCCACGATGCCGTCACGCATTGCCGCGAGGTCGACCACGGCAGGAACGCCGGTGAAGTCCTGCATCAGCACGCGGGCCGGGCGATAGGCGATCTCGCGCGGGTTATTGCCGTTCTTCTGCGCCCATTCGGCAAATGCCTTGATGTCGTCGGTGCTGACCGTCTTGCCGCCATCCTCGAAGCGCAGCATGTTTTCCAGCACAACTTTCAGTGAAGCCGGGAGCTTGGAAAAATCGCCGAGACCGGCTTCGGTCGCGGCAGAAATGGAGTAATAATCGACGCTCTGGTCGCCAACGCTGAGCGTGCGGCGGGTTTTGGCGGTATCGGTTCCGGTGACGATGGGCATATGGGCCTCTCCCTGTCGGTTTGATGGGTACGGCGGTCGGTTCGGGTGTCAGATGCCCCATTCCGGGGCGCGTTTCAAGTGGCCGGCGCGCAAATTGTATGCTATTGCATACCGAATACGCCTTTGTTGCACAAGAGCAACGAAGGCAGAACGTCTGAAGCGTCACACAGCCTTGATTTGGGAAATCCGGGGCAATGCCCTATTCCAGAATAACACGTCATCACGAAAGACTATGCGAAACACACCCTACATCATTGCTCTGATTATGTCGCTGGCTGTCGGCATCTCGGCATTTTCTGCCGGGATGAGTCACGCGCAGGCACCGGTTTCGGATAGCGACCGGGATTACGGCGAAATCATGGATGATGTGGAAGCGGTTTTTGACGCGATGAACGATGCCGTGAACAAGAATGAGGGGATCGCACCCGATCTGGATGGCGGGAATCGCGGTTTCGTGGATGGCCGGTCAGGTTTCTCGCTGGGCGGTTCAGCGGGCGCAGCCGATGCGCCCCAGCCACGCTCATCTGCGGCGGAGCCACGGCGGCGGCAGGGGCCGGAAGCACGCTCGCCGGTTGTGGTGGAGCTTTTCACGGCAATGGGCTGTGCCGCCTGCCCGCCTGCCGAGCAGTTGCTGGCCGATCTGGCGGGGCGTCGCGACGTCTTGCCGCTGAGCTGGCATATCGACTACTGGGATTATCTCGGCTGGCCGGACGGCTTCGCGCGCCCTGAATTCGCAAGGCGTCAGAAGGGCTATAATGCCGTGGCCGGATCACGCTATCTGTTCACACCGCAGGTCTTTGTGGGCGGGGAGGTTGCGGTCAATGACGTTCGCCCCGCTGCATTGATGGCCGCGATTACCGATCAGCGCGCCGAGGGCGACAAGGTCGCGATCACCCGGAAGAAATCCGGCGACCGCACGGAGATCGAGCTGACGCCGCAGCGCGCCCTGCCCCGCAATATTGCCATCGTCCTGATCCGCTACGTCCCGGAGCGGGTGGCCGAGATCAAGGCCGGAGAAAATGCCGGCAGGCGGATCATAATGCGCAATGTCGTAATGACGAGCGAGGTTCTGGCGAATTGGGACGGCAATGCGCCGCTGCGGCTGAAAATCACGCTCGGGGCCGGGCAACGGGGAAATCTTCCGGGCGATACGCGCCATGCGTTGCTGGTCCAGAAGATGAATAAATCCGTGCCGGGAGAAATCTTCGCGGCGCTCCGGCTGGATTAAGCGGCACCCCCCGCAATCACCGAACCCACGCAGGCTATGGACGTCGCCACGATGCGGGTCCAATAAGCCGATATGGTCGATTTGATCAATCAGATATCCGGCACGCCGGAGGGGGCGCGGATCGCCTCGCTGCTGGCGCTGACAGCGGCGCTGATGCATGCGATCTTCGGGGCATTGCAGAAGGGCCGCCACGACCCCTGGGTCAGCCGCGCCGCAATCGACATCTGGGTGATCGTCATCAGCCTGCCGGTGGCGCTGTTCGTGGTCCCGTGGCCGGAGCCGCATATGTGGCCGATCTTCGCAGGCATGCTGGTCATCCATATCAGCTACAAGATGGCGCAGGCGATGACCTATCAGCGCGGTGCCTATACGGTCGTCTATCCGGTGGTGCGCGGCACGGGACCGCTGGTGACGGTAATTGCCGCCGGGATCGTGTTTCAGGAGCGGTACAACCTGACCCAGTGGATGGGGGTGGCGATACTGGTGTCGGGCATTCTCGGCTTTGCGGTTTATAATTATCGCAAGCTGGAGGTCGGGCGAGAAACGCTGATGCCGGCGCTTGGCTGGGCGCTGATCACGGGCGTGTTTGTCGCCGCCTATACGACTTATGACGCGTGGGGCATTCGCCAGACAGCCGACCCGTTCACGTTTCTGGCATGGTTTTTCCTGCTGGACGGGATTTTCATGCCGCTATGGACGATGCGGCGGCTGGCGCGGTTGCCGCGGACGGATTTGGTGCCGCTGGGTCTGCGCGGGCTGATCGGGGCGCTGGTGGCGTTTGTCAGCTTCGGCTCGATCATGATGGCGACCCGGATCGACGAGGTCGGGCGCGCGGCCGTGCTGCGCGAGACCTCGACCGTGTTCGCGGCCCTTGTCGGCTGGCTCGTCCTGGGCGAAAAGGTGGGCCCGAGGCGCACTGCGCTGATGGCGCTGATCGCGGCGGGTGCGATCATTATGGAATTCGGCGCGAGATAAGGAGTTGCCATGAACCGCGTAAACCCCTGGGTCAAGGCGGGGCTGGAATACGGTCCGCTGATATTGTTCTTCGTCGTTTTCATGGTCATGCGCGACCGCACGGTGATGATCGGCGGAACCGAATATGGCGGGTTCATCTTCGCGACGATGATCTTCGTGCCGGTGCTGGCGCTGACGACCTTCGCGCTGTGGCGGCTGACGGGGAAGCTGTCGGCGATGCAGATCATGACGCTGGTGCTGGTGATCGTGTTCGGCGGGCTGAGCGTCTGGCTGAATGACGAGCGGTTTTTCAAGATGAAACCAACGATCATCTATGCGATTTTCGCGGGGCTGCTGGGGCTGGGGCTGGCGCTGCGCCGGAACTGGCTGGAGCTGGTCATGGGCGAGGCGCTGCCGATGCAGCATGAGGGATGGGTGAAGCTGACCCGGCGGATGGCGCTGCTGTTTCTTGGCCTTGCGGTGGCGAATGAGTTCGTCTGGCGCACGATGTCGGACACCTCATGGGTGAACTTCAAGACATTCGGCCTGCCGGTCATCATGTTCGCCTTCTTCATGGCGAATGCCGGTCTGTTCAACCGCTACGCTCTGGAGAAGGAAGAGGACTGAGCCCGGCGCGGCGGCTCAAGCAGCCGCGACCAGCGGGGGGCCTGACGCACCGGCAGATTGGCGCGCAAGAGCGGGATCGGCAGCGCCCAGGGCTGCGACAGCGCCACGCGGTAGAAATCGAACATCCCTTCGCGCAGATAAGGCGACCAATGGCAGGCGCGCGACGTGTCAGCCGCAATCGGAAAGCCGAGGCTGCCAAGTGCGCTGCGCACCTCCGGCGCGTCGATTTGCAGATCGAGCCAGTTGCGCGCCGGTTCCGGCAAACCGAAGCCAAGCGCCCGCTGCCGCCCGCCGGACACGGCGAGTTCGAGGAAGAAATCGAAAATGTCGTTCTCGCGCGAGGTGATGTTGAACACCTCCGCCTGTCTGCCCGCCGGGCTGGAAATCGCCGCCTCCGCCTGCGGGCGCAGCTCTGCCGCGGCCATCAGGATCAGCCGGCCGATGCTGCCCGGCTGCGCCGCCTGCATCGCCTGAAGCGCGACCCGCGCGCCCAGTGAGTGACCGACCATGTGGACCGGGCGCCCCGCTGCTTCTGACAGGACAGCCGCCACCTCGGCCAGTTCTTGCCCGACCTCCGCCGCGCGGCGATAGACGGCGGGCAGGTTGCCGCGTGCCGACCAGCCGAAGGCGATGCCAAGCGCCTCTGCCCCGCTGGCGCTGATGCCGAGTTCGGAGGGCCAGGACCGCAGGCGGCGCGATCCGTCAAGCCGGGGGTTCAGCGAGAGGATATGACGATGCGGATCGTGGCTGTCCTTGGAGGGGCAGTAGCGATAGCCGTGGATCATCACGATCAGCGGCGCACCCTCCGGCAATGCGGCGGCTTGTTTCAACAAAGCCGACGGGACCGTTTGACCACGATTGAGATGCGCCAAAGCCATGAGCGTTATCGCAATGGTTTCCGTCATCTGCGGGGTAAAGCTCCTCCACGACAGGGCCATGACCGGAGCGTGACAGGGCTGTGACATTCGCCTGTCCGGGTTGTATCGGTGCATTTCCTCCGCCGATGCTTGCCAAAAGGCAACAGCAGGCGTATCGCGGAGGCTCAACCAAAGAGGCCAGTCATGAACAATCGCAATCTGCACAAGCGCAGCCTTGCCGTCCACGCCGGAACCCGTCGCAGCCAGTATGGCGAGATGGCCGAGGCGATGTTCATGACCCAGGGCTTCGTTTACGAGACCGCCGAACAGGCCGAGGCGCGGTTCGAGCAGGTCGGGGATGACGAATTCATCTATGCCCGTTACGGCAACCCGACCAACCGCATGTTTGAAGACCGCATCGCGGCGCTCGAAGGGACGGAAGACGCGTTTGCGACCGCATCCGGGATGGCGGCGGTCAACGGGGCGCTGATGGCGATCTGCCAGTCCGGCAGCCATGTGGTCGCGGCACGGGCGCTGTTCGGGTCGAATCTGTATGTTCTCGACATCATGCAGCGATACGGGGTCGAGGTGACGCTTGTCGACGGCACCGATCTGGATCAGTGGCGCGCGGCAGTGCGTGAGGGGACAACGGCGGTTTTCTTCGAATCCGTCTCCAACCCGGCGCTTGAGGTCGTGGATATCACGGCGGTCGCGGAGATTGCGCATGCTCACGGCGCGCTGGTGATCGTGGATAACGTCTTTGCCACACCGGTATTTTCGCGCGCCGTCGAGCAGGGCGCGGATGTGGTGATTTATTCCACCACCAAGCATATCGACGGCGCGGGCCGGGGCCTTGGCGGGATCATCTGCGGCACGCGGCAATTCGTGCGCGAGGTGGCGGAGCCTTATCTGAAGCATACCGGCGGCGCGATCAGCCCGTTTCATAGCTGGATGATGCTGACCGGGCTGACCACGATGGATCTGCGTGTCCGGGCCATGTCCGACACCGCCCATGCGATTGCAAAGGATCTCAGCGGGCATGGCGCGCTGAGCCGTCTGATCTATCCCGGCCTGCCGGACCACCCGCAGCATGAGCTTGCCATGCAGCAGATGGGTTCGGGCGGGACGATGGTCGCGCTGGAGGTCGCGGGCGGCAAGGATGCGGCTTTTGCGATGCTGAACCGGCTGAACCTCGTGCTGATCTCCAACAATCTCGGGGATGCGAAATCCATCGTCACCCATCCGGCGACGACAACCCATCAGCGGCTGTCGGAAGGGGATCGCGCCCGGCTGGGCATCAGCCCCGGCATGATCCGGCTGTCGGTCGGGCTGGAAGATGCAGACGACCTGATCGCCGATCTGCGTCAGGCACTGGAACGGTAAGGCGGGACCGGCGGGGAAAGCAGGCAAAACGTCTTTTCCGCGCCGGAACCCTTCGGTTCAGGCAAATTCACCCTATATCGGACGCGCGAACAGAAGGAGCCGCCCGTGAACACGCCGCGACCGCCGACCAGCTATTCTGCCCTCTCCCGCGAATATGACGCGGATTTCGAGGTTGATCCGCAATACCGGGCCAGCCTGCCCGATTTGCAGAACGGCCCGTCGAGCCTGATCGTGGGCGCGAATGTGCTGATCCAGCATGTCGGCATTTCGAATTTCCGCCTGCCAATCCGGTATCAGACCCGCGATGGCGGGGATATTTCGCTGGAGACCTCCGTCACCGGAACGGTCAGTCTGGAGGCGGACCGCAAGGGCATCAATATGAGCCGGATCATGCGCAGCTTTTATGCCCATGCGGAGAAGAAATTCAGCATGGATGTGCTGGAAACCGCGCTCGACGACTACAAGGACGATCTGGACAGCATGGATGCCCGCATCCAGATGCGGCTGAGCTATCCGATGCGGGTGGATTCGCTGCGCTCGGGGCTGTCGGGGTGGCAATATTACGACATCGCGCAGGAGTTGATCGAGCATGACGGCGCGCGCCGCCGGATCATGCATCTGGATTATGTCTATTCCTCGACCTGCCCCTGCTCGCTGGAGTTGTCGGAACATGCCCGCGAAAGCCGGGGCCGGCTGGCGACGCCGCATTCGCAGCGTTCGGTGGCGCGGCTGTCGGTGCTGATGGAGGGCGAGGACCGGCTGTGGTTCGAAGATATGATCGAGCTATGCCGCCGCGCCGTCCCGACCGAGACGCAGGTGATGGTGAAACGCGAGGATGAGCAGGCCTTTGCGGAGCTGAACGCCGCCAATCCGATATTTGTCGAAGATGCCGTCCGCAGCTTTGCCGAACAGTTGATCGAAGAACCACGCGTCAGCGATTTCCGCGTCATCGCCAGCCATCAGGAATCGCTGCATTCTCATGACGCCGTCAGCATGTTGGTGAACGGCCCGACTTTCGCGCAGGACAGTCTCGACCCGACAAGCTTCGCCAGCCTTCAGCACCGGGGCTAAGGGCGGCGACCCCGGCCTGTTTTCACTCCGACAGCGGAATGAATGAGAGCGCGTAGATCCCGCCATCCGGATCGTAGCTGTCCAGAACGGCGCAATACTCCGTTTCCCGTGAGACGGGGGCCAGTTCTATCGCGCTGTCGGTCCCTTCGCCGCTGTCATCATTCTGCGCGACCACCTCGCCCTTGTCGTCTTCCAGGCTGAGCAGCGTATCAAAGACCGGGCTTTTCGCCTCGATCCGGACGCCGGTTCCGGCGCGCAGCTTCAAGGCGAAGGTGGCGCGGTCCTGCAAAACATCGCTGGTGATGATCGCTTCGCTGTCCGACGCCAGATCGTAGCGGTTGGAGGCGGTCCGCGCACATGGTTCCGGCCCCGGACCTGCGGTTATGGTGACCGGGACATTAACCAACATTTCCTCGTAATCGCCGAATTTGCTGACCTGAAGACAGTAATTTCCGGGTTGAAGCACGGTCACCAGCCGGGAATCGAGGATATCCCCGCCATCGTCGTCCGAGGTGACGAGATTGCCGGAACTGTCCAATAGCAACAATATCGTGTCTGCATTCGCACCACGCGTTGAAAACGTCAGTTGCGCACGCGTCGCCAGCCTCAGTTCAAGATAGCGCGGCTCGTTTCGTTCGAGGTCGACGAACCTGCCTGCAACCTCCTCCGCCTCGCCGTTCATGGAGATGGTCTCCGACGTCATAAATTTCGGCTGTCCGCAAAAGCCCGCGTCGGATGCCGCGATTTCAGCACCAGAAAGAACGGCAGGTGTCAGCCCCAGCAAAATTGCGAGGAGCGCGGCGAGAATGCTCAGGGAAGTCGAACGCATGGAAATAAGCCCTTTGAAAACGAATACTGTTTCCCGCAATCAGAACCGCGGAGGATAAAACCCAAAAAACAGGCCGACATCAGAAATTACTTCTAACTATATGTTAACAAAAACATATTTTTGACTTCGTTCAAGAAAAATCTGCCCGGTTTGGTATATTCTTACGTTCCGCACCGGGTTTCCGTTGGGTCAACTACGATAAAATCATGCCCCGCCCACAATATTGGTTTCACGATGCAGACCATGAGCAAAAGGGCTGCCGTCATTAAACCGCTTGCGGATCAGGAACATTGTATGAACACCCCTTTGCCTCCGGCGCATCTGCGTTTATGCTGCCCGCATGAGCGATTATGACGATTCAGACCCGTTGGAGGCGGCCGAGCAGCGGCTGAGCCTGTCGCAGCGCGCCATTGGCATGCCCTCTGGCCCGCCGCCCTATCTGGACGGGCTGAACGATGCGCAGCGCAAGGCGGTTGAGACGCTGGATGGCCCGGTGCTGATGCTCGCGGGGGCGGGCACCGGCAAGACGCGGGCGCTGACCACGCGGATCGCGCATCTGATCTCGACCGGGCGGGCGTTCCCGCGTGAAATCCTCGCGGTGACCTTCACCAACAAGGCGGCGCGCGAGATGCGCAACCGGATCGGTCGCCTGCTGGGCGAGGCGGTCGAGGGGATGCCGTGGCTGGGCACGTTCCACAGCGTCAGTGTAAAAATCCTGCGCCGCCATGCAGAACTGATCGGGCACGGCAATCTGCATCTGAAGACCAGCTTCACCATTCTGGACACGGACGACCAGATCCGCCTGCTGAAACAGTTGATCGCCGCCGAGAATATCGACGAGAAACGATGGCCCGCGCGGCAACTGGCCGGGCTGATCGACGGATGGAAAAACCGGGCGCTGACCCCGGACAAGGTCTCCCGCAATGAAGGCGCCAGCTTCGACGGCAAGGGGGTGCAGCTTTACCGCGCCTATCAGGACCGTCTGCTGGCGCTGAACGCGGTCGATTTCGGCGACCTGCTGCTGCATTGCGTGACGCTGTTTCAGGCCCATCCCGACCTGCTGGAGCAATGGCAACGGCGCTTCCGCTATATCCTCGTTGACGAGTATCAGGACACCAATGTCGCACAATATCTGTGGCTGCGGCTGCTGGCGCAGGCGCATCGCAATATCTGCTGCGTGGGCGATGACGATCAGTCCATCTATGGCTGGCGGGGGGCCGAGGTCGGAAATATCCTGCGGTTCGAGCAGGATTTCCCCGGCGCGCAGGTCATCCGGCTGGAGCAGAATTACCGCTCCACCCCGCATATTCTCGGCGCAGCCTCGGGGCTGATCACGGCCAATAAGGGGCGTCTCGGCAAGACGTTATGGACGGAAGCCGCAGACGGGCATCAGGTCCGGCTGATCGGGCATTGGGACAGCGAGGCGGAGGCCCGCTGGATCGGGGAAGAGATTGAGGATTTCCATTCCGGCACAAGGCGCAGCGTCGGCAAACATGATTTGAACGACATGGCGATCCTCGTGCGCGCCTCGCATCAGATGCGCGCGTTCGAGGATCGGTTCCTCACCATCGGCCTGCCCTACCGCGTGATCGGCGGACCCCGCTTCTATGAGCGGCAGGAAATCCGCGACGCCATGGCATATTTCCGGCTGGCGGTCGGGCCGTCTGACGATCTGGCGTTTGAGCGGATCGTGAACACGCCCAAGCGCGGGCTTGGCGACAAGGCCGTCCAGACCATTCAGGCGGAGGCGCGGGAACTGGGCGAGCCGCTGCTGATCGGGGCGCAATCGGTGGTGGCGAACGGGCTTCTGGGCGGCAAGGGGCTGGCCAATCTGCGGGAGTTTGTCGAGGCAATGGGCCGGTTCCATGCCGATGCGCTCGATTCGACGGCGGACCATGTCCAACTGGCGGAGCGGATACTCGACGAAACCGGCTATACCGCCATGTGGCAGAACGACAAATCCCCCGATGCGCCGGGGCGGCTGGAGAATCTCAAGGAGCTGGTGAAGGCGCTTGAGGAGTTCGATAATCTTCAGGGCTTTCTGGAACATGTCGCGCTTGTCATGGACCGCGACAATGACGAGGCGCAGGACGCCGTTTCCATCATGACCCTGCACGCCGCGAAGGGGCTGGAATATCCCATCGTGTTCCTGCCCGGCTGGGAGGACGGGTTGTTCCCCAGCCAGCGCAGCATGGACGAAAACGGCATGAAAGGGCTGGAGGAGGAGCGCCGCCTTGCCTATGTCGGCATCACGCGGGCGGAGAAACTGGCGACGATCTCTTTCGCGGGCAACCGGCGGATGTATGGGCAATGGCAAAGCTCCCTGCCCTCGCGCTTCATTGACGAATTGCCGGAGAAACATGTGGAGGTGCTGACCGCGCCCGGCCTTTACGGTCAGGGCTATGGCGGTGCGGCGGCCGCGGCTGGCACGGATTTCGGCGCGGCCATGCAGAACCGCGCGGCGCATGCGGATGTCTATAACTCACCCGGCTGGAAGCGCATGGCGGCGCGCGGCGATATGCGGGCCAGACCGCGCGCGCCCGCCGCAACGGTGATCGATGCCGAGGCCGTGGGGTTCAGCGTCGGTGACAAGGTCAGCCACCCGAAATTCGGCGAAGGCACGGTGATGGGCATCGCCGAGGACACGCTGACGATTCAGTTCGGGGATGCGTTCAAGAACGTCAAGGCAGGGTATGTGCAGCCGGTCGGGGCTGCGGATGATGTGCCGTTTTGATGGGGTGGGCGTTTGGATTTGGTGCGCTGAAGCGCACCCTACGGGGGTCTACGGGGATTCGGCGGCGAGGGCTTTTTCCAGTTCGGGCAGGAAACGGTTGGTGTAATCCTCGCGGATCAGCGGGCCGGCGTGACGGTACAGGATGCGGCCTTCGCCATCGATGATGAACGTCTCCGGCGGCGCGGTCACGCCCCAGTCGATTGCGGTGCGGCCACGCGGATCGGTGGCGATGGCGTGGAACGGATTGCCATCCTTACCGAGAAATTCCAGCGCGTCGGCCTCGTTATCCTTCAGATCGACTCCATAGACCGGCATGCGCTGCGACAGCTCCATCAGTGTCGGATGTTCGGCACGGCAGGGCGGGCACCAGCTTGCCCAGAAATTCACCAGCTTCACGCCCGGTTCGCGCAGCATCTCGTCCGTGAGCTGCGTGTAGCCCGGCAGGGTCGTTTCCGGCACCGCCGGGGCCTCACGCCCCTCGAAGGTGGAGGGCAGAGCATTCGGATCGTCCCGTCCCAGCCCCCAGATGAAAACAGCAGCAAGCGCCAGAAACAGCAAGGGCGGGATCAGCATAAGCGGCTTAATGCGCATCTTTTCGGTCCTTCATGAGCCGTTCCTGCGCCTCAAGCGCACGGCGGGCGCGGGCATTGCGGATCAGGCTTTGGGCAATGATCGCCGCCAGAAGCGCCAGAGAGATCGCCCATGCCCAGAGCACCGGGCCGGCATGTCTGCCGAGTTCGATCATGAGCGAAGCTCCCTCGCTTGCAGGGCCGCGGTGCGGCGGATGCGGATTTCAGTACGGGTGCGGATCAGCAGCAACGCGACGAAGAGCAGGAAAAAACCGAGCATGGAGAGGTAGAGCGGGTATCGGTAGACCTCGCTCATCCGCTCCCCCGGTGCGACGGACAGCGACGCGCCCTGATGCAGCCCCTGGTTCCAGAAATTGACCGCATAGCGCGACAGGAGGGCAAAGACCGAACCGACCAGACAGACCACGCTGGTCAGATCGGCGGCGCTGTCGGGATCGTCAATCGCCTCCCACAGGGCGATATAGCCGAAATAGAACAGCAGCAGGATCAGGAAGCTGGTCAGGCGCGGATCCCATTCCCACCACGTCCCCCAGGTCGGCTGGCCCCAGATTGCGCCGGTGACAAGCGCGATCACCGTCATGACCGCGCCGACCGGGGCTGCGGCCTTCGCGGCCAGCGCGCTGACATGGTGGCGCCGGATCAGCCAGATCAGCGAGGCCACCAGCATCATCAGCCAGCAATTGATCGCGATCAGCGCCGAGGGGACATGCAGGAACATGATCTTGACGGTCGCGCCCTGTTTATAGTCGGGCGGCGTCAGGAAGCCCCAGACGAGACCCACGACAATCGCTGCGGCAGCGCAGATCACGACCCACGGCAAAACCTTGCCCGAGGTCTGCATGAATCTGACGGGGTTGGCATATTCCCAGATCGACATGGCTCTGTTCCTAGCGCGCGGCGGGGTCCGGTTGAAGTGTTTATGCGGTTTGCGTGACGGAGTCTTTACCGCAGATTGATACGTAATGCCGCAGCGGCCGCAAAAGGGACGAGCGCGGAGGTAAGCAGCGTGATGGCGGCAAGGAACACCAGCGGTGTCGTCGGGTCCATGCCCGCCGCGCCGCGCCGGATCGCCTCGGCCCCGAAAATCAGCGTCGGCACATATAGCGGCAGCACCAGCAGCGACAGAAGAAGCCCGCCCCGGCGCAGCCCGACCGTGACCGCCGCCCCGAACGCCCCCAGCATGGAAAGCGCCGGGGTGCCGATGAGCAGCGAGATGATCGTCAGTCCCCGTGCCTCGGCGGGGAGTTGCAGCAGCAGCCCGAAAAGCGGGGCTGCAATGGTCAGCGGCAGACCGGTGGTGATCCAGTGGGCGGCGGCCTTGATCGCGACGGCGCCTTCCAGCGGGATCGGCGCCGTGGCGAGAAGATCGAGCGATCCGTCCTCATGGTCGAGCGCGAAGATCCGGTCGAGCGACAACAGGCAGGAGAGCAGCGCACCGACCCAGAGGATGCCGGGCGCGATACTGGACAGGACATCGCCCTCCGGCCCCACGCCGAAGGGGACCAGCGTGCAGGTGATCAGGAAAAAGGCGAGGCCGAGGCCGAAGCCGCCGCCCGCGCGTGTGGCAAGGTTCATGTCCCGGATGAGAAGCGCGATCATCAGCCAAACGCCTCGTTGAACCCGGCAGGGGCGGTTCCTTGCGTCGGGGGTTTGGCCTTGTAGGGCGCCAGATCGAGGATCTCCGCTTCGGGCAGACCCAGATCGATATGCGTCGCCATCAGCGCCGCACCGCCCTGCCCCAGATGCGCCCGGACCGCGCCCGCAAACAGCGCCACGGAGGCGGCGTCGAGCGAGACTGTCGGTTCATCCAGCACCCAGACCGGACGCCCCGTGACCAGCAGCCGCGCCAGCCCCAGCCGGCGCTTCTGACCAGCCGAGAGTGCCCCGGCGGGACGGTCGCGAAGCTCGGCAAGGTTCATCGTCGTGATGGCCTGTTCGACATCGCTGCGCCCGAATATCCGCGCCCAGAAATGCAGATTTTCCGTCACCGTCAGCGCCGCTTTCAGCCCGTCAGCATGGGCGGCATAGGCGATCGCATCCGGCGCAGCCTCGATCCGCCCGGTCACGGGCGGCTGAAGCCCGGCCACGGTCCTGAGCAACGTGGTCTTGCCGATCCCGTTCGGCCCCCGCAGGATCAGCGCCTCACCGGCGGCGAGGGAGAAGCTGACGCCCTCAACCGCCCGCATCCCGCCCCGCGATACGGCGAGATCATGGACGCTGAGCAGGCTCATACCGGCAGCAGGGCGCAGCCGACGCGCCGACCCTCTGCCAAAAGAACATTATAGCTGCGCGCGGCGGAAGGGGAGGCCATCGGTTCGGCCATGATACCCTTTGCGTCAAGCGCCTCGATCAGATCGCGCGGCGGCACGGCGATGTCGGCACCCATGCCAAGGAACAGCACATCGACATGGCCCGCGAGCGCCATCAGCGGCGCATGGTCCTCAAGTCCCGACCACGCCGTTACGCCAACGCCGCTGGCCACGACAACCCCGCCATCGAAAACCTGGCCCGCCACCCGGAAGAACCCGCTGCCATAACCGTCGATTGGCAGTGATTCTTTCGGGAATTGTGCCTCGGTCAGTTGCATCAGGGCGCTTCGGTGAACTGATCGGGCAGCTTGTCCGGGTCCGGCTTCGACCAGTCACGTTTGACGCCGAGCCACAGAACGATGTTCTTGGCGACATAAATCGAGGAATACGTCCCCACGACCACGCCCCAGAGCATTGCGAAGACAAAGCCACGGATCACGTCACCGCCCAGGATGAACAGCGCAAGCAGCGCAATCGCCGTCGTCAAAGCCGTCATCAATGTCCGGGACAGGGTTTCGTTCACCGTCAGGTTCATCACCTCGATCAGCGGCATGGTCTTGTACCTGACCAGATTTTCACGCAGGCGGTCAAACACCACGACAGTATCGTTGATCGAGTAGCCCAGAATGGTCAGCAGCGCCGCAATCGTCGACAAATCGAAACGCATTTGCAGCGCCGAGAATATCCCCATCGTCAGCAGCACGTCATGGATGATGGCCACCACGCCGCCGACAGCGAACTGCCATTCAAATCGCAACCAGATATAGAGCAGGATCCCCGCAGACGCCGCCAAAATCGCATAGACGGCGGTTTTGATAAGCTCCGACGAAACTTTCGGGCCGACCGATTCGACCGCGACGAATTTCACGTTGGGATCGATTTCGGTCAGCGCCGCCTCAACGGCATCGATCTGTTCCGGCGTCATCGCCTCGGTGTCATCGGTCGCACCAATGCGCACCTGCGCGACGTGGCGATCCTCCCCATAGGTGGGATCGAAAACCTCGGTGATGGAGACATCCCCGATTCCTTCAACCTCGGTCAGGGCGGCCCGGTAGTCGGCCACATCGAAGGCCGTGCTGCTTTCCGTGCGGATCGTGGTGCCGCCGCGGAAATCAATCCCGAAATTCAGCCCCATTGTCAGCAGCAGAATGACGGAGATCACCATCAGGACCGCCGACAGGCCGAACGTATATCTCTGCCAGCGGAAAAAGTTGATATTCGTTTCGTCAGGGACGAGTTTCAGACGGAATGCCATATCAAGCCCCCTTACAGAACCAGTTCTTTGGGCCGCCGACGCTCCAGCCAGACGACGATCAGCAGACGGGTGAAGTAGATCGCGGTGAAGACCGAGGTCGCAAGCCCGATGGTCAGCGTCACAGCGAAGCCCTTCACCGGGCCGGAGCCGAGGAAGAACATCACCAGACCGGCGATGAAGGTGGTCACGTTGGCGTCGATAATCGCCGACATGGCTTCGCGGAAGCCGGTATCGACGGCGGACACCACACGTTTGCCCTTTCGCAACTCCTCACGAATACGCTCGAAGATGATGACGTTGGCGTCAACCGCCGTGCCGACGGTCAACACGATCCCGGCAATGCCCGGCAGCGTCAGCGTCGCGCCAATGGCGGACATCAGCGCAAGCAGCAGCACCACGTTCATGATGACCGCAACGGAGGCGAACACGCCGAAAATACCGTAGCTCGCCACGACATAGGCGACGACACCGACAATCGCGACGATGGAGGCCAGCTTGCCCGCGTCGATACTGTCCTGCCCAAGCTCCGGTCCGATGGTCCGTTCCTCAAGGAAGGTCAGTTCCGCAGGCAGTGCCCCGGCACGCAGCAACACTGCAAGCTGGGTCGATTCCGCCACATCCATAGAGCCGGAAATCTGCCCCGACCCGGTGGTGATGGCATCGCGGATGACAGGAGCCGAGATCACTTCGTTATCCAGCACGATGGCGAAGGGCTGGCCGATATTCTCGGCGGTATAGGCCCCGAATTTCCGCGCCCCCGACGGGTTGAACCGGAAATCCACTGCCGGCTGGCCGTTCTGGTCGAAGCTGGGGGAGGCGTCCGTCAATTCTTCGCCGGTCACGACCGGCGCCTCCTCGACGGTGTAATAAACACCTTCCTCATTCTGCGAGGGCAGCACGATATTCCCGATCCCGGCACGGGCATCGGGGTCGGTGCCGCGCCCGATCACCGGGTTAAAGGTCAGCTGCGCCGTGGTGCCGATGAGCTCTTTCAGCTCGGCCGCGGAACCGATCCCCGGCACCTGAATCAGGATCCTGTCGGAGCCCTGCCGCTGAATCGTCGGCTCACGCGTACCGACCTCATCCACGCGGCGTCGGACGATCTCCAGCGACTGCTGAATGGTACGGGTGTCGGTGGCGGCTTTCTCGGCGTCCGAAAGCTGAACGATCAGCGTATTTCCCGACGCGGTAATATCCAGATCAGACTGCCCTGCCCCGCTGAGCGTCACGATCGGCGACGCAAGACCGCGCGCAATCTCAACCGCACGTGCCATCTGGTCGGGATTTTCGATCTCGACATGAAGCTGATCCTCAGGCCCCTCGACGCGGCGCACGGCACCGATCACCTCACGCTCCTCGGCCAGGGCGCGCCGCAATTCGGGCCACAGCGAATCCATACGGGATTTATAGACATCCTCGACATGAACTTCGGCCAGAAGATGCGCGCCGCCGCGCAGATCGAGGCCGAGATTGACCAGCCCGCTTGGCAGCCAGTCGGGCCAGAGATCAATCGCCGCCTCCTGCTCCTCGGTGGCAAAGCCTGCCTTTTCAGCGGCAGCTACGGCATCGTTATGGGCCTCGACCCTTCCGTAGAACATATTCGGCATCGCCCAGATCAGGCCGATAACCACCACGCCCAGAATCAGGACGCGTTTCCAGAGCGGGATGTCCAGCATGACGTCAGAGCCTTAGAAAGCCTCAGGAATTCGCGGCGACGGGGGCGGTCTTGCTCAGCACCTGAGCAATGGTGCTGCGGACCACGCGCACCTTGACGCCCTGTGCGACCTCAACCGTGACCTCATCGTCTTTGACATCCGTCACCTTGCCGATCATGCCGCCCTGGGTGACGACCTGATCGCCCCGCTTCAGCGCCTCGATCATGGTCCGGTGTTCCTTCATCCGCTTCTGCTGCGGACGCAGAATCAGGAAATACATGATCACGAAGATCAGGATCAGCGGGATGAACTGGGCAATAGCGCCTGCGCCGCCGCCGGCGGCCTGTGCATAGGCGGGAGTGACAAACATAATCGGACCTCTCGGATGGGCGGGACGCATAGCCCCGGAATTGCCGCGCAACCTAATCTTCGCAGCGGCAGATGGCAAGGAAGCGGAAGATGGACTCAGACGCGACGCTGTGGCACGGCTTGGCCGTCGAAGGAGAACGCCATGACCGCCCCTGCACCGGACCGCAACCAGACCGAAATCGCTCGCCTGATCGGCATTATGGCCTCATTGCGCGACCCGGATAAGGGATGCCCGTGGGATATCGAGCAGGATTTCGCCTCAATCGCGCCCTACACGATCGAGGAGGCCTATGAGGTCGCCGACACCATCACCCGCGAGGCCTGGGACGAATTTCCCGGCGAGCTGGGCGATCTGCTGCTTCAGGTCGTGTTTCATGCGCAAATGGCTGAAGAAAAAAACATGTTCGGATTTGCCGATGTCGCGGCAAAGATCTCCGACAAGCTGATCGACCGGCACCCGCATGTCTTCGGCGACGAATCGCGGGACAAATCGGCGGCACAGCAGGTCCGGGACTGGGAGACGATCAAGGCGGCGGAGCGGGCGAAGAAGGCGGAAAAAGGCGTCCTCGACGGTGTGGCGCTTGGCCTGCCGGCGCTGACACGAGCATTGAAATTGCAGAACCGCGCGGCGCGTGTGGGCTTTGACTGGCCCGGTGCCGGGGATGTGCTGGAGAAAATCACCGAAGAAACCGCCGAGCTGGTCGAAGCCCGCGAGGGCAAGGATCACGAACATCTGACCGAGGAATTCGGTGACCTGCTCTTCGTCATGGCCAATCTGGCGCGCCATCTGGACATCGACCCGGAAGAAGCGCTGCGCGCTGCCAACGACAAGTTTACCCGGCGTTTTCGCGCCATCGAGGCAGCTTTGCGCGAAGAAGGCCGCCGCCCCGAAGAGTCAAACCTCGCGGAGATGGATGCGCTCTGGGACACCGCCAAGCGTGCCGAGCGGAAATAATGCCTCCGGCGGGGATATTTTAACCAGGCTGAAAGGGCTTCGCGTTATTCCGGTCTCACGGTACAGGCGGGGACGCCGATGACCGTCCAGGGTGAAAGCGTCCTGCCCGACCGCCTTTCGGGGCCGCCGCGGCAGGACGCCGATCTTCAGCCTGGTTCAAATATCCGCTTTCGAGAGATCAGAGCCTGCGAAACGACAGATAGGTCGGCGTGCGGCGCTCGCGAAGGGCCTTTTGTTCGTAGCGGGTCGAAGGCCAATCGGGCCACGCCCCGGCGCGCAGGCTTTCCAGTGTGAAACCCGCCTTGGGAACCTCCTCCAGCGTCTGACGGACATAGGAGGGGATGTCAGTGGCAACACGAAACTCCGCGCCCGCCGCCATGACGCGATGCAGGGGCAGAAGATGTTCCGGCGTTACGAAGCGGCGGCGATGGTGGCGTTTCTTTGGCCAGGGGTCTGGGTAATTCAGAAACGCCTTTGCTATCGAGGCTTCCGGCAGGACGTCCATCAGGTCTCGCGCATCGCCCGGATGAACACTGACATTGCCAACCCCCGCTGCCTTGATCTTGCCGACCAGCATTGCCACCCCGTTGATGAAGGGTTCGCAGCCGATTATGCCGATTTCGGGATAGGCTTCCGCCATATGGACCATATGTTCGCCGCCGCCAAAGCCGATCTCCAGCCAGACCGGGCGGTCGTCACCGAAGATGTCCGCCGGGTCGATTTGCACCCGGCCCGGGTTTTCCTGAGCGCTGATGCCACGGGGGCGCAGCGGGCCGAGATCTTCGGTCAGATAGGTCTTCTGGCTCTGCCGCAGCGTCTTGCCGTGGCGTCTGCCGTAGAAATTCCGGCGGGGCGGGTTCGGGTCGAAAGGCTTCTCTGACATGGGCGGAGCATTTGGCAAGCGCAACCGCCCCCGTCAAGCCATCCGGTGAGCTACGGGCAGGCGGCGCAGCGGGATTACGGTGCGAGGCGGCTGATAATGACGGTCACCTCGGGTTTCTTGCCGATCTCTTCCATTGCGACCTGACGGGTGATCTTGCGCACCGCCTCTTCCAGCTTCTGGTCGTCAGCGACGGTCTTGGCGTCAGCTTTTTCCAGAAACTCTGACAATTCGGCCTCGACCATCTGTGCGACCGGCTGGTTGGAGCGGCCGGTTTCCGGCAGGCCCATAGGTTCCACCCAGGCATCCGGGAACGGGTTGTCGTTTTCATCGACAATCACACTGACCATTGCGTGACCGTTCAGCGCCATGCGGATACGGTCACGGACCACGCCGTCCATGGCGCCGATCAGCACGCTGCCATCCAGATAGATGCGCCCGTTTTCGACCTCATCGACGATCTGGGGCGTATCGCCGGTGATGTCGACCATCGTGCCATTTGTGGCGACGATCGATGAAAGCCCCTTCGACCGCCCGATCTCGGCATGTTCGCGCAGATGCATATGCTCGCCATGCATCGGGATCAGGATTTGCGGTTTGATCAGATCGTGGATCGCCTCCAGATCGGGGCGGTTGGCGTGGCCGGAGACGTGATAGGTGCCGTCGTCAGCGTCATAGACATCGACGCCGATTTCGGAAAACTGGTTCATATTGCGGATCACGCCGCGTTCATTGCCCGGAATGATGCGCGAGCTGAACAGGAAGCTGTCGCCTTCCTTCAGCCGGATCCCCAGATAGGAACCGCGCGCGAGCTGCGCGGTTGCCGCGCGCCGTTCGCCCTGGCTGCCGGTCACGATCAGCATCACCTTGTTGCGGGGCAGATCGGCGGCGTCTTCCGGGCTGATCGTGTTCGGGAAATCACTCAACACGCCGGTTTCCGTCGCGACCTGTACCATGCGCCGCATCGAACGGCCCAGAAGACAGATCTGCCGGTCCGCGGCCACCCCCGCCTCCGCCAGCGTTTTCACCCGCGCCACGTTTGAGGCAAAGGTCGTCGCGACGACCATATTCGGCTGCGACATCACGAAATCGAGCAGCGGATTGGCCAGCAGCGCCTCCGACCGGCCGGGATGGGGGCTGAACACGTTGGTTGAATCGCAGGTCAGCACCTTCACACCGCCATCTTCGCGGGCGATGTCGTGCCATAGCTTCGGATCGAAAGGCTCGCCCACGCCCGGTGTGCCGTCCAGCTTGAAATCGCCGGTATGGACAATCCGGCCCGCCGGCGTGTCGATCAGCAGGGCCGAGCTTTCGGGGATGGAGTGGCTGATCGGGACAAACTGCACCTTGAACGGCCCCGCCTCGATCACGTTCGGGCGCGGTTCGTGAATGCGGATCGCGTCCGTGGGCAGGCCGCGCTCCTCCATCTTCATCCGCGCGAGCGTGCCGGTGAATTTCCGGCAATGCACCGGCACTTCCAGCCGGTCCCAAAGAAGTCCCAATGCGCCGACATGGTCCTCATGCGCATGGGTGATGAAGATCGCCTCGATCCGGTTCTTGTTGGCCTGAAGCCATGCCGTGTCCGCCATGATCAGATCGACGCCCGGCGTGCTGTCCATATCGCCGAAGGTCACGCCCAGATCGACGATAATCAGCCGCTCTTTCCCCTTGGGACCATAGCCGAAAACATAGGCGTTCATGCCGATTTCGCCCGCGCCGCCGAGCGGCAGATAGATCAGTCGGTCAGACATTTCCGGCCTCCTTGTTATAATCGTAAATGAGCCGCAGCCCGTGAACGGTCAGATCGTCTTCCACGCTGTCAAAGACATCCGTACCCTGCTCAAACAACGGCGCAAGCCCGCCGGTGGCAATGACTTTCATTTCCAGTCCGCGCTCGTCACGGATCTGGCGGATGATCCGCTCGACAAGGCCGATATAGCCCCAGAAGATGCCGGACTGGATGCAGGCGACGGTGTTAGTGCCGATGGCCCGCGCAGGTTTGGTCACGTCGACATGGGGCAGGTTCGCCGCCCCCATATGCAGCGCCTCAAGGCTGAGATTGACGCCGGGGGCGATCACCCCGCCAATATAGGCGCCGTCAGCTCCGGCCACGTCGAATGTGGTGGCGGTGCCGAAGTCGACCACGATCAGATCGCCGCCATGCCGGTCATAGGCCGCCCATGCATTCACGATGCGATCCGGCCCCGCCGAGGCACCGGGATCGACCTGCGGTTCGGCGGGCAGCAGGCAGTCGGGCTTGCCGACGACCAGCGGACGGGTGTTGAAGTAGCGGTTGCACAGCACACGCAGGTTGAACACCACGCGCGGCACCGTGGACGAGATGATGCAGCGGTCGATATCCAGCTCGAAATGCGTCAGCGAGATCAGTGTCTCCAGCCAGACGTAATATTCATCCGCCGTGCGGGTGTGATCCGTCGCGATCCGCCAATGGGACAGGAAACGCTCACCATCCCAGATGGAGAAAACGGTATTGGTATTGCCGGTATCGATACAAAGCAGCATCAGAAGAACACATCTGCGGCCGGGACCGTCTGGCGGCCAGCGGCGGTTATCAGGATAAGCGAGCCGGCATCGTCGATGCCTTCGAACCGCCCGGTGAACTCCGCCGTGCCGGTGCGCGCCGTGATGGTTTCGCCAAGACGCGCCGCACGGGCCATGAATGCGTCCCGGATCGGGCCGAAACCTTCGTTCAGCAAGCGGGCCTCCCAGGCGGCGAATGCGGGGGCGAGAATATCCAGAAATTCCTCCGGGCCAATCTTCATTCCGGATTCTTCGTAAACGCTGACCGGCGCGAAGGCGGCGTTCGGATCTGTCGGTGGCGCGGCGGCGAGATTGACACCCATGCCGATGGCAAGGACATCCACACGACCGCCATGCCCCGAGCTTTCAAGCAGGATGCCTGCAATTTTGCCGCCATTCAGCAGCACGTCATTCGGCCATTTCAACGCCAGCCTGACAGCGGGACCGGCGGCCTGACCCAATGCGTCGTAAAGCGCCAGCGCCGCGACGAAGGAATATTGCGCCGCCTGCCCTGCATCGCCTTGCGGTTTCAGGGCGAGCGAGGCTGCAAAGTTTCCCTTCGGCATCGCCCATGCACGGCCTCGGCGGCCCCGGCCTTCATATTGATCATGGGTCAGAACCCAGGCAGGGCCGCTGAGCTTCGGCGCAAGGCGCAATGCCTCGGCGTTGGTCGAGGGGCAGCGCGGCAGGATATGCCGCGAAACCCCGTCTGGCCATGTCGCGGATTCACTCAACTTGTTGCGCCGCTTCCGCAGTCACATTCGCCCCGGCAGGCGCGTCCTCGATCACCATCAGGGCATCGGCAGCGCGCCCCGCTGCGCGGTCCACACCCAGCATGCTCACCGAACCGAGCAGCACGGCAGCTGCCGAAACCACCAGCAGCCCGTAGGACACCCCGCCCATGCGGCTGCGCACCGGCTCGATATCATTGCCGAAATACATGTAATAGATGATCCGCAGGTAGTAGAACGCCCCGATAACCGACGCGATCACGCCCGCAATCGCCAGCCACGTCATCCCCGCATCGACTGCCGCGTTCAGAACGCCCAGCTTGGCGAAGAAGCCCAGCATCGGCGGAACGCCTGCGAGGCTGAAGAACAGGATCAGCACCGCCATCGCCTTGACCGGCTCGGCCTTGGCGAATTGATGCAGTCCGGCCAGATCAGCGACCGGCTCCCCGTCACGTTGCAGTGAGAGGATCCACGCAAAGACGCCGATATTCATGACCGCATAGATCGCCATATACAGCAGCATCGCCTGCACACCGATCGCGGTCCCCGCTGCCAGACCGACAAGCGCAAACCCCATATGTGCGATCGAGGAATAGGCCATCAGGCGTTTGATATTGGTCTGCCCGATCCCGGCGATTGAGCCGAGGAACATCGACAGAAGCGCCAGCACCGCGAGGATCTGCCCCCAATCGCCCGGCACGCGCCCGAACGCATCGGTCAGGACGCGGGCCAGCAGCGCCATCGCCGCGACCTTGGGTGCCGTGGCAAAGAATGCCGTGACCGGCGTGGGCGAGCCCTCGTAGACGTCAGGTGTCCACATATGGAACGGCACCGCGCTGACCTTGAAGGCCAGGCCGACGATCACAAAGACCATCCCGAAGAGCAGCCCGACCGGCAAGGCACCGCCCTGCACCACATCGATAATGCCCGCAAATCCGGTCGTGCCCGCAAAGCCGTAGATCAGCGACACCCCGTAGAGCAGCAGGCCGGAGCTGAGCGAGCCGAGCACGAAATATTTCAGCCCCGCCTCAGACGACTTGACCGAATCCCGGCGCATCGCAGCCACCACATAAAGCGACAGCGATTGCAGTTCGAGACCGAGATAAAGCGTCAGCAGGTCGCGCGCCGAGACCATGACCATCATCCCGCATACCGCCAGCGAGATCAGGATCGGAAACTCGAACCGCAGCATTCCGCGACGGTCGAGATAATCGGCACTCATCGCCATGACAGCAGCAGCCGATACGAGGATCAGGATCTTGCAGAAGCGCGCGAACTGATCCGAGACGAACATCCCGTAGAAGGCGACCCCTTCCGGCGTGGCGCCAACCTCGACAAAGAATGCGAGGAGAAGAAACACTGCAACCGTGGTCCAGAGAAGCAGCCGCGCTATCGCGTCCTTGCCCAGATAAGCCCCGGCCAGCAGCGCCAGCAAAGCATATGCCGCGAGCAGGATTTCCGGCATGATGATCGTGAAATCGAGTGACGTCATGTCCGGTCCTCTCAGTGTTCTGCCTGGGCGGTTTCGGCCCCTGCGGCGGCTTCAACCACGCGATAGGCGGCCGGATCGTCCGGCATATTCGCAACCGCCTCGTCATGGTCGTTCAGCAAGGCCGCGACGCTGGGTCCGGTGATATCCGTCACCACGCGCGGATAGATGCCAAGCCACAATGTCATGACGATCAGCGGCACGAAAATCCAGCGTTCACGCGGGTTCATGTCGGTAATCGATTTGAGGCTTTCCTTGATCAGCGCGCCAAGCGTCACCCGGCGATAGAGCCAAAGCGCATAGGCGGCGGAGAAAATCACCCCGGTCGTGGCCACAAGCCCGACCCAGGTATTTTCGCGGAACGTACCGAGCAGTGTCAGGAACTCGCCCACAAAGCCCGAAGTGCCCGGAAGCCCGACATTGGCCATCGTAAAGAACATGAAGACCAGCGCATATTTCGGCATCCGGTTGACCAGCCCGCCATAGGCGTCGATCTCGCGTGTGTGCATGCGGTCATAGATCACGCCAACCAGCAGGAACAGCGCGCCGGAGATAAAGCCGTGCGACAGCATCTGGAAAATCGCGCCGTCCACGCCGACCTGATTGGCCGCGAAGATACCCATGGTGACGTAACCCATATGGGCGACCGAGCTATAGGCGATCAGCTTCTTCATATCCGACTGCGCCAGCGCCACCAGCGAGGTGTAGACAATGGCAATCGCCGACAGCCAGAACACCACCGGCTGGAAAATCTCGGAGGCGACCGGGAACATCGGCAGCGAAAAGCGCAGGAAGCCATAGCCGCCCATTTTCAGCAGCACCGCCGCCAGCACGACCGAGCCCGCCGTGGGTGCCTGGACGTGCGCGTCGGGCAGCCAGGTATGGACCGGCCACATCGGCATTTTCACCGCGAAGCTGGCGAAAAAGGCCAGGAACAGCAGCGTTTGCAACCCGCCAAAGATCGTCCAGCCGAGGAAATGCAGCGGTTCCGTCGAGAAGTCGAACGCGAGAAGCTGCACGATATCCGTGGTGCCAGCCGCGCGATACATGGTCACCATCGCAACCAGCATCAGCACCGAGCCGAGGAAGGTATAAAGGAAGAACTTGAACGCCGCGTAGATGCGGTTCTTGCCACCCCAGATGCCGATGATGAGGAACATCGGGATCAGCCCGGCCTCGAAGAACAGGTAGAACAGGATCAGGTCGAGCGCGGTGAACACGCCGATCATCAGCCCTTCAAGCGCAAGGAAGGCGATCATGTATTCCTTGACGCGGGTCTGAACGTCCCAGGTCGACAGGATCGTCAGCGGCATCAGGAAGGTGGTCAGCATGACGAACAGGACGGAGATCCCGTCGACGCCCATCTTGTAGCGCAGGCCCAGGATCCAGTTGCGGTTCTCGACGAACTGGAAGTCGGTATTGCCGGGATCGAACCCGAACAGCACGGTCAGCGAGATCACGAATGTCGCCGTGGTCGCGATCAGCGCCAGCCATTTCGCGTTCATCCGCGATGCCTGATCGTCACCCCGCAGGAAGATGGCGAGGATCAGGGCGGCGACCAGCGGCAAGAAGGTGATGATGGAGAGGATATTGTTCATCTCACATACTCCCCCGCGCCATGACCCAGATCAGAAGCCCCAGAATGCCAAGCACCATCGCCAGCGCGTAGTGGAACAGATAGCCCGACTGCATGCGCCCGGCGAAGCGCGTCAGCCGCGGGATCAGCCCCATGGCAATCCCGTTGATGGCACCGTCGATCACCCTGCCATCGCCCCCTTGCCAGAGCGAACGGCCGAGCCAGCGCGCCGGCCGCACGAAGACATAGTCGTAAATCTCGTCGAAATACCATTTGTTCAGCAGGAACTCATAGAGCGGCCTTTGCGTCGCGGCAAGTTTCGCCGGCGCGTCGGGGTAGCGGATATACATCATGAAGGCCGTGAACAAGCCGATCAGCATCGCGATGAAGGGCGACACTTTCACCCATTTCGGCACATAATGCGCGTCATGCATGACGTGGTTGTCCGGGTGCATGTAGATTGCCCCGCCTACGGGCGCCGGCACATCGGTATTCACATAACCCGGCGCGGCATGTTCTTCGGTCACAGCGGCGGTTTCTTCGCCACCTTCTGCCGCAGCATCTTCGCCCGACGCGGTTTCTTCCGTCGTGGCCTCGGCCTCTGCGCCGCCCATATGGAAGAAGCTGTTCACCCGGTCACCGAAGAAATCGCCATACCAGACCATCCCGGCAAGGATCGCGCCGACCGCCAGAACGCCCAAGGGCACGGTCATCACGCGCGGCGATTCATGGGCGTGGTCATGGGTGTGCTTGTCGCCGCGCGGTTCGCCGTAGAAGGTCAGGAACATCAGCCGCCAGCTGTAGAAGCTGGTGAAGCCCGCTGCGATGACCAGCGCCCAGAAACCGAACTGATTGCCGACATAGGCGCTTTCAATAATCGCGTCCTTTGACAGGAAGCCCGCAAAGCCGATGGTCGTCAGCGGAATACCGACCCCGGTAATCGCCAGCGTGCCGATCATCATTGCCCAGAAGGTCAGCGGGATCTTTTTCCGCAGCCCGCCATAGTTCCGCATGTCCTGTTCGTGATGCATCGCGTGGATGACCGAACCGGCACCGAGGAACAGCATCGCCTTGAAGAAAGCATGCGTCAGCAGATGGAACATAGCGGCGGAATAGACGCCAACACCCGCCGCCACGAACATATAGCCGAGCTGCGAGCAGGTCGAATACGCGATCACCCGCTTGATGTCGTTCTGCACCAGACCGACGGTCGCCGCGAAGAACGCGGTGCTTGCGCCGATAATGGTGATGAACAGCTTCGCATCGGGCGCGAATTCATAAAGCGGCGACATGCGGCAGACGAGGAACACGCCCGCCGTCACCATCGTCGCGGCGTGGATCAGAGCGGAAACCGGCGTCGGGCCTTCCATCGCGTCAGGCAACCATGTGTGAAGGAAAAGCTGCGCCGACTTGCCCATGGCACCGATGAACAGCAGGATGCCCAGCAGGTTGGCCGCATTCCAGTCGGTCCAGAGGAAACGCACGCTGGTGTCAGCGATCTCCGGCACCTGCGCGAAAATCTCGTCAAAGACCACAGTTCCGGTCAGCCACCACAGCCCGAAGATCCCCAGCAGGAAGCCAAAATCCCCGACCCGGTTGACGATGAACGCCTTCATCGCAGCGGCGCCCGCGCTTGGCTTCTTGTAGTAGAAACCGATCAGCAGATAGGAGGCGACGCCGACGCCCTCCCAGCCGAAGAACATCTGCAAGAGGTTATCGGCGGTCACCAGCATCAGCATGGCGAAGGTGAAGAAGGACAGATAGGCGAAGAACCGCGCCTTGTAGTTCTCTTTCTCGGTGAAGTTCTCGTCATGGGCCATGTAACCCATCGAGTAGAGATGGACGAGCGCCGACACCGTCGTCACCACGATCAGCATGATCGCCGTCAGCCGGTCCAGACGGATCGCCCAGGCAGAGGTGAAATCACCCGACACCACCCAGTCCATGACCGGGATATGCTGGGTCTGGCCGTCAAAGCCCAGAAAGACGATCCAGGACAGCAGACAGCACAGGAACAAGATGCCGGTCGTCAGATACTGCGCCGCCTTCTCGCCGATCAGACGCCAGCCGAACCCGGCGATCAACGCACCGATCAGCGGCGCAAACAGGATGATCTTTGCCATAGGTTCAGCCCTTCATCACGTTGACGTCTTCGACGGCAATGGTGCCGCGGTTGCGGAAGAACACCACGAGGATCGCAAGCCCGATGGCCGCCTCCGCCGCCGCGACCGTCAGCACGAACAGGGTAAAGACCTGCCCGTTCAGGTCACCCAGATGCGCCGAGAAGGCGACGAAGTTCATGTTCACGGCCAGCAGCATGAGTTCGATCGACATGAGGATGACGATGACGTTCTTGCGGTTCACGAAGATGCCAAAGATGCCGGTGACGAACAGTATCGCCCCCACCACCAGATAATGTGTCAATCCGATCATCGTTTCTGTCCCTTCGGGTTTTTCACCCGCTGAAATATCCATTCGCCACCAGAACCGCCGTCGCTATCCCGACGGCAACGGCGACCCATCCACCCGCGTTCAAAGCCCCTGCCCCGGCTCGACGTCCCGCAGTTCGACCTGCTTTTTCGGGTCCGTCCACATCTGTTTCAGCACGTTCTGACGCTTCACGTCGCGGCGATGCCGCAGGGTCAGAACAATCGCGCCGATCATCGCCACCAGCAGCACCAGTCCGGCAAGCTGGAAGGCCAGGAAATAGCGGTCATAGAGCACCAGCCCGATGGAGTTCGTGTTTTCCGTATTCGCCGCCATCGGCGCGGCCAGATTGGCGGCGGCGCCATCGGCAGACTGCCAGCCCGTCACGCTCATCCCCAGCACGGTCAGCAGCGCAAGCGCGATGACCAGACCGAGCGGCAGGAACCGCGCCAGTTCCCCCTTCAACTCCGCGAAGTCCACGTCGAGCATCATCACGACGAACAGGAACAGCACCGCGACCGCGCCGACATAGACGATCAGCAGCAGCATGGCGACGAACTCCGCCCCCTGAAGCACGAACAGCCCCGCGGCACAGAGGAAAGTCAGGATAAGCCAGAGGACCGAGTGGACGGGGTTCTTCGAAATCACAACCATGAAACCGGCCCAGCACGCCACGACAGCGAACAGATAGAATGCGAAAACCGTCATTCCTTGTCCTCCTCTTCATAGACGCTGGAGGCGATCTCCAGTGCCTTCTGCATGGCGGGAAGCCCGGCGAACATGCTCATCTGATAAATCGTCTCCGCAATCTCGCGCTTGGTCGCACCCGCCGCGAGCGCCTGACGAATGGTCATGCGCAATTGCGGCTCGGCCAATGCACCCTGAACGGTGATCGCCCCGATGGTCAGCAGAAGCCGGGTCTTGGCGTCCAGCCCCTCGCGGTTGAAGGTCTTGCCGAACCACATTTCCAGCATATCCGCCGGCATGGTCGGAACCAGTTTTTCAAAGGCACGGGTGTCGACATGTTCCATCGCCGGATTGAAGGCTTGCGCCATCTCCTGCCCGGACTGGAGCATCTGCTGAAACAGGCGGTTAAATGCATCACTCATCTGTACGGCGCATCCATCGCAAGGTTACGGGCAATTTCGGCCTCCCAGCGAGCGCCGTTCTCAAGCAGCTTGTCCTTGTCGTAGAACAGCTCTTCGCGGGTTTCGGTGGCGAACTCGAAATTCGGGCCTTCGACAATGGCATCGACCGGGCAGGCTTCCTGACAGAAACCGCAATAGATGCACTTGGTCATGTCGATGTCGTAGCGCGTCGTCCGGCGGCTGCCATCCTCGCGCGGCTCGGCATCGATCGTGATCGCCTGAGCCGGGCAGATCGCCTCGCACAGCTTGCAGGCGATGCAGCGCTCTTCCCCGGAAGGGTAGCGGCGCAGCGCATGTTCGCCACGGAAACGCGGGCTGAGCGGGCCTTTTTCATGCGGGTAGTTGATGGTTTCCTTGGGCGCGACGAAATACTTCACCCCCAGACCAAACCCCTTGATGAAGTCCCACAGCAGGAAATACTTGGTTGCGCGGGCAAGATCGAAAGCCATTCTCAGCGCTCCTTCAGACGTTCGGCGACAAAACGGTCAAACGCGGCGACAAGCGCGCGGACCTGCGCCGCATCGCTGCTCTGCAATGCGTGATCCGCCAGATAATGCGCGAATTCGGCCTTGTCGGTCTCGCTGGCTTTCGCAAGCGCGCTTGCGATGGTTTGCTCCGACATATCCGTCAACCTCCTGTCGCTGCGCGGGCCCAGAACCCGCCAAGCACTTCATAACGGGCGAAGATCGCGATCAGCACGACCCAGCCGAGCGACAGCGGAAGGAAAACCTTCCAGCCGATCCGCATGAGCTGGTCGTAGCGGTAGCGCGGCACAATCGCCTTCACCATCGAGAACATCCAGAACCAGAACCACATCTTGATGACCATCCACAGCACCCCGTCCGGCAGGAACGGCACCGGCGACAGCCAGCCGCCGAAGAACAGGACGGAGATCAGGGCGCACATCAGGAAGATGGCGATATATTCCCCCGCCATGAACAGCAGATACGGGGTCGAGGAATATTCGACCATGTGACCGGCCACGAGTTCGGATTCCGCTTCCGCCAGATCGAAAGGCGGGCGGTTGGTCTCTGCCAGCGCCGAGACAAAGAACAGCACCAGCATCGGCAGATGCGGCAGCCAGTACCAGCTCAGCAGCCCGGCCCCACGCTGGGATTCCACGATCTGCGACAGGTTCATCGACCCGGCCGAGATGATGATCCCGATGATGATCAGACCCATGCTGACCTCATAGGAAATCATTTGCGAGGCAGAGCGCAGCGAAGCCAGGAACGGATATTTGGAGTTCGACGCCCAGCCACCCATGATCGTGCCATAGACCTCAAGCGAGGACATGGCGAAGATGAACAGGATGCCGACATTGATATTCGCCATCACCCAGCCCGGCCCGAACGGCACCGCAACGAAGGCGACAAGCGCCAGCGTCATCGACAGGAAAGGCGCAAGGAAAAAGACGAATTTATCCGCACCCGCCGGGACGACAATTTCCTTGCAGACATATTTCAGCGCATCGGCGAAGGTCTGAAGCAGCCCCCACGGTCCGACCACGTTCGGCCCGCGCCGCATCTGGACCGCCGCCCAGATCTTGCGGTCGCCGTAAACCATGAAGATCAGCGAACCCATCACGAAGGCGATGATCGCAAGGCCCTGACCAAGCATGATGATCGCGTAACCCAGCGGAGATGCCCAGAATTCAGCCATTCTCACTCATCCCTTCTTCTGACCCCGCCGTAATCCGGGCGGGAATCCCGTTCGCCTTGCAGTCTTGCAAGGTCTGTTCTCGTTCCATCACCTGCAAACCGAGCGGCAGGGTCTCTGACATCACAAAAATCGAGTCGACCGCAACCACGCCGCGCCGCTTATCCGACATCGTCCTGATATGGCGCGCATAGGGCGTATCGGTGCGGCTTGACCACGCGGCCAGCGTACAGGTGGCATAGGCAAAGGCGGTTGTTTCGTCCACCCCTTCACGCAAATTCACCAGCACGGAGAACATGTCCCCGCTGTCATCCTTGCCGCGTGCGACAGGCCGGACATTGCTGTAAAGAAACGCTTCTTCCGGTGCGGGAACGATATTGGCGGGCAATGCTGACTGCCGCCGCGCCGCGAATTCCTCCAGCGCAACCTCCTGCGCGGTCGGTTGCTTGGGCAGATCCTCGACAATGATCGTCGTATCTTCGACCAGCACCTCGGAGAGGCTGCGCATCTCCTCCTCCGACTGCCGAAGCGCTTGCCGTCCTTCGGTCGAATCGACCTGAGTGCGCGTCACCGATCCGTCGTTTTCCAGAATCAGCAATTCGCCGCTATTCGTGGAGACGCCAGCGAGGATCGAGGTGTCCTCGGTCGGCCCTTCAAGCTGAACCGGCAAGGTCGCGGGCTTGAGCTGCGGGCGCTCATCCAGCCCCCCATTCGTGGCGGCATTGCTGCAGCCGGACAGGGCGGCCAGAGCCGGGATTGCAACGCCTGCTGTGATCCGGCCAAGCCGCATCGCGTTCCCTCTTATTCCGCAGCCAGATCCGGCGACGCGCTTCGCGCAGCCGCCATCGCCGACAATTCGCCCATCAGCGCAGATGCCCGCGCAATCGGGTTGGTCAGGTAGAAATCCGTCACCGCATAGCGGAAACCGGCATTGCCCAGATCGAAGCGATCCAGCGGCTGCCATTCGTTCGCCGCCACCTGATCCACCTGCCCCAGATGCGGCACGGCCTCGACCAGAGCGCGGCGCAGCGCGGACAGGTTGTCCCAGGGCAGCTTCGTGCCAAGCTCCGCCGACAGCGCCCGCAGGATCGCCCAGTTTTCCTTGGCGACACCCGGCGCGAAATTGGCGCGCATGGCCAGTTGCGGCCGGCCCTCGGTGTTGACGAACAGACCGTTTTCTTCGGTATAGCAGGCCCCCGGCAGGATCAGATCGGCGCGATGCGCGCCCCTGTCGCCATGACTGCCCTGATAGATCACGAACGCACCCGGCGCGATATCGACCTCGTCCGCGCCGAGATTATAGACCACCTCGGCCCCGTCGATGGCCGCATCCAGCCCGCCCTCGGTCACGGCACCGACATCCATCGCGCCGACACGGGCCGCAGCTGTGTGAAGGATCAGCAGCTTGGAGTTGGTGTTCTCCGCTAGACGCATCGCATGGGCCAGAACCGCCTCGCCATCCGCTTCCCGGATCGCGCCCTGCCCGACGATCACCATCGTCGGCTTGTCCTTGGTTTCCTGACTGATCTCGCGCGAGGAAAGGCTTTCCAGCGCGGCGCGATCATTGCCGACATGAGCGTATTCATAGGTCAGATCGACCGGCTCACCGACCAGCCCGATCATGGCACCCCGGCTCCACGCCCTGCGAATGCGGGCATTGAGAACCGGTGCCTCATTTCTGGGATCAGTGCCGATGAGCTGGATCATCTCCGCGTCATCAATATCGGCAATCGTCGCGGTCCCGACATAGGCGGAGCGGTTCCCGGCAGGCAGTCGCGCCCGGTCGGTCCGGCATTCGACCTTGCCGCCAAGCCCTTCGATCATCTGCTTCAGGCTGAACGTCGCCTCGACCGGGACCAGATCACCGATCAGACCGGCAATTTTCTTGCCCTTCATGGCCGTCGCGGCAGCGGCCAGCGCCTCGCCCCAGTCAGCCGCGCGCAGCTTGCCGTTCTCACGGATATAGGGCCGGTCCAGACGCTGACGGCGCAGCCCGTCCCAGACGAACCGGGTCTTGTCGCTGACCCACTCCTCGTTCACCGCGTCATTGTTGCGCGGCAGGATGCGCATGACCTCGCGCCCCTTCGTATCCACGCGGATATTGCTGCCGAGCGCATCCATCACATCGATGGTCTCGGTCTTGGTCAATTCCCACGGGCGGGCGGTAAAGGCATAGGGCTTGCTGACCAGAGCCCCGACCGGGCAAAGATCGATGATATTGCCCTGCAGGTTCGAGTTCAGCGTCTCGTTGAGATAGCTGGTGATTTCGCTATCCTCACCCCGGCCGGTCTGGCCCATCTGGGTGATGCCCGCCACCTCGGTCGTGAAACGGACACAGCGCGTGCACGAGATGCAGCGCGTCATATGTGTCTCGACCAGCGGACCGAGATTGAGTTCTTCCGCCGCCCGCTTCGGCTCGCGATAGCGGCTGAAATCGACGCCGTACGCCATCGCCTGATCCTGCAAATCGCATTCGCCGCCCTGATCGCAGATCGGGCAGTCAAGCGGATGGTTGATGAGCAGGAACTCCATCACCCCCTCGCGGGCCTTCTTCACCATCGGCGAGTTGGTGCGGATCTCGGACGGCGCGCCGTCCTTGCCGGGGCGCAGATCCTTGACCTGCATCGCGCAGGAGGCGGCGGGTTTGGGCGGGCCGCCCACCACCTCCACAAGGCACATCCGGCAATTGCCGGCAATCGACAGACGTTCGTGATAGCAGAAGCGCGGCACCTCGATCCCTGCCTGCTCGCAGGCCTGAATCAGGGTCAGGTTGGGATCGACTTCGATTTCCCTGCCGTCAATCTTGATGGTGCGCAAATCTGCCATAACGTCGTCCTTACTTGGCCACCAGGAATGATCCGGCGACCGACTTGCTTGCGATTTCGGCCCGGCCGATGCGGCAATAGGATTCCGCATCCCCCTTCGCCGCGCCGTTCCGGGTCAGATAGTCCTCAGCCGCGGCATAGATCCGGGCCTTGTCCTGCTTGCTGTCGAGAAATGCGTCGATCTGGGCGTCCGAGTAGCCCTGATTCTGCGCATAACGCTTCAATGCGCGCGCCTGGCTCCAGGCATAGACGATGCGCGCATCTATCGACCCGCATTCCCGCCGCACCCGGTCCGCGACCCGTGCAGCGATCAGCCGATCATTGATGTATTTCTCCTGGCTGAGCGGCACCTGCGCCAAAGCCGGAACGGCAGCGGCGACAATGCTTGCAGTCAGTGCGGATAGGATAAGTTTTTTCATGGCTCGTGCCTCCGTTGATTTACGAGGCCAGCCATATCACAGCGGTTGTTCAACCACCCGACACGGAGGGGTGAGCGCATCGTGAAGCCGTAACGGACCAACGCGGCAGCAGACGGAACGGACATGCGCCGCATCCCGTTGAAGCCCCCCGCTATCCGGCCTGCGTTCATCGCCATCACTCCGCCGCCATGGCGCCCATGCGCCCGGTTTTCTTCGCCTTCAAGCGATCCTCGATCTCACCCCGGAAATTGCGGATAAGACCCTGAATCGGCCATGCTGCCGCGTCGCCAAGCGCGCAGATCGTGTGGCCTTCGACCTGCTTGGTCACGTCGAGCAGCATGTCGATTTCTTCGACCTCCGCCTCGCCGGTCACCAAACGCTCCATCACCCGCATCATCCAGCCGGTGCCCTCGCGACAGGGCGTGCACTGGCCGCAGCTTTCATGCTTGAAGAATTTCGACAGCCGCCAGACCGCCTTGATGACATCGGTGTCCTGATCCATCACGATCATGCAAGCGGTGCCGAAGCTCGATTTCAGCTCCTTCATGCCGTCGTAATCCATGATGGCATTCTCGCACATCTCGGCGGTCAGGATCGGGCAGGATGCGCCGCCGGGGATGATCGCCTTGAGGTTCTGCCAGCCGCCGCGAATGCCGCCGCCATGTTTCTCGATCAGCTCACGCATCGGGATCGACATCGCCTCTTCGACGACGCAGGGCGTGTTCACATGGCCAGTCAGGCCAAACAGCTTGGTTCCGGCGTTATTCGCCCGCCCGAAGCTGGCGAACCACTCCGGACCGCGCCGCAGGATGGTCGGAACAACGGCAATGGATTCGACATTGTTCACCGTGGTCGGGCAGCCATAAAGCCCCGCCCCCGCCGGGAAAGGCGGCTTCATGCGCGGCATGCCCTTCTTGCCTTCGAGGCTTTCCAGAAGCGCGGTTTCCTCGCCACAGATATAGGCCCCGGCACCGTGGTTCAGATACAGGTCGAAATCCCAGCCGGAGCCAGCCGCATTCGGCCCCAGCAACCCGGCATCGTAGCATTCGTAGATCGCATTTTGCAGGCTTTCCCGCTCGCGAATGAACTCGCCGCGGATATAGATATAGGCCGCATGCGCGCCCATTGCGAAGCTGGCGATCAGCGCGCCCTCGATCAGCGTGTGCGGATCGTGGCGCATGATCTCGCGGTCCTTGCAGGTCGCGGGCTCGGATTCGTCGGCGTTGATGACCAGATAGGCCGGACGGCCATCGGATTCCTTGGGCATGAAAGACCATTTCAAGCCGGTCGGGAAACCCGCCCCGCCACGCCCCCGCAGGCCGGACGCCTTGACCTCCTCGACCACCTTGTCGCGACCGCGCGCAATGATGTCGGCGGTCCCATCCCAGCAGCCACGCGACTGCGCGCCCTTCAACGAGCGGTCGCCCATCCCGTAGATGTTGGTAAAGATCCGGTCCTGATCCTTCAGCATTCCGTCATCATCCTTCCTTGCCCGGCCGCGCCTTGCTGCGCCGCCAGATACGCCAGGTCACAAGCAGCGACCAGACAAAACCCGCGATGGCCGCAAGATCCGCGAGAAACGCGTATTGCGACGGCCACCCATAGCGCTGCCCCGCCCAGTTCGCCGCCAGCCACAACACCGCCGTCACCGCCATGACAATGGCCGCGAGGCGAAGCTGGGCTGCGTCCTGACGGGCGGGGTCGCGCATCAATACACCTCGCCCTTATCGACGCGGCGCGAGAACTCGGTATCGCCGCCAGCGGCCAGAAGCCGCGCCTGCGCAACCCAGTCGTCAGAGCGGATACGCCCGCCCATTGAACCGATCACCTCGGCGAAATGGTCGATATCCGCATCGGTCCACGCAGCAATCTGCTCAAACCGGGTAATGCCGTTTTCGTGCAGCACCTCCTGCAGCTTCGGGCCGACGCCCTTGATCTGCTTGAGATCGTCCGCATCGGGGTGCGCCGCATCGTGATCCGGGACGGCAGTCTTGGTCTGGGCGGCAGATTGCCCGGCGTCGCGATCGGCCGATTTCTGGCGATCATCGCCCGGTTCAGCATCTGTCGCGGCGGTCGGCACAGCTGACTGCCCTGACGGCGAAACCGTCTCATTGAGATCGCTGCCCATCAGCTTCGTAACATCGTTACCCTGATCGGTGCCTGCAGCCGTTTCGCCGCCGGGCTGGGCGTTACCCTGATCGCCTTCGGTCAGCGACGATATCGCCTCTTTTCCGCGCGCGGCAATCGCGCCCATTGCATCCTTGACGGCCTCGCCCGCCTGCTCCAGCCGCTCTTCCGCGCGCTCAAGCAAACCGTCATCCTTGTCGTCGTCATCGTCATCACGATCATCATCATCGCGGCGCTCTGCCGCATGACGGGCCCTGTCATCGTCGTCATCGTCTTTCAGCCAGTCCTGCACCGCCTCTCGGCCCTTTTCGGCAGCAGAAACAGCGCCTGCGGCAAAGGCAGAACTGGCTTCGACCACGGCTTGCTCCGCACGGTTCAGAATGCCATCCTCCGAGGCAGAGGCCGACGACGAGGCGCGTATTGCTTCAGCCCGCTCTCCCAGAACTTCGCCATCCTCGGCGACGCCGCCACGGCCCCGGCAGACGCCCCAGATCAACAGGCTTCCCAGAAGGAAGAACGTGATCAGGCCCATCAGCAGGCCAGAGAAAAACGCGCCAGAAAAAATCCAGACGAGCAAACCGGCCACAGCCGCGGCCAGCCAGCAATTCCGAGAGCATTCATTCTTCAGCATCAGTCACCCCGTCGGTTTTCGGTTGAATCTAGCTGCTCTTGCCTTCGCGATTCTCGATAATTTTTCTGGCCTGTCCGACCCAGTCGTCGCGGGTCACGCGCCCCTTGAAGCCCTCAAGGTTTTCATCAACCCAGGCGATTTCTGCATCATCCCACTTCGCGACCTGATCGAAATGATAAAAGCCAAGGCTATGCAGCAGTTTTTCGAGCACAGGGCCCACGCCTGAAATCTCCTTCAGGTCATCAGGTCCGCCCTCGCGCGCCTGATCGAGCCCGGCAGGACGGCGCCCCGGTGCTGCCTGTTCTGCCGCAGGCTCAGCCTGTGCGGGCGAGGCAGCTTTGTCGTCAGATGCTTGATCCTGCTGTGGTTCGGAGGGTTTTTCCGCAGGTGTTGACGCAGCCGCTTCTTCTCCGGCCCCGCCATTCTTCACCCAGGGTGTCAGGATCGGCACCTCGGTCCCGTCGATCCGCTTCACCGTATCGCCGAGATCGAGCGCAAGCGTCACCGAAGCGTTATTCGGCTTTGCCGGTGGCGCAAGATCGGTCAGGGCGGTCGGTCCGCCCTTCGCCTCGGACGAGAAACGCCCGTTTTGCGGTCCCGGCACCGGCACCTTGCCCGCGCCGAGCGCATCAATAAGCGCCGACAGCTTCTCAACCGTCAGATCTTCGTAATAATCCTTGCCGATCTGGGCCATCGGGGCGTTAGAACATGCCCCGAGGCACTCGACCTCTTCCCAGGAAAACTTGCCATCCGCCGACAGGGTATGTGCATGCGGCGAAATCTTCTCGCGGCAGACCCTGATCAGGTCTTCGGCCCCGCAGATCATGCAGGTCGTCGTCCCGCAAATCTGGATATGTGCAACGCTGCCAACCGGGTGAAGCTGGAACATGAAGTAGAAGGTCGCCACTTCAAGCGCACGGATATAAGGCATCCCCAGCAAGTCGGCGCAATATTCGATGGCCGGACGCGAGAGCCAGCCTTCCTGTTCCTGCGCGCGCCAAAGCACCGGGATAATCGCCGATTGCTGACGCCCCTCGGGATATTTGGTCGTCTGCGCCCGCGCCCATTCGAGATTGGCTGGCGTGAACTCGAACGAGTCCGGCTGGATGGGGGAAAGGCGGCGAAGCATCAGCTATTTCCGTAAATCTTGGTTGCGATCCAGAAGGACTTGGGTCCGACCGGCAGCGCCAGGCTGGCAAAAGCCAGCGTCGCCACGCAAAGTTCGAGAACAAAAGCGACGGGCGTCTCATATATCGGCGGGGTGCCCATGATAATCATCGGTCCACCTCACCAAAAACAATATCCAGCGTCGCGATGAAGGCCGGAATGTCGGACAGCATGTGCCCGGTCGCCATCCAGTCCATCGACTGAAGATGTGCAAAACCCGGTGCGCGCAGCTTGGCGCGGTAGGGTTTGTTCGTCCCGTCCGACACCAGATAGACGCCGAATTCGCCCTTGGGCGCTTCGACCGCCGCATAAACCTCGCCCGCGGGCACCTTGAACCCTTCGGTATACAGCTTGAAGTGATGGATCAGGCTTTCCATGTCCTGCTTCATCTCGCTGCGCTTCGGCGGGGTCAGCTTGCCGCGCGCCAGCACATCACCGGGCGTATTCCGCAGCTTTTCGCAGGCCTGTTTGATGATCCGGGTCGATTCCCGGATTTCGGCCATGCGCACCAGATAGCGGTCATAGCAATCGCCGTTCTTGCCGACGGCGACCTTGAAGTCGTAGTTTTCATAGCCGTCATAGGGCTGCGATTTGCGCAAATCCCATGCGAGGCCGGAGCCGCGGACCATCACGCCCGTGTAGCCCCAATCGAGCGCATCCTGCTCGGACACGATGCCGATATCCACAAGCCGCTGCTTGAAGATGCGGTTCTCTGTCAGCAGACCGTCGAGATCGTCGACAAGTGCCGGGAAGCTTTCACACCATTCCTCGATATCGTCGATCAGATCGGGCGGCAGATTCTGATGGACGCCGCCGGGCCGGAAATAGGCCATGTGCAGCCGAGCGCCGGAAGCCCGCTCGCAGAACACCATCAGTTCCTCGCGCGCCTTGAACCCCCAAAGCGGCGGGGTAAGCGCACCGACATCCATTGCCCCGGTGGTGACACCGAGCAGGTGGTTCAGGATACGACCGATCTCCGCGAACATGACGCGGATGATCTGCGCCCGCTCCGGCACCACGGTGCCTGTCAGCTTCTCGATCGCCAGGCACCAGGCATGCTCCTGGTTCTGCGGCGAGGAATAATCGAGCCGGTCGAAATATGGCAGGTTCTGGAGATAGGTCCGCGACTCCATCAGCTTTTCGGTGCCGCGATGCAGCAGACCGATATGCGGGTCCGCCCGCTCGACGATTTCGCCGTCGAGTTCCACCACCATCCGCAGCACACCATGCGCCGCCGGGTGCTGGGGACCGAAGTTGATGTTGAAGTTCCGGATCGCCTGTTCGTCGGTATAGGCGTCTACCGAGCCGTCATCATAAGTGTTGACGCGAAGATTGCCGTCCATTCTCAGCCCTCCTCTTTCGGGGCGAACATGGCCATGACTTCAGCCTCGGTCATGGTGTGACGTGCACCGGCGAGGCTGTAGCTGTCCGGTTTGCGGTCGATAAAGATTTCCGAGGTTACCGGGAAGCTGCCCGGATCGTCGAACAGCTGAACCGAAACGGTGATATGCGATGTCCCGTCCTGCGTCCGCCAGATGAGCGACGATCCGCAGTCACGGCAAAAGACCCGCTCGCCCCATTCGCTGGCGCGATACACGCCAAGCGGCGCATCATCGTTGAAGCTGACGGGGCCGCTGCTTTCGACGCCGATAAAAATCCCGCCGGTCCATTTGCGGCACATGCCGCAGTGACAGACACCTGCCTCCGCTTTCAGATCGGCGGTGACCTGACAGGCTCCGCAAAGACATGATCCCGTCTGCACCGTCATTTCGGCGCCTCCGTCTTTTCGTCGCCGGGCAGCACATATTTCGCGCCCTCCCACGGCGAGAGAAAGTCGAACTGGCGATATTCCTGCGTCAGCTTGACCGGCTCATAGACAACGCGTTTCAGCGCCTCGTCATAGCGCACCTCGACATAGCCGGTGGTCGGGAAATCCTTGCGCAGTGGATGACCGCGGAAACCATAATCGGTCAGGATGCGGCGCAAATCCGGGTGGCCGGAGAACATGATCCCGAACAGGTCGAAGATTTCGCGCTCATACCAGTCAGCACCAGGGAAAAGCCCGGTCGCAGACGGCACGAGTTCATCTTCACGCACGGCGGCTTTCACACGGATGCGCTGGTTGCGGTACATCGACAGCAGGTTATAGACCACGTCGAACCGCGCCGGCCGCGCCGGGTAGTCCACAGCCGTAATGTCGATCAGCGTCGAGAAGCGGCAATTCGCGTCCGATTGCAGAAATTCGATCACGCGCAGCAGCCCGGAGGAGCCGACCGTGACGTTCAGCTCATCAAACGCGATCTCTGTCGCCTGAACGTCATCGGCAAACCGGACCTGAATCAGATCGGCAAGATCGCTCAGTGCCTCGGTATCGGGATAAATCGCCATCGCTTACCTCACCAATGTGCCGGTCCGGCGGATGCGGCGCTGAAGTTGCAGGATGCCGTAAAGCAACGCCTCCGCCGTGGGCGGGCAGCCGGGGACATAGATGTCGACCGGCACGATCCGGTCACAGCCGCGCACGACAGAGTAGCTGTAATGGTAATAACCGCCGCCATTGGCGCAGCTTCCCATGCTGATGACATAGCGCGGCTCCGGCATCTGGTCATAGACCTTGCGCAAGGCCGGGGCCATCTTGTTGGTCAGCGTCCCGGCCACGATCATCAGGTCAGACTGGCGCGGAGAGGCGCGCGGCGCGGTGCCGAACCGCTCCACATCGTAGCGCGGCATGGAAGCCTGCATCATCTCGATCGCGCAGCAGGCCAGCCCGAAGGTCATCCAGTGCAGCGAGCCGTTGCGCGCCCAGTTGATGATGTCCTCCGTCGTGGTCAGCAGGAAGCCTTTATCCTGCAACTCCCGCGACAACTCGCCGACCTGCACATCGCGGTCGGGTCCGGCGACATTGGATCCGGTCATCACGCCCATTCCAGTGCCCCCTTCTTCCATTCATAGGCAAACCCGACCGTCAGCACGGCAAGGAACAGCATCATGCCCCAGAATGCGATATCCGAAAGCCCGTAGAAGCTGACCGCCCACGGAAACAGGAACGCCACCTCCAGATCGAAGATGATGAACAGGATCGAGACCAGATAGAACCTGACATCGAATTTCATCCGCGCGTCGTCAAAAGCTTCGAAGCCGCATTCATAGGCCGAGACTTTTTCGGGGTCGGGATTACGGACGGCGATAACTGCCGCAGCGGCCAGCAGAATCAGCGCGAGCGCCGATGCCATGCCGATAAAGACGAGGATCGGCAGATATTCGGACAGAAGATAGTCCACTTTTTCAGGCTCCCTAATGTCGCGACCGGGCCCGGCCGCGTTTGGGTTTGGCTATTGCCCGTTTAGACCCGCGACCCCGAAGGGTCAACTCAGGCCGACCGGAATCACCATGCGGCAGGACAGGAATTTCGCCTTATGTCAGCACTATCGGCGAAGCGTGAAAACAAGGCGACAATATGTCTCAATCACGCATCATTCGCCTGCTGTTGGCGGGCGGCGGCGAAAGATGCTTCAACGCGGGTGAACGGGTCCGATTTCATACAAACTTAACAAATATTTAACCCACATTCAGCGGAACCAACCGATCAGGCGCGCGTTTCGGCACCGATACATCGACCGGCTGTTCGGCGATGAAAGTTCAATTTCGGGGGTTTCATGGGTATCATTGTAGCAATCATCGTCGGCGCCATCGCCGGCTGGCTGGCGGGACAAATCGTGAAGGGTCACGGTCAGGGCATGGTCGTGAATATCGTGGTCGGCATCGTCGGCGCGCTGATCGCGTCCTTCGTCTTCCCGGTGCTGGGCATGGGTTCGGGCGAAGGCACCAACATCATCGGCTCGATCATCTACGCCACCATCGGCGCTGTCCTTCTGCTGGTCATCCTTCGGCTGATTAACCGGGCGACCTGACCAGATCGCAGGCATAATATGTAAAATCACCCCCGCAAACCACTTGCGGGGGTTTGCATTTCGGGACAATCTCTCACCCGATGCCCAGCCAGTCCTCGACCTTCGCCCCGCTTCGCCACAACACTTTCCGCACTTTGTGGAGCGCGACTGTCGTCTCTAATTTCGGCGGGCTGGTTCAGGCGGTCAGCGCAGCTTGGCTGATGACCCAGCTTACGACAAATGCGACGCTGATCGCGCTGGTGCAGGCCTCGAACACGCTTCCCATCATGCTATTCGCGCTGGTATCCGGGGCGCTGGCGGATATTTTCGACCGCCGCCAGATCATGATGGCCGCGATCATCTTCATGTCGGTCATGTCGGCGCTTCTCGCGCTGGTGACATGGTCGGGCGGCATCACCCCGTGGCTGCTGCTGTGCTTTACCTTCCTGATCGGGCTTGGGCAGGCGCTTTACAATCCGCCGTGGCAGGCCTCTGTCGGTGATCTTGTTCCGCGCGAGGACCTGCCGCAGGCGGTCACGCTGAACTCCGTCGGCTTCAACCTCACCCGCTCGGTCGGCCCGGCAGCCGGTGGCCTGATCGTCGCAACCTGGGGGGCCGCCGCAGGATTTCTGGTCAACGCATTCACCTATATCCCGCTTCTGCTGACCATGTCGCGCTGGAGACCGGATTATCCGGAGCGCAAGGTCGCGCGGGAGCCATTCGTGTCCGCCGTCGGTGCGGGGCTGCGCTATGTCGCGCTGTCGCCCAATCTGGTCCGCGTTCTCACCCGCTCCGGCGCATTCGGCCTGTCGGCAACCGCCTTGCTCGCACTGCTGCCATTGGTGGCCAAATCCCATCCGGAGGGCGGATCGCTGCTGTTCGGCATCCTGCTGGGCTGCTTCGGCTGCGGGGCCATTATCGGCGCATTGGTCAATACGAGGATCCGCGACCGGCTGAGCAATGAGTGGGTTGTCCGGGCTGGCATGATCCTGTTCGCCGGTTCGCTGGCCGTGCTTGGCCTGACCAGCAATGTCTGGATACACGGGCTTGCCATGTTCCCCGCAGGCGTGGCCTGGGTGATCGCGCTGTCGCTGTTCAACGTCACCGTGCAGCTTTCGACGCCACGCTGGGTCGTGGCCCGTGCACTGGCGCTGTATCAGACGGCGACGTTCGGTGGCATGGCGGCAGGGGCGTGGATCTGGGGCGCGGTTGCCGAAGCCTCCGGCCACCAATATGCGCTGGTCGCCGCATCCATCGGCCTGCTGGCGGCGGCTGCAATCGGACTTGCACTGCCGATGCCGGAATTCAGCCAGTCCGACCTGTCACCCGTCAATCGCTTCCGTGAGCCGGTCCTCGGCCTCGACCTGCGCGGCCGGTCCGGGCCGGTCATGATTATGGTCGACTACCACATCGCGCCGGAGGATACGGAGGAATTCCTGCGCCTCATGGTCAAGCGCCGCGACATCCGCAGGCGTGACGGGGCGCGATCATGGGTGCTGCTGCGCGATCTGGAGAAGCCCGATTACTGGTCCGAAAGCTACCATATCGCGACCTGGGACGATTATATCCGCCACAACACAAGGCGCACTGTCGCGGATGCCGAGGTCGGCAGCGCCTTGCGCGAACTTCACCGCGACGAGGGCGCGCCGCCGGTGCACCGCCTGATCGAACGCCACGACGCCGCATCCCATGCCGATGTCCCGCTGCGCGGCAAGATCGACGTGCCATAATTCGGCTTCGTCTTTTCGGCGTCGTGCCGGAAAGCGTACTGGTGCCGTCTAAGCCCCTTCAAACGCACAAAGCGCGTGAACCGGCATGGACAAATCTTCCAGCCGCTTACGCCCGCCAAGTTCCGGCAGGTCGATCACGAAAGCGCAGCCAATGACTTCGGCACCCAGCCGGTAACACAGATTGATCCCCGCCTCCGCCGTGCCGCCCGTGGCGAGCAGATCGTCAACGATCAGCACCCGCTCGCCCTCGCTCAGCGCGTCGTCATGGATCTCCATCACCGCCTCGCCATATTCCAGCTCATAGGCTTCGGAGATGACCGTGCCGGGCAGCTTCCCCTTCTTGCGGATCGGCACAAACCCGGTCGAAAGCTGATGCGCGACCGCACCGCCGAGGATGAAGCCACGCGCCTCCAGCCCGACGACCTTGTCAATCTTTTCGCCCGCATAAGCGTGGAGGATCTGATCGACGGCCATGCGGAAGCCGCGCGCATCCGCGAATAGCGTCGTCACGTCGCGAAAAATGATCCCCTCCTTCGGGAAATCATGAATGCTGCGGATATAATCCTTGACGGTTTTTCCAGTCATTTCGGGCGTTCCAATTCAAATAGCTCATGTATGGCGGCATAATCGCGATACCCCATGCGGGTCAGCCAGCCGTCGCGGGACAGATCGAACCTACCCTCACGGACGCAATCGTCGCGCAGATGGATGCCGGTGACCACACCCAGCACCATCCAGTTAGCCTCTCCCGCCAGCCGGGTGATCTTCGTCAGACGGCATTCCAGATTTGCAGGCGCTTCCGCAACGCGGGGGCAGTCAATTGTCGCACATTCCGCCGCAGCGATCCCAACATGATCGAACTCATTGACCCCGGCAGGCAGCGGCGCGCTGGACGCGTTCATCTGATCCTTGAGCGCGGCGGAGGCGATATTGACGCAGAACACCCCGCTTTCCGCGATATGGGCAACGCTGTCCTTGGTGCCGTTCCGGTCGGGCTTTTGCGATGTGGAAGCGAACATGACCTGTGGCGGGGTATAGGCCACGGCATTGAAGAAACTATACGGCGCGAGATTGTCACCATCCGACCCGCGCGTCGAAATCCAGCCGATTGGCCGGGGTGCAACTATGGCGTTGAACGGGTTATGCGGCAGGCCGTGGCCGGCTTCGGGACGGTAGAACATATGGCCTCCTTGCTCGGTCGCATCCTGCCCGCCCTGCAAGGCGGGGTCTACCGGATTCTTGCAAAGCCGCGCGCGGCGTCATACCCATCCGGGCTAAGGTCGTACATGAGTTGAAGGGGGACCGTTGTGGAGATCACTCGGGAACGCCCCGAAGACTGGCACGAGGTCGAGGCGCTGATGGATCTGTGCTTCGCACCGGGCCGGACGGCGTTGTCCTCCTACCGGCTCAGGGACGGGGTGGATCCGGAGCGCGAGCTGTGCCTGATCCTGCGCGCCGACGGCATCATCCGCGCCGCAATCCGCTACTGGCCGGTTCGCATCGGGGCGCATGACGCGCTGCTGCTCGGCCCAATTGCGGTTCATCCGACGGCGCAGGGCGAAGGCTTGGGCGCGTGGTTGATGCAGGAAAGCCTCGGCCGGGCGCGCAATGCGGGTTGGCCGCGCGTCATGCTGGTGGGCGACGCGCCCTATTACTCCCGCTTCGGCTTCGCGCGGCTCGATCACGTCGAAATGCCGCCCCCGACCAACCCGGACCGAGTGCTGGGGCTGGAACTTCAGCCGGGCGCATGGGTTGATGTCTCGGGTCCGGTTTCGCGCATCATCGACCCCTAGCCTGCCGCTGCGCAAAGGATAGCCGCATGAGGGAAAACCCGCAGATCGTTCTGCCCCCGATCAACGATCCCAGCATTCTGGCCGAGATCGACAAGCTCGCCCGCCGCTATATCGAGGCGCGCGGGCTGGCGATGGAACTGATCGACCGGATCGGCGGCGGCGGCGAGGAGCTGCTGAAACGCCTGCCCGACTTCATGCGCCGCCGCGTCGACAGCGGCGTCGAGGCGGCATTGCGGCGGACCTTCCGCGTCGCCTCGGCCTCGCGCGGCGTCGTCCGCGACCGGGGCGACTGGTTCAACCGTCTGGGCACGACCGCCGCCGGAGCCATCGGTGGCGCGGCAGGGCTGACCGGTGCGGTAATAGAATTACCGGTAACGGTGACGATCCTGCTGCGCGCGATCCTTGAGATCGCGGAGGAACACGGTCTGGACACGACAAGCGACGAGATACAGGCCGAAGCGCTGCGCGTCTTCGCCTCCGGCGGGCCGCTGGCGGAAGATGACGGCACCGATACCGGGCTGCTGGCGGCGCGGCTCACGGTCAATGGCCGCACGCTCCAGACGCTGATCACCAGCCTCGCCCCGCAGATCGCCACCAGATTGCTGACCAAGATCGGTGCGCAAGCCGTCCCGATCCTCGGGGCTGCGGCAGGGGCGTCGATCAATTACACCTTCGCACGCTATTATCAGGACATGGCGCGGGTCCATTTCGGCCTGATGCGCTTGTCAAACGAAACGGGGATACCGCGCGAAGCCCTGATCGAGCGGCTGGAAACCCGCATTCAGACGCTTCAGAACAAACTGCCCCCGGCCCGACGCGCCTGATCAGCCCGCTTCGTTCTCTGCCGCCAGCAATTCCAGCGGCGCAACCGGCACTGTCAGATCATCGACGCTCAGCGTCCCGGATGGCCGCGCCAACCGCGCCCGTGTCACCCAGAGAAGCCGCTCCTGCGCGCGGGTGATGGCAACATAGGTGAGGCGCTTCCACAGCGGAATGCCCGCCTCCGTCCGGTTCGACCAAGCCGCGGCAGAAATGTCGGGGCCAAAGACTTGCACATCCGGCCACTGGCTGCCCTGTGCCTTGTGGATCGTGACCGCAGCGCCATGCAGAAAGCTCGCCCCCATCCGGGCGGCAAAGGGGATGAAGGGTTCGTCCTCATCCGGGGTTTCGATCTTCACGATGGAGGCCGCCGACAAGCGCGGCTCCTCCGCGCCGATCACATGCAGGCGCGAAAAGCCGGGCTTCTTGCCCGGCCCCAAATAGACCACCTGCGCACCCTTGATCAGCCCTCGCGCCTCAAGATCGATGCGCTTCTTGCGATGCTTCAGCGGCAGTTCCAGCCCGTCACAGATCAGCGGCTCCCCCGGCAGCAGCGCGTCGCCCGGCGCGCCATGCGCCGCACGGAACGCCGTAATCAGCCGGATGCGCGTCGCATTGCGCCAGACGAGAACCGGGCTTCGCGCCATCAGATCGGATTCCACCCGCTCCGCCCAGACGACGCGCGGATCACTGGCGGCGGCCTCACGCACCATCCTTTCGAATCCGGCGAAATCCAGATTTTCGTCGCCAAGCGCATGGGCGAGGTCGAGGATCGGGCTGTCGCCTGCCTGCCGGTGAATGCGGTTCAGCACCAGCTTCTGCTTTGCGGCGAGTCCGTCGAACACCATCTCCCCCGACTGGCCGACCGGGGCAAGCTGCGCCGGATCGCCAAACAGCACCAGCACCGGGAAAATCTCGCGCAGATCGTCGAATTGTCGTTCATCCAGCATCGAGGATTCGTCGATCAGCCCGATATCCAGCCCGTCCTCGCGCCGCTTCCAGCCCTGAATGAAATCCGATCCTCGCAGCCCGGCCGCCGCCAACGCACCGGGGATCGAGGCATTCTGGTCATAAAACGCCTTCGCCCGGTCGAGCGCCACATCCGTCAGCCCCTCGATCACCGGCCTGTCGCCGGTCCCGGTCAGCCAGTCGGCAATCTTTTCATATTCGGGATCATAAACCGGCGTGTACAGAATGCGGTGAATCGTCGTCGCAGGCACGCCCCGCATCCGCAACACGAAAGCCGCCTTGTTGGTGGGCGCGAGCACCGCCACGGTCCTGCGATCCTTGCGCCGTTTGCCCTCATAATCGCCGGAGATCAGATCGACCCCAGCCTCGCGCAGCGCCTTGGTCAGCGCAGCGAGGATCATCGTCTTGCCCGAACCCGCCTTGCCGATCACCGCCATCACCCGCGCCTTGCCGGGCTGCGGCGGCAGGATTTCTTCGGCGGTCAGATCGACCCCGGCGCTCTCCAGCACCTCGGACAGCGCATCCCAGGCTTCAGCCTGATCGGGGGATAATGTCGGCAAACTCATGGGCCGGACCTAACCCGACGGGGGCGCAAATGAAAGCCGGCACCGCGCCATATCAGCCGACACCCCACGCCTCCGGGATCACCGGCATCGCGTCCATCAGGCGCTGCGTCGTCGCGTGGCCGGGACTGTCCATGACCTGCGCCGTCGGGCCTTCCTCTACGATCTTGCCCTTGTCCATCACCAGCACCCGATCCGTCACCCCCCGGACCACGCCGAGATCGTGGCTGATGAACAGATAGGCCATGCCGTGACTGCGCCTGAGATCGGCGAGCAGATCCAGCACCTGCGCCCGCACACGCACGTCAAGCGCGCTGACCGCCTCGTCCAGAACGATCAGCCGGGGCCGGATGATAAGCGCGCGCGCTATGGCGAGCCGCTGGCGCTGCCCGCCGGAAAATTCGTGAATATAGCGGCGCGAGGCATCCGGGTCGATGTCAACTTCCGACAGCGCCTGCGACACGCGCGCGCGCCAGTCCTTCGGTCGCCCGGTCAGATGGAACGGCTCCGCCAGCAGCCGGTCGACACGCCAGCGCGGATCGAAACTGCCGAACGGGTCCTGAAACACGACCTGCACCTTGGCGCGCAGCGCGGGCGGCATGTGATGCCCGGCCTGCACGGCCTCCCCATCCAGCCGGATTTCGCCGCCTTGCAGGGGATCAAGCCCCAGTATCGCACGGGTCAGTGTCGATTTCCCGCAGCCGGATTCCCCGACCAGACCGACGGATTCCCCGTCCTGAATGTCGAAACTCACCTCATCCACGGCCCGCAAAACCGGATGCGGCGCAAAGGCCGAGGGGCGCGGCAGCGTATATTCGCGGACCGCTCCGCACACCGAGAGGATGGGCGTATCGTCCGCACGAACCGCCATCCGTTCCGGCGCGTGGCGGGAGGCAGCAAACAGATCGCGCGTATAAGGATGCGCCTGCGTGCGGAAAAGCGCCTCCGTCTCGCCGTCCTCCACCACTTCGCCGGACTTCATCACCGCGACATGATCCGCAATGCCCGCCACCACGGCCAGATCATGGGTGATGAGCAGCAGCGACATCCCCTCGGTTCGCACCAGATCGCGCAGCAGATCGAGAATCTGCGCCTGTGTCGTCACATCCAGTGCCGTTGTCGGCTCATCCGCGATCAGCAGATCCGGCGCCTCGGCAATCGCCAGCGCAATCGCCACACGCTGCCGCTGCCCGCCCGAAAGCTCATGCGGATAAAGCGACAGCGGAAAGCGCGGCTCCGGCAGCCCCACGCGGTCGAGACGGTCGCGCGCCCGCGCCAGCGCCTCCTCGCGCGGCGTAGCATGGTGAATGCGCAGCACCTCCGCCACCTGATCGCCAATGGTCATCAGCGGGTTCAGCGCGGTCATCGGCTCCTGAAAGATCATGCCGATCCGGTTTCCCCGGAGGCGGCACATCTCCGCCTCGGATTTCGTCAGCAGATCGTCGCCATCCAGCAGCACCTCGCCGCCGGTTTTCGCACCGCGCGGCAGCAGCCCCATGATCGCAAGCGCCGTCATCGACTTGCCGGAGCCGGATTCGCCGACCAGCCCGGTGATCCGTCCCGGCTCCAGCCGCAGATCCACATCGCGCAGCACCTCGCGGCGCGCAATGGCGACAGAGAGATTGCGTGTCTCGATCATGCCTGCATCACCTTCAGCCGCGGGTCGAGCGCATCGCGCAGCCCGTCGCCCAGCAGGTTCAGCCCCAGCACGGTCGCGACAATGCACAGCCCCGGAATGACCGCGACATGGGGGGCGAGCGTCACGAAGGTCTGCGCCTCCGCCAGCATCCGGCCCCAGCTTGGCGTCGGCGGCTGCGCGCCGAGGCCGACATAGGACAGCCCGGCCTCCGCCAGAATGCCAAGACTGAACTGTATGGTTCCCTGCACGATCAGCAGATTGGTAATATTGGGCAGAACATGCTCCACGCTGATCCGCGCCCTGCCCTTCCCGGCGACACGGGCTGCGCGGATATAATCGAGCGTCCAGATCGGCATCGCCCCGCCACGGGTCACGCGGGCAAAGACCGGGATGTTGAAGATACCGATGGCGATGATCGCATTGACCGCCCCCGGTCCGAAGGCGGCGGTAATCAGGATTGCAATCACCAGAGAGGGGAAGGCGAAGATCAGATCGTTGCCACGCATGATGACTTCGTCCAGCCAACTGCCCCGGTTCGCCGCCGCCAGCAGGCCGAGCGGGACGCCAAACCCCATGCCGATCCCGACCGCGACAATGGCAACGGCAATAGAGGTACGCGCACCCACCATCACCATCGACAGAATATCGCGCCCGAAATGGTCGGTCCCGAACCAATGCACGGCAGATGGCGGTTGCAGCTTGTTCGCCACTGCCATCTGGGTCACGTCATAAGGCGTCCAGACAAAGGACAGTAATGCTGCCAGAACCGCCAGACCGGCCAGTATCGCCCCGATGATCAGCGTCCATCTCATTTCGCGCGCAGCCTCGGGTCGACGGCAGCATAGGCCAGATCGACGATAAACGTGACGGCAATGACGGCGGCGACCAGAACCAGAACGGCAGACTGGACCACGATCAGATCACGCTGATTGATCGCCTGGAAAATCATTCGCCCCAGCCCCGGCAGGTAGAACACGTTTTCGATGATGATCGCCCCGGCCAGCAGGAAAGAGAACTGCATCCCCATGATCGTCAGCACCGGGATCAGCGCATTGCGCAGCGCATGGCGGCGCAGCGTCTTGCCCCGGCTCAGCCCTTTGGCGCGGGCGGTACGGATGTAATCCTGATCCATCGTCTCGATCAGCGCCGAGCGCAGCACCCGCGCCAGAATCGCCGCCTGAGGCAGGGCGAGCGCCACGGCGGGCAGCAGCAGCGAGCGGAACGCGGCAAGCGGCGCATCCCAGCCACCGAACCCGCCCGCCGGCAGCCATCGCAGCCGAACCGCGAAAAGCAGGACCAACAGCATGGCGAACCAGAAATTCGGCACCGCGATACCGACCTGAGTGCCGCCCATGATGACAGCATCCGCCGGGCCACCACGACGCGAGGCGGCGATCAACCCGACCGGAAACGCAATCGCAACGGAAAGCGCCAGCGCCATCAGTGCCAGCGGCAGCGACACCTGCATCCGGTCGAGGATCATGCCGGTCACCGGCGTCTTATAGGTAAAGCTCTGCCCCAGATCGCCGGTCAGCACCGCACCCAGCCAACCCGCATAACGGACCGGCAATGGCTGATCGAGGCCGAGTTGCGCGCGCAGTGCCGCCAGCGTGTCGGGCTGCGCCCCGGTTCCCAGCATGAATGTCGCCGGATCGCCCGGCACCATCTCCACCAGCAGAAAAATCACCACCGAGGCGACGAGCAGGCTCAGCAAGAGCGAGATCAGACGGCGAGAGACGTATCGCAGCATGAGCGCAGGCTAGGTCGCGACCGGACGACGGACAAGAGCCATCAGGCCAGAACCGCACCGGGATTCATGATCCCCTTCGGATCGAGCGCCGATTTGACCGCCCGCATCGCCGACAGCCGCACCGGATCGGCCCAGCGTTCCAGATCGCCGGTCTTGAGCCGCCCGACGCCATGTTCGGCTGAAAAAGAACCGCCCCGGTCGACCACCATCTGATGCACCGCCTCCTGCAGGCGCGGGCGCAGATCGTCATATTCGGCACGGTTCCTGCCCTCAGCCGGGAAGCAGTTGTAATGCAGGTTGCCGTCGCCCAGATGCCCGAAACAATTCACCCGTATGTCGCCCATCTGCGCCAGCATGGTTTTGCCGTCCTCGATAAAGCACGGCACCTCGGTCAGTGGCAGGGAAATATCATGGCTCGAAATCGCCCCGATCAGCCGGTTCGCCTCGGGTATTTCCTCGCGAAGCCGCCAGAAATCCGCCGCCTGCTGACCGGATTGCGCGATCAACCCGTCCGTGACCAGTTCCCGCTCCGCCGCCTCGGTGAACAACGTCTCAAGCGCGGTATCCGGGGCGATACCGCCCGGCAGCCCGATATCGATCAGCACCATCCAGTCCGGCGGCACCCCAAAGGGCTGGCGCAGATCCGGCATGGTTTCTTTCTGGAACCGCAGCCCCTGCCCGGAAATCAGCTCAAACGCCGTCACGCAATCGCCAAGCTGCTGACCGGCGAGCGCCAGCAGCGACAGCGCCGCCGCCGGGTCCGGCACCACCATCAACGCCACGCCATTGGCAGCGGGTGGCGGCACAAGACGCAGGCTGGCGGCTGTGATCACACCCAGCGAGCCCTCTGCCCCGATCAGCAGATCGCGGATGTCGTAGCCGGTGTTGTCTTTCCGCAGCCGCTTCAGATCGTCCATAATGGACCCATCCGGCAGCACGGCCTCCACCCCGAGACACAGCGCCCGCGCCGTGCCATAGCGCAGCGCATTCACCCCGCCCGCATTCGTCGCCAGAACGCCGCCGATCTGTGCCGTCCCCTGCGAGGCAAGCGACAGCGGGAACAGCCGCCCCGCCCCTTCTGCGGCATCACGGGCGGCCTGCAGCGTCACGCCCGCCTCTGCGATCAGCACGTTTTCCTGCGGCCAGACATCCCTGACGCGGTTCATCCGCTCCATCGACATCAGCAGCGGCGCAGGCCCGTCCTGCATGATCTGCCCGCCGACAAGCCCGGTTCCGCCACCAAGCGGCACGACCGCAACCCGCGCCTCTGCGCAGGCACGGATAACGGCGGCCACTTCCTGAACATTGCGTGGTGCCGCGAGCAGCCCGGCCTGACCGTGATAGCGGCCACGCGGCTCCTCCAGATGACGCGGCTCGACCTCGCGCAAGACACCCTCGGGCAGTTTCTTCGCAAGTTCCGGTCCCGCGGCGTTCAGCATCTGTCTTCCCCTATCCTATCCGGCGTCGGTACGGCCCCGCCGGTCGTGGCGCAGATTGGCATAGAGAACATGCGTCCGCCAGCGTCCGTTTATCTGCAAATAGCTTTGCGCCACGCCCTCATATTTGAAGCCCGACCGCTCCAGAACCGCACGGGAGGCGACATTGTCGGACAGGCACGCCGCCTCGATCCGGGACAGGTCCATTCCCGTGAAGGCATGATTGACGACAGCCGAGATCGCCTCCGCCATATAGCCCTGACGCGCATGTGGCGCACCGATCCAGTAACCAATCGTTGCCATCTGAGCGGGACCTCGACGGATATTGTCCAGCGTGATCGCCCCCAGCAGGACACCGTCAACGCTGCGTTCGACAAAAAACGGGATCGCCGTGCCATTCCGGCTGGCCCGCTGCGCCCAATAGACCCGGTTGGTGAAGGCCTTCCGCGACAGATGATCCTCCGACCATGTCGGCTCCCACGGGGTCAGAAACTCGCGGCTTTCGGCGCGCAGCATGGTCCAGGCGTTGAAATCCGAATGCTGCGGCAGGCGCAGCACCGTCCGTTCGGTTTCTACCCGTATCGGACGACGCCGCGCAAACATCATGCAGCGAGCCTTTCGCTCAGCCGGTCCAGAGTCGGCGCGCCCTCGACCGGACCGTAAAGCGCCATTGCCGGGCGGCGTGCGATCAATGCGGCGGCATATTCGGCTATGTCCTGACGGGTGACCGCGTCGATGCGGGCAGCGGATTCCGCCGGTTCCGGCACACGGCCCCAGATCGACAGCGACCGCGCGATCCGTTCCGCCTGACCGGAGCTGCTTTCGAGTCCCATCAGCATCCCGGCCTTGAGCTGTGCCTTAGCACGCGCAATCTCCGCATCGCTGAGACTGTCGACGGAGCGTTTCAGTTCATCGACCGTCAACTGCGCAAGTTCGGGCAGGTCTTCGCCCGCCGTCCCCGCATAAACGGTCATCATGCCGGTATCGTCGTGAAAGCCGGATTGCGCGAAGATCGTATAGCACAACCCGCGCTCCTCACGGATTTTCTGAAACAGCCGCGAGGACATGCCGCCGCCCATAGCAACCGTCCAGATTTGCGCGGCATGGAATTGCGGCGACAGATAACCCGGCCCCTCAAAGGCCAGCGTGAAATGCGCCTGCTCCAGATTCTTGACCCGCCGGATTTCGGAACCCTGCCACGAGGCACCGTCACGCCCCAGAGCCTCACGCGCGGGCAATTTCCCAAGGCTCGCCTCCGCCTGCCGGACGATTGTGTCGTGATCGACCGCGCCCGCCGCGGCGAGGATCATCTGACCCGGCCCGTAATGCTCCGTCACGAAACGCGCCAGATCGGGGCGGCCGAACTGCGACACCCGCTCTGCCGGGCCGAGTATCGTGCGCCCTATCGCCTGATCGGGATAGGCGGCTTCCTGCAACCAGTCGAACACGATGTCATCGGGCGTATCCAGTGCCTGCCCGATTTCCTGTAGGATCACCCCGCGTTCAACCTCGATCTCGCGCTCGTCAAAGCTCGGGTTCAGCAGGATGTCGGAAATCACATCAAGCGCCAGCGAGGTATCCGGCGCGAGTACACGCGCGTAGTAGGCCGTGGTGTCACGGGAGGTATAGGCGTTGATATAGCCGCCAACATCCTCGATCTCCTCGGCAATCTGAAGGGCGGTCCGGGTCGCGGTGCCCTTGAACGCCATATGCTCCAGAAAATGCGCGATGCCGTTCTGCTCGGCCCGTTCGTCACGGCCCCCGGCATTGACCCAGACTCCCAGCGTGGCCGAGTGCAGGCTCGGCATCCGGCGGGTGACGATGCGCAGCCCGTTCGGCAGCGTGGTGATATTCGTATCGCTCAAGCGGTCCTCCGTTCAAGGATCAGCGATTTAAGCGCGTCCACGTCGTTTTCAACCCGCGTCTGCCGCTCCGGCTTGTCGAACAGGCCCTGCATATGCGGCGGCAGATCGGGGCGCAGCCCGGTCGCGGCCTCGACCGCATCGGGGAATTTCGCCGGATGCGCCGTCGCGAGCGTCACCATCGGCACGCCAGCCCGCATATGCTCCCGCGCGACCTTCACGCCGACGGCGGAATGAGGGCACAGGATCTCCCCCGTCTCCGCCCGGATGGTGCGGATCATATCGGTCGTTTCCGCTTCGGAGGCGCGGCCTGACACGAAATCCTCGCGGAGCGCCTGCAACGCGCCCTGGCTGATCGTGAACCCGCCCTGCCGCAATTCATCCATCAATTGCCGGATCGCCGCGGCATCGCCGCCGTAAGCCCAGAACAAGGCCCGCTCAAAATTGCTGCTGACCTGAATATCCATAGAAGGCGAGATCGACGGCGCGACCTCCCCGACCCGATATTCGCCGGTGGTCAGCGCGCGGTGCAGGATGTCGTTCTGGTTGGTCGCGATCACAAGCTGGCCGATGGAAACACCCATGCGCTTGGCAACCAGCCCGGCCAGAATATCCCCGAAATTCCCGGTCGGCACGGTGAAATCCACGACCCGACCCGGCGCGCCGAGCGAGACGGCGGAAGTCACATAATAGACCACCTGTGCCAGAACCCGCGCCCAGTTGATCGAATTGACGCCCGCCAGCCCGACCTCGTCCCGGAAAGCGTGATCGTTGAACAGATCCTTCAGTCGCGCCTGACAATCGTCGAAATGCCCATCGAGCGCCAGCGCGTGGACATTCGCATCATCCGGCGTGGTCATCTGCCGGCGCTGCACCTCCGACACGCGGCCATGCGGGAACAGGATAAAGACATCCACGTTATCCAGCCCCCGGAATGCCTCGATCGCCGCCGAACCCGTATCGCCGGAGGTTGCGCCGACAATGGTGATCCGCTGCCCCGACCGCGCCAGCGCGATCTGGAACAACTGCCCGATCAGCTGCATTGCGAAATCCTTGAAGGCGAGCGTCGGGCCGTGGAACAGCTCCAGAAGGTGATGCCCCGGCGCAAGCTGGCGCAGCGGCGCGCGGGCGACGTGACCGAAATTCTCATAAGCGGCGCTTATCGCGCGGTTGAGTTCCGCGTCCGAAAAGCTCTCGCCCAGAAACGGTTTTATGACCGTCAGCGCCGCTTCCTCGTAAGGCAGCCCTTCCAGCGAGGCGATGTCACCAAGCTGCGGGATCGTCTCGGGCAGATACAACCCGCCGTCACGCGCCAGCCCGGTCAGCATGGCCTGTTCAAAATCAAGGATCGGGGCCCCGCCCCGGGTCGAGATATAGCGCATCTTTCGCCCCTAATATGTCCGGCGACTGATACGCCAGATGAACCACGCTGTCATCCCTGCACAGGTCGCGGCGAACAGGAACCATTGCACGGCATAAGACAGATGGCTGTTCGGGACGCCATCGATGGAAATCGGGATTGGCTGGACACCCTGAACATCGCCCTCTGCCGCTGCCGCGACGACCAGAAGCGGCTCCGTGTCGAGCATTTCCGCCATCGCCGGCACATCGCGCGCAAACCAGATCCCGGCGGCCAGATCGGGTTCAGGCGTCGCACTGCCCTTCTCCTGCGGCCAGTGCAGATTGCCGCGAATGGTCAGCGCGGCAGGCGGGCGCGGATCGTGCCGTTGGTCCTGATCGACAAAACCGCGATCCACGAGGATGCGCCGCCCGTCATCGGTCACGAAGCCGGAGATGACGTTATACCCCCCGCCCCGCTCCTTCGTGCCGGACAGGACCAGAATTTCCTCGCCCGTTGTCTCACCCCGGATCAGCACCGGCATGTATTTCATCGACGGATCGGCCTCAGCCGGCAGCGGCTGCGGTTCGGCGTCGATCCCGGCCTGAATTTCGGCCAGCATCGTCTCTTTCCACTCCAGCCGCCCAAGTTGCCAGAACCCGAGGCCGAGCAGAATCGCCGTGCCGACTATGCCAAAGATCAGGGGAGGAATGATGGAACGGCGCATGTGATCCTGTCGCAATATTCCGGACGCCCGCCCGGGCACAAGCCCCGGCATCAGGTAACAGCGGGGGCAGAAACGGAGAAACGGCGCAGATCGCCCGCGCCGCCCCTCCCAAACTCAGCAATGTTCGCGGCTCAGCGACCCCAGATATAGATCGCGAAGAACAGGAACAGCCAGACCACGTCGACGAAGTGCCAGTACCATGCAGCCGCTTCGAACCCGACATGCTGCTTGTCGTTCATTTGGCCGCGCATCAGGCGGATCAGGCAGACGAACAGGAAGATGGTCCCGATGATGACGTGGAAGCCGTGGAAGCCGGTCGCCATGTAGAACACGCCGCCATAGACAGTGTCAGACAGGCCGAACGCCGCGTGGCTGTATTCGTAGGCCTGCAGGATGGTGAAGCAGATACCCAGAACCACAGCAATGGCCGTGCCGGTAATCGCGTCCTTGCGGTTGTTTTCGTGGACGAGCGCATGGTGCGCCCATGTCACAGCACAGCCCGACAGCAGCAGGATCAGCGTGTTGATCAGCGGCAGGTGCCACGGGTCAAAGGTCTGAATGCCTTCCGGCGGCCAGACACCATCGCGGATCGGGCTTTCCGGTCCCATCGGGTAAAGCGCATTCTTGAAGAACGCCCAGAACCAGGCGACGAAGAACATCACCTCGGACATGATGAACAGGATCACGCCGTAGCGCAGACCGATCTGCACGACCGGGGTGTGATCGCCGGTTTCACCTTCGCGGACGACATCGGCCCACCAGCCGAACATGCAGTAGAGGACGCCGACCAGACCGATCAGGAACATCCACGGGCCGCCATCCTTCATCCACAGAACCGCGCCGCTCAGCATGACGAACACCGACACAGCGGTGATCAGCGGCCAGATCGAGGGCGGCAGAATATGGTAGTCGTGGTTCTTCGCATGCGCCATTGGCTGTCCCCGCTATTGCGTCAGTTTATTCTGGTTTCATCGGATTCCGGCGTCAGCGCAGCCTGCGTGTCGCTGGACGCTTTGGAATCGGGCGAGTTGTATTCGTGGAAAGTGTAGCTCAGCGTGATGTCGCGGACCTTGTAGGCATCGCGGTCGGTCACGATGGCCGGATCAACGTCGAACACCACCGGCATCTCCACCCGCTCACCGGGCTGGAGCGTCTGCTCGGTAAAGCAGAAACAGTCGATTTTGTAGAAGAACGACCCGGCAATATCCGGTGCCACGTTATAGGATGCGCGCCCGGTGATCGGTCGGTCGGAATTGTTGATCGCCTCGTAAAACGCCATGCCGGTTTCACCGATGCGGATCTCCATCATCGAGCGCTGCATGGGCTTGAAGCTCCACGGCAGGTCCGGGTCGATATTCCCGTCGAAGCGGATGGTGATCTTTTCGTCCAGGATCACCTGCCCTTCGACGCCTTCCGCATCCGCGACCTGCGTCGTGCCCGCATAGCCCGTGACCCGGCAGAACCAGTTATAAAACGGCACCGCGGCCCAAGCGAGCGAACCCATCGTCAGCACGACCCCGACAAGGATCGTCACGACGCGCAGGTTCTTGTCTTTCGGCAGAATGCTCATGGTGCGGTCCTCGCCCCTTGTTCGGCTGCCGGGGTGCCCGGCGCGGCCACGGGATCGTCACTCGGTGCGATTTCCGTGCCGTCCTCGCGTGGCAGCAATGCTGGGCGCACCTGATGATCGAACCCTTCCAGCGAGGCCTGATTGCCGCTGGTCACCTTCACCACCGACAGGGCAAAGACCAGCGCCGCAAAGCTCAGCAGCACAATCAGCAACCCGACATTGCGCGACCGGCGGCGCGCGTGAAGCTCATGTTCGGTCCGCAGCGCCATCACATCGACACCCAATGCTGAATGAGAAGCGCCGCGAAATGTGCGAACAGATAATAGAGCGACAGCTTGAAGAACGCTTTCTCGGCCTTGTGACCGTCGGCATAGGATTGCTCATCCGTGCGGCGCATGACCTGCCAGCCGCGCCAGATGAACAGCGCATTCAGCACAACCGCTACCGCCAGATAGATCGGCCCGCCAACGGAGGTCAGACCCAGCCAGATCGCGAACGGCGCCAGCACCAGCGTGTAGCCGAAAATATGCCGGCGGGTGACATCGCGGCCATGCGTGACATTCAGCATCGGCACGCCAGCCTCGCGATAATCTTCCTTCATGAACAGCGCCAGCGCCCAGAAATGCGGCGGCGTCCAGAAGAAGATCAGCGCAAACATCAGCAGCGATTCGATCGCGATGCCCCCGGTCGCAGCCGCCCAGCCGATCATCGGCGGGAACGCACCGGCAGCACCGCCAATGACGATATTCTGCGGCGTCGAGCGTTTCAGCCAGATCGTGTAGATGACGGCGTAAAAGAAGATGGTGAAGGCAAGGAAACCAGCCGCAAACCAGTTCGCGGCAAGGCCCAGCATCATCACAGACAGCCCCGACAGCGCCAGACCGAGGCCCAGAGCCTCACCCTCGGACACGCGCCCGGACGGGACCGGGCGGGACCGGGTGCGGCGCATCACGGCGTCGATATCGGCGTCATACCACATATTCAGCGCGCCAGATGCGCCCCCGCCAATGGCAATGAACAGGATCGCACAGAACGACACCAGCGGGTGAAGGTTCACCGGGGCGACGATAAGTCCGACAAAGGCGGTAAAAACCACCAGCGACATCACGCGCGGCTTTAGCAGCGCGATGTAGTCGCCGAACTCGGCCTCGCCCGGTCGCTGATATGTGCTTGCGTCGGTCAACTCAGCTCACCCTTCCGATCAGCGCGCGGCCATTTGGATCGGCTGGGCGTCTTTCAGATCGGCCTCGGCGAATTCCACCTTCGCGCCTTCCAGCCACGCGGCGTATTTCTCCGGCGCGACAGCTTTGACAACGATGGGCATATAGGCGTGGTTGATCCCGCAAAGCTCGGAACACTGGCCGAAATAGACGCCCTCTTTCTCCACGGTGAAGGCCATCTGCGCGATACGGCCCGGAACCGCGTCCTGCTTCACGGCAAAGGCCGGGATCGTCCAGCTGTGGATCACGTCGGTGGCGGTGAACTGCATCAGCACTTCCTGCCCGACCGGGACCACGACCGGATTGTCGGTCGCCAGCAGATATTCATCCTCGGCATAGCCATTCGCCGCCAGATCTTCCTTCGGCAGCAGGAAGGCATCAAAGGCGATCTCTTCATCCGGGTACTCATAGGACCAGTACCACTGGTGGCCGATGGCCTTGATGACCACCGACGGATCCTGCGGGATCGACAGCTGACGGAACAGGATCGGCAGCGAGAACACGCCGATGGAGATCAGGATGAGAATCGGCACCAGCGTCCAGGTGATCTCGATCGGGGTGTTGTGGCTGAACCGCGCCGGTGTCGGGTTCGCACGGCGGTTGAAGCGGAAGATGCACCACAGCAGCAGCGCACAGACGAAGACCGTGACGACGGTGATGATGATCAGGACGTAATGGTCCAGCCATTGCTGGTCATAGGCCTGCGGGCTGACCGCTTCCTGAAAACCCAGTCCGCGCGGCTCGGGCTTGCCGATCACGGGCAGATCCCCCAGCACGTCCTGCGCGAATGCCGCGCCCGACGCCAGCATCGCTGCTGCACCCATACCTGCCGCCATTACGCGGCGCATCATTGCTGGAGCCACCATCCGAGTATCCCTTGCCGTTACCTGCCGTTTTCGTCTTGGGGCACAACCGAGGTCTCCGCCCTTTCGAGTCCAACTTTTTCCGTTTACAACCATAAAACCCCGCCTGCGACAAGACAGCACATGCCAAGGCCTGCTGCCAGTCATAACCTACTTTATCATCTTTTCGGAACAGATCATGACAAGCGCCGCATTTCAGCCGTTCGAGAATCACTTTGACCATGACGCCGCACTTGCCGTGCTGCGCGACGCCACAGCGGGCGCCGATGATGGTGAGCTTTTCGTCGAACGGTCCCACTCCGAAACGCTGGTCTATGACGACCGGCGGCTGCGCGGCTCCAGCTACACCGCCAGCCGTGGCTTTGGCCTGCGCGCCGTCGCGGGCGAAGTCACCGGCTACGCCCATTCGACCGAGCTTACCCTGCCAGCACTGAAAAGGGCAGCGGAAACAGTGCGCCTCGCGGTTCGCAACGATGGCCGCAGCCTCGCCCTGCCACCACAGGCGGATATTACCCCTCTTTATGCGCGCGCCGATCCGGCACAGGGGATCGACATCGCCACCCGCATCGCGCTGCTGCGTGAAATTGACGCATATGCCCGCGATCTCGATCCGCGCGTGGTGCAGGCCACGGTCTCCATCGCGACCAGCCTTCAGGAGGTCGCGATCCTGCGTCCCGAAGGCGGGCTCGTCACCGACATAAGGCCGATGGCGCGACTGAATGTCGCAGTCATTGTCGAGGATAACGCCCGGCGCGAAACCGGCGGCGCAGGCGGTGGCGGACGGATTTCGCTCAGCGGCCTGCTGGAGCCAGCCTTCTGGCAGGCGCAGGTGGCAGAGGCGCTGCGCATCGCACTGGTCAATCTCGGTGCCGAACCGGCCCCGGCCGGGGTGATGGACGTCGTCCTCGGCCCCGGCTGGCCCGGCATTCTGCTGCATGAGGCGGTCGGTCACGGGCTGGAAGGCGATTTCAACCGCAAGGGCCATTCGGCCTTCGCCGGTCTGATGGGTCAGCGGGTCGCCGCCCCCGGCGTGACCGTGATCGACGACGGAACCATCCCCGACCGGCGCGGTTCGATCAGCGTCGATGACGAAGGCTCTGCCCCCGGACGCAATGTCCTGATCGAAGACGGCGTGTTGGTCGGCTATCTTCAGGACCGTCAGAATGCGCGGCTGATGGGGGTTCAGCCGACTGGCAATGGACGTCGCGAAAGCTATGCCCACGCACCGATGCCGCGCATGACCAACACTTTCATGCTGGGGGGCGAGGCAAGCCCGGACGCGATCCTCTCCGATCTCAAGGACGGTATCTATGCGGTCGGCTTCGGCGGCGGTCAGGTCGACATCACCAACGGCAAGTTTGTCTTTTCCTGCACCGAGGCTTACCGGGTCAGAAACGGCCAGATCGGCGCGCCCATCCGTGGCGCGACCCTGATCGGAGACGGCGCGACGGCGCTTCAACACATCCGCGCCATCGGCAACGACACAGCCCTGGACCCCGGCATCGGCACCTGCGGCAAGCAGGGCCAGTGGGTGCCGGTCGGCGTCGGCCTGCCCACGCTGATGATCGGCGGGCTGACGGTCGGAGGCTCGGCGGCATAGCGCCGCCGGACCTGCGATCACTGCTCTGCGAAGAACCGCAGCACCTCGGTCAGGATCATTGCGTGATCGCTGCGCCGCTCGGCAATGCCGTCCTCGCAGACAAACATATCCTCCGGCTCCTCCTCCTTCAGAATATCAAGCCCCTGCTCTGTGCATTCGCCCAGAAAATCGAAATGCGACAGCGTTTCCGGCTCCAGATAGGTGACGTTCCCCTTCGGCAACCGCGCTACGAGCGCGCGGGACTCGACGTCGAGATCCAGCGCCGTACCCGCCACGTCCCTCGGCGCGCCGAACACCAGCATCGGCTTTTCTATCGCAGCGAGGCTCTCGGCGGAAAACGCCTGCGTACCGCCCAGATCGAACACGGCAAAAGCATCGATTCGCGGGTCGGACAGATCCTGCGTGATCTCCTCGCGGTCCTGAGGCGTCTTCGCGACATTCCAGTCATCCATGATGCCACAGACAAGCTCGTTTTCCTGCCCCTCGCAGAAGGCATCGAACTGAACCGGATCGAACCGCCCGCCTGCCAGTGCGACGACTGTATATCCGCCAAGCGAGTGCCCCGTCGCCATGATCCTCTCGGCGTCGATCTCAGCCGGAGCGTTTTCCAGCAGATAATCTATCAGACGGCTGATATCGCGCGGTCGCTCCCACAACTCCCGAGCATCATCGGGATCACGCGCCCATGTCGACGTTCCGGGATGACTGATCGCCGCAACGACGTATCCGCGTCGCGACAACTCCGCCCCCAGCCAAGCCTGATTCTGCGCATTGCCGTACATGCCATGCGACATCACGACCAACGGGAACGCGCCGGACGCAGCCTCGGCTGCCTCAACCGCCTCGATCCCCTGCCAGACCTGATTGCCGAGAAGCTCCTTCGGCGTCTCACCGCTCAGGGTCGGATACCAAACAAACCCCTCCAGCGGTCGTTCGGCATCCGCGACGGAGACGGGAACGAGCCCGGTCTTGTAATCCTCGGCCAATGTGGCCGCACTGGTCGCGAAAAGACACGCGGCGGCGAATGTGATCTTATGTGACATCGTCTTGCTCCTGAAGCTTTCTCCTTGCCTCCCCCAGTGTGAAGAAGCACCACGGGAAAACAACGGATCCGACCCGCAAATCCTGTCCTGAAACCTGTTTCAGGACATCCACAGCGGAATTGAGGACATATGACACAGGGTTCCCTGCCAAGCCTGCCACTGCCGTTGATCTCGGCCCTGCTCTGCCTGCTGCTTGCCATTCTGGTCTGGCGGCTCAATCCGGGATCGAGATGGACCCCCAGATTCTTCTCGCTGCTTTTCGCAGAACTGGCCCTGACGGCGCTGCTGGTGGCGCTGCGCTTTGCCTACAGCATCGAAACCTTTATCCTGTTGCAAGCGATCCTGCCGCTGCTGACCGGCCCCAGCCTGTATCTGGGCTTCATGGCCCTCGCCACGCCCGAGGATCGGCTCGGCCCGCTTGCCGCACGGCATTTCGGCGTGGTGGCGATCGTCGTCCTCGCCGGACAACTCATGCCGTCACGCCTTTCCGCCATGGATGCAGCGATCAGCCTCAGCTACCTGACATACGCGATCCTTCTGTTCAGGCTGTGGCGGCGCGGACCCGACGCGCTTCCGCTCGCCCGTTTTGGCATGGCGCGCAGGATTTCGGACTGGATGCTCTGGGGTATCGGGCTGCTGCTGGTCCTGCTGGTGATCGATTCGGCCATTTCGGTCAGCTTCGCCATGCGCCGCGCGGGACAGGCGACAACACTTATTACGCTGGGTTCGATGCTCATCATAGCTGCGTTGATCCTCCTGCTGATCGCCCTGCCCCGGTTTCTCGACGGTAACACCACGGAACCCCGGAAAGCGGAGCGCACAACCGATGAGGAACGTTTGGAGGCCGCCGCCCGCGCGCTTCTGACCGAAACCCAGATCTATCTCGACCCGGAGTTGAGCGCACAACGCCTCGCCCGCCGGCTGCATGTCCCTGTGCGCAACCTGTCGGCAGCGATCAACAACTCGTCCGGGATGAACCTGTCGCAATATGTCAACGGTTTCCGCCTCGATCATGCGGCGAAGCTGCTGCGCCAAAGCGACGATAATGTCACGAGCATCCTGACCAGTTCCGGATTCCTCACCAGATCAAATTTCTACCGCGAATTTGGCCGCGTCTACGGTATGACCCCTGCCGCCTACCGCAAGGAAAATAAACCGACCCGGATTCGCTAACACTTTCTTAACTATTTTCGACAATAACGGGCGGGGAATGAGGCGGAGCTGAGATTCAGGTTGTTTTCTTTCAACTCTCCCCCCACACCCTCCTCCGCGAAGGAAGACGATCTTCTCTTTCTCCGTCTCATTCGCTCACGGCGGGTCGGCCCGGTGACATTTCATCGCCTGATCGCCGAACACGGCAGCGTCGCCTCCGCGTTTGATGCGTTGCCGGATGTCGCGAAGAAAGCCGGGGTGAAGGGCTATGAGCCTTGTCCCGAAAAAGCCGCCACCGCCGAACTCAGGGCAGGCCATAAGGCAGGCGCGCGTCTGATCCGTTGCGATTCGCCCGACTATCCGGCCCTGCTGCGCAGCATTGCTGGCGCGCCCCCGGTGCTTTGGGTGAAGGGCAACGCCGAAGCGCTGTCAAAACCGGCCATCGCCCTGATCGGGGCGCGCAATGCCTCGTCCCTCGGGCTGCGCATGGCACGCGGCCTCGCTGGTGCGCTTGGCGAGGCGGGATATATCATCGTCTCCGGCCTCGCCCGCGGCATTGACAGCGCGGCGCACGGGGCTAGCGTCAAGACCGGAACTGTCGCCGTCATGGCGGGCGGCATCGATGTGATCTACCCGCCAGAAAACGCAGCGCTCGCGGCGATGATCTGCGACAGGGGCTGCCTGATTTCCGAACAGCCCCCCGGCATGGCCCCGATGGCGCGGCATTTTCCCATGCGCAACCGTATCATCTCCGGTCTCAGCCGTGGCGTGGTGGTGGTGGAGGCAGCGGCGAAGTCCGGTAGCCTGATCACAGCGCGAGACGCGCTCGATCAGGGGCGCGAGGTGCTCGCCGTGCCCGGTCACCCTGTCGATGGCCGCGCTGGTGGCTGCAACCAGCTGATCCGTGACGGCGCAATGCTGATCCGCAATGCGGAGGATATTCTGGCCGCCTTGCCGCTGGCGGAGGTTCAAAAAGCACCCGATGACATGGCTCAAGGCATAGTCGCGCCGGAGCGGTTGCCGCCTGATCTTGCGGCGCAGATCGCACCCGCAAGGCCGGAATTGCCCCTGCCGCCCCGCACACGCCCCGATACAGCCGGGGTGGCGCGGAAAATCCTGTCCCGGCTTTCACCCAGCCCGATCGACGAGGATATGCTGATCCGCGATATCGGCATTCCCGCGTCGACCGCGACCGCCATCATCTCGAAGCTGGAGATCGAGGGGAAACTGTCCCGCCTCGCCGGGGGAAAGCTCGCCCTGAGCCCATCCCGGACATAGCAACTGCGCCGCCGCCCGTTGACACGCCAGCAAACCGCCCCCATGTTGTCGCGCCGAATCCGCAATGAGGTCCGCCATGCCTGTCGTCGTCGTAGAATCGCCTGCTAAAGCCAAGACGATCAACAAATATCTGGGCGACGACTACACCGTTTTAGCCTCCTTCGGGCATGTCCGCGACCTGCCCCCGAAAGACGGCTCGGTCGATCCCGACGCCGATTTCGACATGAGATGGGAGGTCGCCTCCGATTCGAAAAAACACCTCAAGGCGATCCGTGACGCGCTGTCGGGCGACGACGCGCTGATCCTCGCCACCGACCCTGATCGCGAGGGGGAGGCGATTTCGTGGCATCTGTTGGAAGCTTTGGCCCCGGCATTGAAAAAGGGCAAGTCGGTCAGCCGCGTGACCTTCAACGCGATCACCAAGAACGCCGTGACCGACGCGATGGCCAAGCCGCGTGAGATCGACCGCGATCTGGTGGATGCCTATCTGGCGCGCCGCGCGCTGGACTATCTCGTCGGGTTCAACCTGTCCCCGGTCCTCTGGCGCAAGCTGCCCGGCGCGAAATCGGCAGGGCGCGTGCAGTCCGTCACGCTGCGCCTGATCGTTGAACGTGAGATGGAGATCGAGGCGTTCAAGCCCCGCGAATACTGGTCCGTCCACGCCCGTCTGGCCACGCCTTCGGGCGAGGAATACGACGCCCAACTCGTCAGCCTCGCCGGTGACAAGCTGGAACGTTTCGACATTCCGACCGCCGAGAAGGCGCGTCTGGCGCTTTCCGCCATCGACGCCCGCGATCTGACGGTCAGCAGCGTCACCGCCAAGCCCGCCACGCGCAACCCGTGGCCGCCCTTCATGACCTCGACCCTCCAGCAGGAGGCGTCGCGCAAGCTGGGCCTGGGCGCGCGGGCCTGTATGTCCACGGCGCAGCGGCTCTATGAGGCGGGGCTGATCACCTATATGCGGACCGACGGCATCGACATGGCGCCCGAGGCGGTCATGTCCGCCCGCGACGTCATCAAGTCGCGTTTCGGCGAGAACTACCTGCCGAAATCGCCGCGCATGTATAAGAACAAGGCAAAGAACGCGCAGGAAGCCCATGAATGTATCCGCCCCACGGATATGTCGCTGTCGCCAGACAAGCTGCGCATCTCGGCCAGCGATCAGCGGGCGCTTTACGACCTGATCTGGAAGCGGACAGTGGCCAGCCAGATGGAAGCCGCAAGGATGGAACGGACCACGGTCGAAATCGCCAGCGCCGACGGTCAGGTCGGGCTGCGCGCCACGGGTCAGGTGATGATGTTCGACGGCTTCCTTGCCGTTTACGATCAGGGACGCGACGACGACGATGGCGAGGACAGCAACCGCCTGCCCCAGATCAGCGAGGGCGAAGCTGCCCGCAAGATCGCCGCCTTCGCCGCCGAAGAGGGCGTCTTGGTCGATGACAGCAAGACCGCCGCCGCCCGCCAGCATTTCACGCAGCCCCCGCCCCGCTACACGGAGGCTACGCTGGTCAAGAAGATGGAAGAACTCGGCATCGGCCGCCCCTCCACCTATGCCAGCATCGTCACCACGATTCAGGACCGCGAATATGTCCGCAAGGACAAGAACCGCCTGATCCCGGAGGATAAGGGCAGGCTCGTTACCGCGTTTCTGGTGAAGTATTTCCCGCGCTATGTCTCCTATGATTTCACCGCGAATCTGGAGACGGAGCTTGACGATATTTCCTCCGGCAACCGCGCCTATCGCGAGGTGCTGCGGCGTTTCTGGCGGGATTTCACGGCAGCACTCGAAGGCACCTCCGAACTCCGCATCACCGAGGTGCTGGAGGCGATCGATGACGCGCTTGCCCCGCATCTTTATCCGCCGCGTGAAGATGGCGGCGACCCGCGCGAATGCCCGCTCTGCCATCAGGGTCGGCTGAACCTGAAAACAGCGCGGTCGGGCGGGGCCTTCATCGGCTGCTCACGCTACCCGGAATGCCGCTTCACCCGCCCGCTTTCCGCCCCGGATGGGGGAGAAGCCGTGGGCGACCGTGTGCTTGGCCACGATACGGGCGACGAGATCAGCCTGAAAACCGGCCGCTTCGGCCCCTATGTGCAGCGGGGCGAACCGACGGAGGATCAGCCCAAACCGCCCCGCGCCTCCATCCCCAAGGGCTGGGACGCGAATAATGTCGATCTGGAACAGGCGCTGAAACTGCTCGCCCTGCCCCGACCCATCGGCCCGCATCCCGAGGATGGCGAGTTGGTCGAGGCCGGAATCGGGCGCTACGGCCCTTATGTGAAACACGGCAAGAAATACGCCAATCTGCCCGATGTCGAAGAGGTGTTCACCGTCGGCATGAACCGCGCCGTCGAGGTGCTGGCCGCCAAGCCGACCCGAGGCCGCGCGGCAGCGGCAACCCCGCTGAAGGAGCTGGGCGATCACCCCGATGGCGGGCCGGTCAATGTGATGAATGGCCGATACGGTCCTTACGTCAAATGGGAAAAAATCAACGCAACCCTGCCGCGCGATCTCGACCCCGCCGATATCACCCTCGAAAAGGCGCTGGAACTGATCGCCGCCAAGGCCGCGAAATCGCCGAAGAAGAAGGCGGCCGCAAAGAAAACCACGAAGAAACCTGCGGCGAAAAAGGCGGCGACGAAGAAACCGGCGGCCAAGAAAACCGCCAGCAAGGCCGCCGCGAAGAAAGCGTCTGACGACACGGAAGGTTAAGCCGCAATTGCCGGACACACCCATCTGAACGGAGTATCTGCCGTGAATGAGGACGATCTCGACGCGCTGCTGCTCGTGGAGGACGCATCTCAGCTGACCGATCAGCAGGTGCGTTACCTCCGCGATAACCCAGAACTGATGTCGCTGATCGGCGACCGGGAAAGCCTCGGCTCGCGCCATCTCTGGTGGATTTTGGTGGTGGCCGTACTGCTGGTTGCGCTTTCAAAGGTTCTGGCTACGAAATTCGACAACGCTTTCGACCAGTTCGCCGTCGATGTTGTGGTCGATCTCGTGTTCGAAATGGGCGCCGCCTTGATCGGCAGCGTCGCCACGGTGATCTTCATCAAGCATCGCGAGCGCAAGCAATTCGTCGAAAACCTGCGTTTCCGGGCCGAGACCCAGCGACGTATCGCGGCACTCGACGCGAAGGAACCTGAATAGGGTTGCCCTGCATGGAAGGCCGCGCGATTCGCTTAGCTCATAAGTTTTGTAAACAAAACGGATGGCCGCTCGCCCAGGGAAACAGAACGTATATTCTCTCAGTTTTTCAGCGCAGATTGACTAGTCTCTCAAAGCGGGTGACTTTATCGCCTGAAAGCCCGATCGATAGTTCAGATCGATCATTCATTAAGGCAGAGGATACGATGGTCAATTCCCAAACCCCGGATTATCAGAACGAGTTTTCTCAATTTCTCTCTGATTTCTCTGATTATATCAGGTTCGAGAAAGGAAAAATCCTCGAACGAGTTACAGACTATTCCCCAGTCTCAACCTCTGCGGTGTTAGCGAAACTGCACAAGATTTCCGGGCTGCGTGATCTTCCCGACATGTCATCGGATGCCCTGCTCGTTGACCGGCTTTCAGAATGGTTAATAAACGCACCGCCCGAGCAACGGGAATTGGCGGGACTGAATATTGTCCGGCCCGAAGCTGGAACACACCATATTCCGGGACGATACCCGATTTTCTATGATTTCCAGAACCTCGATATTGTCCTGCATGAATTTCTGGAGGCAGGCGCTTCGCTAAGCGGTCGATTCCTGGACTTCGGCTGCAGTAGCGGACGAAATCTGGCAGTTCTGGATTACGCTTATTCCGATAGTCTGGATCTATACGGTTCCGATCCCTCAGCACCGTCAATCGAGTTTGTCAGAGAGACTTTACCCAACGTAAACGCCGTGACCAATGAGCAGAATCCGCCATTGCCTTTCGCAGACGGCTTCTTCGATTTTGTCATCGCAAAGAGCATCTGGACCCATTTCTCCACTACGGCAGCAGCGAAATGGTTCGCAGAAATTTCTCGCTGCCTGGCCAAAGGAGGATATTTCTTTTTTTCAACGCACGGACCCCACGACATCGCATCGAGGATTATCAGGAATATTCCCAGCCCAAGATACGACCGTTTCGCCGGCGACGATCACTGGACGCGCGATAGCTTCCTAAGCGCCGCGATCAAGGGGTTGCGAAATGACGCCGTGTTCTTCCAGCCCTTCAAGGAAATCACCTATCAGGGCGATCTGAAAGGGGTCGAGAATGCGGTGACCGACGACTGGGGTGTAACATTCCTGCTTAAGGATGCGGTAGAAGCACTGCTTCCCGACGATCTGGAAATCGTTCGGTATCGCGTTGCCCGGACAGCCAGTCGCCATGACAGCTATATCGTGAAAAAGCGGTGAAATAAGCCAACGCCAAACGTTATAATCCCGACCTGCCCGTCCTTGACGGTCTTTCGACGTGCAAACGACCTCAACTCGCTGGCTCTAATGCTTCCGCGCCGACGCGCTGCTACCGCTACCGCACGTTGACACGGCCTGCCCCCCTTGCGACAACCTTTCTGACAATTCCGGAGGAGAAGATGAAAAAGATCTACCCCGATGCCGACGCGGCGCTGGACGGGCTGCTGTTTGACGGCATGCATATCGCGGCAGGCGGCTTTGGCCTGTGCGGCATTCCCGAGCTTCTGATCGACGCGCTTGTGCGCAGCGGCGTCGAGGATTTGACCGTCGCCAGCAATAATTGCGGCGTCGACGGGTTTGGCCTTGGCAAGCTTCTGGACACCAAGCAGATCAAAAAAATGCAGTCTTCTTATGTCGGTGAGAACGCCGAATTCATGCGCCAATATCTCTCCGGCGAGCTTGAGCTGGAGTTCAATCCGCAAGGCACGCTGGCCGAGCGCATGCGCGCCGCAGGCGCCGGCATTCCCGGTTTCTACACCAAGACCGGCGTCGGCACGGTCATCGCCGAGGGCAAAGAGGTCAAGCAATTCAACGGGGAAGATTATATCCTCGAAGAGGGCATCTTCGCCGATCTCTCCATCGTCAAGGCGTGGAAGGCCGACGACACCGGCAACCTGATCTTCCGCAAGACCGCGCGCAACTTCAACCCGCCCGCCGCCATGTGTGGCAAGGTCTGCGTGGCCGAGGTCGAGGAAATCGTCCCGCGCGGCTCCATCGACCCGGATCTGATCCACCTGCCCGGCATCTATGTGCATCGCATCATTCAGGGCGATCACGAAAAGCGCATCGAACAGCGCACCACCCGCAAGCGTGAGGAGGCCTGATATGGCTGGGGAACAGAAGGGTTGGGACCGCAACCAAATGGCCGAACGCGCCGCACAGGAACTTGAAGACGGCATGTATGTGAACCTCGGCATCGGCATCCCGACGCTGGTGGCGAACTATGTCGGCGACAAAGACATCACCCTGCAATCCGAAAACGGGATGCTTGGCATGGGCCCCTTCCCCTATGAGGGCGAGGAAGACCCCGATCTGATCAACGCGGGCAAGCAGACGATCACCGAATTGTCGCGCACCTCCTATTTCGACAGCGCCACCAGCTTCGGCATGATCCGCGGCGGCAAGATCGCGGCTGCGATCCTTGGTGCGATGGAGGTGGCCGAGAACGGCGATCTGGCGAACTGGATGATCCCGGGCAAGCTCGTGAAGGGCATGGGCGGGGCAATGGACCTCGTCGCCGGTGTCGGTCGCGTGATCGTGGTGATGGATCACACCAACAAGCATGGCGAGTCAAAGGTGCTGAAGGAATGCACCCTGCCCCTGACCGGGAAAGGCGTTGTCGACCGCATCATCACAAATCTCGGCGTGCTGGACGTGGTCGATGGCGGGCTGAAGATCGTCGAAACCGCCGATGGCGTTTCCGAAGACGACGTCCGCAAGGCGACCGAAGCCACCATCGTCTGAGCGGCGCCACATATATGCCAAAAGGCCCCGCATGCGGGGCCTTTTTTATGTCTGCCATTGGGATTGCCCGACGTGCGCTTTAAACGGTCTCAAACCGAGCGCGACGGCACAAACCGGGCTGCACGACCCGATGAAACGTTGTGCAAACAGAAGCTTAATTTACCTTTGCGCATAGCTGCGAAAACCCCGCAGCCCCGGCTCAACCCAGCGAATAACCCGTGCCGCGCACGGTGCGCACCGGATTATCGCCGCCATTGGCCATCAGCGCCTTGCGCAGGCGACCGACATGCACGTCGATGGTGCGGGTATCGACATAGATGTCGCGACCCCAGACCCGGTCCAGAAGCTGCTCGCGGGTCCAGACACGGCCCGGTTTTTCCATCAGCGTCGACAGAAGCCGGAATTCGGTCGGGCCCAGATGCAGGGCCTGACCGGCGCGGAACACGCGATGTTCGCCCGCGTCGAGGATGATATCGCCATAGCTCAGCCGCTCGCCCATCGTGGCCGGGCGGGTCCGGCGAAGCTGGGTGCGCAGCCGGGCCATCAGCTCGACCACGGAATAGGGTTTGACGACATAGTCATCGGCCCCGGTCTCCAGCCCCCGGACCCGGTCGACCTCGTCGCCGCGCGCAGAGAGCATGACGATCGGGATCTGGCGGGTGTCCGGATCAGCCTTGACCCGCCGACAGATCTCGATCCCGGAGACATTGGGCAGCATCCAGTCCAGCACGATCAGATCGGGCTGCTCCTCCTGAACCAGAAGCAGGGCTTCATCGCCGTTTTCAGCGGTCACGACGTCGAAGCCCTCAGCCTCGAGGTTGTATTTCAGAACCTCGCGCTGCGCGCCCTCATCTTCGACAACCAGAACACAGGGAGTCTGTCGGGCCGACATAGTTCTTATTCCTCGTCCTGGGCCACCGGCGTACGAACCACGCTGTCCTTTTTCGGACGAGCGTCCTCCGGAAGCTCACCAGTGACAAGATAGATCACCTGTTCCGCAATCGTCGTGGCATGGTCGCCCATACGCTCGATATTCTTGGCGATGAAATGCAGATGCATGCAGGCCGTGATGTGCCGCGGGTCTTCCATCATATAGGTCAGGAATTCGCGGAACAGCGCATTATACATCTGGTCCACTTCCAGATCGCGGTCGCGGACATCGGCAGCCAGATCGGCATCACGCTGGATGTAGCTGTCAAGCGCATCCTTCAGCATCCGCTCAACCGTCACCGCCATCCGGCGCAGCGCCATGCCGGTGCCGTCAATGACCGGCATCTGCGACAGAACATGGCTGCGTTTTGCCATGTTCTTGGCGTAATCCCCGACCCGCTCCAGCGAGGCGGAGATCTTGATGACAGTCAGGACCAGCCGCAGATCGGTCGCCGTCGGAGCGCGCAGCGCGATCAGCCGCGCCGCCTCCTCATTGACCTGAAGATCGAGCGCGTCGATCTCCTTGTCGCGGCGGCGCACCTGCTCCGCCAGTTCTTCGTCAAAGGTTTCCAGCGCCCTTGCGGAGTCCGTGATCGCGGTCTCCACAAGTCCGCCCATCCGCACCACGAGGGCCTGAATGGTTTCCAGATCGCGGTCGAAAGCCGAAGCGATATGTCTGGTTTCATTGCTCATTTCACGCGCTCCTGAAGGTCAGCCGATACGGCCGGAAATATAGCTTTCGGTCCGCGGGTCCTGCGGATTGGTGAAAATATCGTCCGTGTCGCCATACTCGACGAGGTTGCCGAGGTGGAAGAAGGCGGTTTTCTGGCTGACCCGCGCCGCCTGCTGCATGGAGTGGGTCACGATCACGACCGAGAAATTCTCGCGAAGCTGGTCGATCAGCTCCTCGACCTGACTGGTCGCAATCGGGTCAAGCGCCGAGCAGGGTTCGTCCATCAGCAGCACTTCCGGCGCTGTCGCAACGGCGCGGGCGATGCACAGACGCTGCTGTTGGCCACCGGACAGGCCGGTGCCGGGTTCCTGCAGGCGATCCTTGACCTCATTCCACAGGGCCGCGCCGCGCAGCGATTTCTCGACGATCTCGTCAAGCTCCGCCTTGTTGCGCGACAGGCCGTGGATACGCGGGCCGTAAGCCACGTTGTCATAGATCGACTTCGGAAACGGGTTCGGCTTCTGGAACACCATGCCGACCTTGGCGCGAAGCTGCACCGGGTCGACACGCTTGTCGTAGATGTCCTCGCTGTCGATCTCGATCTTGCCCTCGACGCGCGCGACGTCGATGGTGTCGTTCATGCGGTTGATGCAGCGCAGAAAGGTCGACTTGCCGCAGCCCGACGGGCCGATGAAGGCAGTGACGGTCTTGTCGAGAATGTCGACATCGACATCCTTGATTGCGTGTTTATCGCCGTAATAGACCTGCACGGCCCGCGCGGTGATCTTGATCTCGTCCTGCGTCACGTTGCGCTCCACAATGCTCATATCGTTCATGATATCCATCCCAGCCACTCTACTTACCAGCGGCGTTCAAACTTGCGGCGCAGATAGATGGCCAGCAGGTTCATGCAAAGAAGGAAGAGCAGCAGCACGATGATCGCGCCGGATGCCCGTTCGAAGAAGGCGGGGTCCGCCCGGTTGGTCCAGTTATAAACCTGCACCGGCAGAGCCGAGGCGGGTTCGAAGAAGCCGGCAGGCGGGGCCGATGGGATGTCCTGCACAAAGGCAACCATCCCGATCAGCAGCAGCGGCGCGGTTTCGCCAAGCGCACCAGCCAGACCGATGATCGTCCCGGTCAGGATACCTGGCAGCGCCAGCGGCAGCACATGGTGGAACACCGTCTGCATGCGCGATGCCCCGACGCCGAGTGCTGCATCACGGATCGACGGCGGCACCGCCTTCAGCGCGGCACGGGTGGCGATGATGATCGTCGGCAGCGTCATCAGGGTCAGCACCAGACCGCCCACGACCGGGGCGGATCGCGGCAGACCGGCGAAGTTGATGAAGGCCGCGAGCCCCAGAATACCGAACACGATGGACGGCACCGCCGCGAGGTTGGAGATATTCACCTCGATAATATCGGTGAAGCGGTTCTGCGGCGCGAACTCTTCCAGATAGATCGAAGCGGCCACGCCGATCGGCAGTGCAAGCGCCAGCACGATCAGCATCATATAGGCGGAGCCGATGATGGCGACGCCCAGACCCGCAGCCTCCGGCCGGGTTTCAGAGGCGTCGGCATTGGTGATGAAGTCCCAGTTGAACTTCGTCTCAAGCGCGCCGCGATCCTTGAGCGCGTCGGCCAGCATCAGCTGTTCGGGGCTGGTGCGGGAGTCGATCGCGGCTTGCTCCATCGTGACGCGGCCCTTGAAATAGCCATCCACACGGGCGGAGGTCAGCGCCGGCACCTCAACCGTCTGACCGACCATCTCCGGGTCTGTCAGCACCTGTGTTCGCAGGGTCGTACGCGCCTGATCGGAGAAGAAATCCGCGATATCCGTGTCGCTCAGGTTCGGGATATCGATGCTGTTCTCCGCCAGATAGGTCTTGATGCCATCGGTCAGCAGCTGTCCATAGCTCAGCGTGAAGACGCTGGACATCTCGGCCGGGTCGCGATTGCCTTTCGGGTCGACGACCTCGGCACTCAGCGTGACCGGCACCGTCGCGTAGGTCTGGCGGAAGGCGGGAAGCCCGTCCGACAGAATAGTGATCACAAGCCAGGCCAGCGCCAGGATGGCGATGGCGATGGCACCGATGCCGTAAGCCTTGAAGCGGCTTTCGGCAGCATTGCGGCGGCGGGTGCGGGCGTCAACGGCCAGCAGCGATTTCGCTTCGCGGCGGGACGGATCGACCGGGGCGAATTCTGGGGTCGTATCGGTCATTCGTACTGCTCCCGGTATTTGCGGACGATGTAAAGCGCTACGATGTTGAGCGCGAGGGTAATGGTGAACAGCGTCAGGCCAAGGGCAAAGGCCACCAGCGTTTCAGGGCTGGCAAAGTCGTTGTCGCCCGTCAGCTGACCCACGATCTTCACCGTGATCGTCGTCATCGCCTCGAACGGGTTGACGTCGATCTGGGCCATTGCGCCGGCGCCGAGCACCACGATCATGGTCTCACCGATGGCACGCGAGGCGGCCAGCAGAACCGCACCGACGATGCCTGGCAGGGCAGCGGGCAGCACCACCTGACGGATGGTTTCCGAATGGGTGGAGCCAAGGCCGAGGCTGCCGTCACGCAGCGATTGCGGCACGGAGTTGATAATGTCGTCCGACAGCGAGGAGACGAAGGGGATCAGCATGATGCCCATCACGATGCCCGCCGTCGCAACCGAAGACCCGGTATCGCCAAGGTTCAGCGGCTGTGCGATCCAGTCACGCAGCAGCGGACCAACCGTCACAAGTGCAAACAGACCGTAAACGATGGTCGGGATCCCCGCCAGCACCTCGATCATCGGCTTGGCGAAGGAACGAACGCGCGGCGAGGCGTATTCGGACATGTAGATCGCCGCAAACAGACCGATCGGCACCGACACCAGAAGCGCGATGAAGGAGATATAAAGCGTACCCCAGAGAAGCGGCAGAAGGCCAAGTTCGGAGCCGCCGCCAAAGCTCGGCGTCCATTCGGTTCCGAAGAAGAAATCCGTCCAGGGATAAAGCTGGAAGAAGTTGATCGATTCAAAGACCAGCGACAGCACGATACCGACAGTGGTCGCGATGGCGATGGAGGAACAGCCGATGAGGATATACCGGATCACCTGCTCCACGACATTTCGCGCCCGGAACTCCGGGTTGGTGCGCCATAATGCGTAAGCAAGTCCGCCGACCGACAGCAGAATGACGATGATGCTCAGCCAGGTCGCACCGGCCTGCGTGATCCGCAGGTTATGCTGGGCCGCATCAAGGATCGGCTGCTGGGTCAGCAGGGCGAGCCCGTTCTCGCGCATCAGGTCCAGACGGTCCTGATCGTCGACCGTCAGGCTCAGCGCCTCGGGGCGCGTCAGCACGTCCTGATTGATCGCGGCGCGCAAGGTCCCTGCGACCTGACCAACCTGGTTCAGCACCAGACCGCGGCTTTCACCTTCGGAGATGGCCTCGTCCGGAAGATAACGGGAAACCGACCGTTCCACGATCAGCGGCTGGGCAAGCAGCCAGATAAGCATGACGATGAACGACGGCACCATGACATAAAGCGCGACGTTCCAGCCATAGTAACTTGGGCGCGAATGCAGTTGACGTATATCGCCATCCACCTGCTGCAAAGCGCGGCGGCTGCCCAATACGTAACCGACTGCGGCGAGCGCAAGTACGATCAAAATAATCCACAGGACGGGCATGATTTCCCCCGAAAAAAAACAGAAGGCCGGACAGCACGACAGGCTGCCCGGCCAAGCCGGTATTAGTTACTGCATGGTCGCTTCGTCAGCGATCTTCTGCTGGGTCTCGGCCAGAGCCGGATCCGGAACCAGACCGTAATCCGACAGCGGGCCGCCCGGGCCGGCAACAGCGTCGGAGACGAAGAACTCAGCATATTCCTTCAGGCCGGGGATCACGCCGATGTGGTCTTTCTTGATGTAGAAGAACAGCGGACGCGAAACCGGGTATTCGCCGGAAGAAACGGTTTCGACCGAAGGCGAAACGTCATTGATGGTCGCGACTTTCAGCTTGTCGGTGTTGTTCTCGTAGAAGGACAGACCGAACACGCCCATGCCGTTGGCGTTGCTTTCGATGCGGGCCAGCGTCTCGGTGTAGTCGCCATCGATGTCGACCGAACGACCATCGGTGCGAACTGCCATGCAGGCGCCTTCAGCAGCGTCTTCGTCGCCGCCGTTAGCTTCAACAAAAGCTTCCATTGCGCCGGTTTCTTCGCAGCCAGCCAGCAGAACCTTTTCTTCGAACACTTCACGGGTGCCGTGCTTGGTGCCCGGGATGAAGGCCAGGATTTCCTGCTCCGGCAGGTCAGCATTGACGTCCGACCAGTTGGTGGCGGTGTTTTCGACAACCGCGCCATCAACGACGACTTCTTTGGCCAGCGCCAGGAACACGTCCGACGGGGTCAGGGCGAAGTCGGCACCGTTGATGTCCGAAGCGAAGACGATGCCGTCATAGCCGAACTGGACTTCGATGATGTTGGCAACGCCGTTGTCGGCGCAGGTCTGAACTTCTTTGTCACGGATCGCGCGCGAAGCGTTCGCGATGTCGATGGTGTTTTCGCCCACGCCTTCGCAGAACTGCTTGAGGCCGGCCGAGGAGCCGCCGCCTTCAACGACCGGAGCCGCGAAGTCGGTGTTTTCAGCAAAAGCTTCCGCAACGATGGTCGCGTAGGGCAGAACGGTCGAGGAACCAGCGATTTGCAGCTGGTCGCGCGCCGATGCAACGGACGCCGATGCAGCGATAACGGCCAGAGCCGAAACGGTGAGCTTAACGGTTTTCATAGGATCACTCCTGGAATCATTTAACCGGCAAGAATTTGCCTTCGCTCTCCCTATGAGGCGAATGCGACGCTTATGCGACATCAATATAACGGTTTTATGACATCACGGTCTGAAAGAGCTAGCGCCTTGTTTGCCGCACTGATTTTTTCGCTCACCCTTCCGGGTCGGTCGCGCCGGACCCTTCCTCCAACCGACGGTAGAGCGAGCGGTTCAGGCGATCCAGATCGTCCACGAAATGCGCGACTTCGTCTGGCCTCCATTCGGCAACCAGTCTGGAAACGCCGTCTTTGCGGGCCGTCTGCATCTGGGCAGCGCAGGCCGCGCCTTCCGGTGTCTGCTCGAAAAGCGTGCTGCGCCGGTCCTCGGGGTCGGGCCGCCGCGACACGAAGCCCTGCCCTTCCATCGCCGCAAGCTGTCGTGTGACAGTTGTGGTGTCGAGCGCCAGCACTTTCGACAGCTCTCCGACACGGCGCGGGCCGTCGCGCAATTGTAGAAGCAGCAGATAATGCGACCGTTCCAGCGGATAGGCACGGCGGCGGTTCATCGCTTCCAGCAAGCGCGCCAGCGTCGCCAGCTCCTGCTCAAGCCGAGCAATCGCCGAAGTCTCCGCTGCCCCATCAATTTTGTCCATGCTCCCCCCGTCAGACGCTTTTATCGCGGTTGCGAATCTCTCACAATATAAATATGTATTATACATTAAGTGTATTATACATGTAAAAGGTATCCCCATGTCCTCCGCCTCTGGAAAGCCAGATTTCTTCGATCAGCCGAAAGCCGTCTGGGCCACGGCCTTCGCCTGCGTTGTGGGTTTCATGTCGATCGGTCTGGTCGACCCGATCCTGACCTCCATCGCAGAAGGGCTGAATGCCTCGCCATCACAAGTGTCACTGCTGTTCTCCAGCTATTTCCTCGTCACCTCGGTGATGATGCTGGTGACGGGCTGGGTCAGCAGCCGGATTGGTGGCCCGAACACAATTCTTCTGGGCACCGCCCTGATCGTGGTCTTTGCCGCACTGGCGGGGCTTTCGAATTCCGTGGCCGAGCTGGTCATGTACCGTGCCGGTTGGGGCCTGGGCAACGCGCTGTTCGTGGCAACGGCGTTGTCGGTCATCGTCGCCACTTCACGGGGGGGAATGTCCGCCGCGATCCTGATGTATGAGGCGGCACTTGGTCTGGGGATTTCCGCAGGCCCGCTTCTGGGCGCAGCACTCGGCACGATGTCATGGCGCTATCCGTTCTTCGGTACGGCGGCGCTGATGTGCGTGGCGTTCCTCGCCGTCTATTTCCTGCTGCCGCCACTGCCGAAGCCGGCACAGAAAACCTCGCTTTCCGCGCCGATCAAAGCCCTGGGCGACAAGGGCCTGTTGATCACGGCGGTCGCCGCCTTTTTCTACAATTACGGCTTCTTCACCGTGCTGGCCTTTGTGCCATTCGTCCTCAACATGTCGCCGTTCGCGGTCGGGATGATCTTCTTCGGCTGGGGCCTGTTCCTCGCCGTCTTTTCGGTGTTGATCGCACCGCGCCTGCAAGCCCGTTTCTCCTCCGTGCAGATCCTGTCCGGCTGCCTTCTGGTTTTCGCGCTGCTCCTCTGCGTCATGGCTTTCGCTCCGGCCCCGGTCATTGCCGGTTGCGTCGTCTTCTCCGGCGCGCTGATGGGGATTTGTAACACTGTCTTCACCGAGCTGGCCCTTGGAGTGTCGGACCACCCGCACCCCGTCGCATCAGCCGGCTATAACTTCGTCCGCTGGTTCTCCGGCGTCATCGCGCCCCTTGCAGCGCCCCATCTGGCCGAGAGCTTCGGCACACAATCGGCCTTCTTCGCTGCCGTCATTGCCGCCATCGTCGCGACCGCCGTTCTGGTCCTTGGCCGCAACGCACTTCGCGAAAAAGACGAGGAACTGCACGTCGCGGTCACGGCTTCCAAATCGGGCATCTTCGCCGCCCTGGAGGGCAGCCCGAAAGACGAAGCCGTTCTGGCGCGCGCCGCAGCCTTGGCCAAAAACCATGCAATGCCGGTCTTCGTGCTGCATGTCCGGACCTACGAGATCGCCGGGGGCATGGCAGTATTTTCGGAAACGGTGGCCGACGCCGCGAATATCGTCAACGCCGCGCTGACCCGCCTGCGGGCCGAGGGCGTAAAGGCCGAGGGCGATGTGATCGAGGCCGCAGCAGCCCATCTCGTGCCCGCCATCGACGCACAGTTGACCGGGTTGTCACCGAAATACGTCGTCATCAGCCGTGGCGAAGGCGGAGACCTCAGCCACGGCAGCACGGTCGAAAACCTGTTGCGCGAGATGCCGGAAGGGCCGGAACTGGCGATGGTATGACCGGATCGGTCACGATCATCATAGCTTACCCACAGATCAGGCCGGGAAATCCCCGGCCTGATCCTTATGCGGGCGGCCTTGAACCGCAACGGCCAGACCTTCGCCCCAAGGACGCATCAGGGGTCGGAGTTTCCGTCAAAGCCATAGCAACATGAGAAAAACGCGTCGATCACCTGCCCCTTGGTCTCCGCGAGGCAGAACGCCGTGTCATGTGTCGCGAGCCCCTCCATCTCGGTGATCGCAAGCCGGACGACGCCATCCACCCGCGTCGTGCTGTCGGCCCAGATAAAGCCGATCCCAAGCCCGTTCACCACGGCCTCATAAAGACCGTCACGCGCGTCAAGCGTCAGAAAAGGCTTCGGCGTCAGCCCCGCACGCGCGAACATATGATCCACGGCACGCTGGGTGGATGATCCCGGCGCCCGAAAGATCAGCGGCTCACGGCAGAGCGTTTTGGCGCTGATTTCGTCGGCCGCCGCCAGAGGATGATCCTTCGGCGCGATGGCAAGGACACGGGTTTCCGACAAATGCCGCACCCTGAAGCGGGAATCGCGGGGTGCGTCAGGCAAAACCCCGATATCGTAATCATGGGACAGCACGCCGCGTGTTATTTTCTGATGCGAACCCGTCTCGACCTGAAGTTTGACATGCGGAAAGCTCCGGTGGAATTTCGCGATCACCGCCATGCCCGGCATCGCATTTCCCAGCCCGATAACGATCTCGCCCTCGCGCAACGATGCCCGGCTGACAAGCAAGCGCCGCGCATCCGCCTGTGCCTCGGCAATGCGCTCAGCCGAATCGCATAGTTTCAGGCAAAGCTCGGTCGGCACCAGCCTGCCGTTTTCGCGCCGGAAAAGCCTCACCTCAAATTCCGCTTCGATTCCCCGGACAAGCGCAGAGATATTCGGCTGCGTCACCCGAAGCCGCCGCGCCGCAGCCGCGTAAGAACCCGATTCGGCGACCGCTCTGACGGATTCCAAACGAGCATTCGAAAGCGCCTTCATAAAATACAAATCCCCGATTTGGTTAAGGCAAACTTTAACCTTGCTTCGTGTCCGTCATGTTACAATCCGCCTCTAGCCGTGCTCCCGAAGGCGGATCGGGCGATCCGCGCAAACGGGAGTGGTCCTGTGGACGCGGCAACACCAAAGAACTCAGAAGCAAGGATTTTTCCCCGGCTCGACCCCGCCGCGATACAGGGGGCGCGGATCGTGCTGTGCGACCTCGACGGCTGCTTGATGTCGGCGGGGAGAGCGTTCGACGATGCGGTCGATTATGTCGAAGCCTGTGGCGAACGGATCTGGGTCGTGTCGAACAGATCCGACATGACCGCACCCGAACTTTCTGTCTGCCTCCAGCATCTCGGCCTGCAAATCCCGCCGTCGCGCATCATCCTCGCCGGTGAATTCGCGCTGGATCATCTGTCCGCGCATGGCCTCCGCCGCCTGGCCCTTTACGCCGCCCCGGCGCTTCATGCACATGCGCGTCGCCTCGGGCTCGACCCGGACGATGCAGAAGACCCCGAGGCGGTTCTTCTGTGTCGCGATCCTGCGCTGACCGTCGACGGGATGGGGCCGTTGCTCAACATGCTGGACAGCGGCGCGCCGCTATGGGTGTCGAATGAGGACCTGTCGCATCCCGATCACCGGCACCGACCTATTGCCGAAACCGGGGCGCTGCTGGCGGCGCTGCGTGCCATTCGCCCCGATCTGACCTGGCAGAGCCTTGGCAAACCGGAACCGGCAATGCTGCTACATGCGCTGCGGCTGTCCGGCAACCAGCCGGGCAACGCGATCTTCGTCGGCGACAACCCAAGGACCGACGGCGCCGCAGCCGCAGCAGCGGGCATCCCCTTTCATCACATCCAACGCGCGAGGAAGTCATGAGCATCTATATCATCCGGGTTCTCCTCAAGGCCGTACTGACGCTGTTCGCGATTGTTACGGCAACCTTCGTGGCGACGCGGCTGTCCGGCAATCCGATGGACACCTTCCTCGGCGAGGGACTGACCGCCGAAGGCCGGGAGCAACTGATCGAGTATTTCCAACTCGACGGATCGCTTTGGGAGCAATACGTCGCCTATCTTCGCGGCGCGCTTTCGGGCGAATTCGGGCTGAGCTTCGTGGATCGCCGCCCGGTGACCGAAGTGGTTGCGGACCGGCTCTGGCCCTCGGCGCAGCTTCTGCTGTCCTCGATCCTGCTGACGATTTCGGTGTCTATCCCGCTGGGCGTTCTGGCGGCGGTTTACCGCAAAAGCTGGATCGGATCGGCGGTCATGGTCGTCGCCTTCACCGGCTATGCCGTGCCGAATTTCATTCTGGCAATCATCATGATCCTTATCTTCTCCTACTGGCTCAACTGGCTGCCGGTCATGGGCAATGGCTCATTCCTGCATTTTCTGATGCCGACCCTTACAATGTCCGGGGTCCTGATCGCGGCGCTGACGCGGTTTACCCGCAACGCCATGCTCGACGTGCTGGGACAGGAGTTCATCCGTACCGCCCGCGCCAAGGGGCTGAGCGAACCGCGTGTGGTTCTGCGTCACGGGCTTGGCAACGCCTCCATCACCGTGATCTCGGTCGTCGGGCTTCAGATCGCCAGCCTCGCCGCCGCAGGCAGTGTCGTGGTCGAAAGCATCTTTGCCTGGCCGGGCGTCGGGCAGTTGCTCGTGAATGCGGCCATCGTGCGTGATTATCCGGTGCTGCAATTCGGCGTCATCGCCGTCGCCATTGCCGTCGTCGCAATCAACACACTCACCGACATCGCCTATGCGCTCGCCGACCCGCGCATCCGGCTGTCGCAGAGCTGAGGAGAGAACCATGGCAACCATTGCAAACCCCGCCGCCCGTCCGAAGGCAAGGAAGCGTGGCATGGACTTTATCCAGATCGTCGCCCTCGCCATCGCGGTTCTGCTGGTGCTGGGCGCATTATTCGCGCCGCTGCTGACCCCATTCGATCCGCTTGACCAAAGCCTGCTGTCGCGGCTTCGCCCGCCCGTCGGCTTCCCCAATGCCGACCCCGGCCATATCATGGGCACGGATGAGCTGGGCCGCGATGTTCTGTCCAGGACGCTTTACGGGCTTCGCCTCACGCTGCTGCTTGCGCTCTCAGGTGCGATAATAGGGCTGTTCCTCGGCGGGACGCTGGGCCTGATTGCCGGGCTGAACCGCGGGATCGTCGAGGATTCGATCATGTCGCTTGTCGACATGCAGATCGCCATCCCGTTCACGCTGGTCGCACTGCTGCTTCTGTCCATTCTCGGCACCACCCTGCCTGTCCTCGTGCTGGTGCTGGGCATTGCCGGATGGGAGCAATACGCGCGGATCGTGCGCGGCGAGGTCCGGCGCATCGCGGCGATGCCGTTTCTGGAATCGGCGCGCACCGCCGGGGCCGGTCCGATCTACATTGCCCGCCGCCATGTCGTGCCGAATATCGTTTCTGCGCTGGTGGTACAGTTCACCCTCGCCCTGTCCAATATCGTGATCCTCGAAAGCACGCTGTCCTTTCTCGGCCTCGGCGTCCAGCCGCCCAATCCGTCGCTCGGTTCGATGGTCGGGCTGGGCCGGGACTACATGCCGACCGCCCCGTGGATCGTCCTGACACCCGCCGCGCTGATCGTCGCTCTGACCTTCTCGGTTCAGATCCTCGGCGACTGGCTGCGCGACCGTGCCGATGTGCGGTTGCGGGAACGCTGATCAACAACAAGAGCCGCGTGACAGCGGCCATTTTCACCCCTCTCCCGGAGTATGTACAAATGTTTCGATTGCTGCTGACCACCACAATCGCTGCGCTGCCAATGGCCGCCGCCGCGCAGGAAATCACCGTCGCCGCCGCCAATGTCGCGCCATATCTCGACCCCGGTCGCGACCACTCCAATGTCGGCTCCCAGTTCTACTACAACAGCTTCGACACGCTGATCGACCGTGATCACAGCAAGCTGGAACCCGAATGGGTTCCCGGACTGGCGGAATCATGGGAAATCGTCGAGCCGACCATGATGGAGCTGAAGCTGCGCGAAGGCGTGACCTTCCACAACGGTGAAGAGATGAACGCCGATGATGTCGTCTTCTCGCTGAACCGGATGTTCCAGGCGACCTTCCCGCCCTATGTCGTGCGCTCCAAGGATCGTCTGAACAACTTCGACCGTGCGGAGAAAGTCGACGACTACACCGTGCGGATCTACACCAAGCGCCCGGAACCGCTGTGGGAAACGCTGGTCTCGATCCAGCAGATCGCCATCATCCCCGAGGACTACACCAAGGGGCTGACCGGCGATCCGGCTGTCGCTGAAGACAGCGACTACGAGGCCTTCTCGCTTGCCCCGGTCGGCACGGGTCCTTACCGCATCGCCACGTTCCAGCCGGGCGAACAGATCGTCTGGGAACGCTTCGACGATTTCTGGGGCGAACCGGCACCGCTTGAGCGCGTGACTGTCACGCAGGTCGCTGAAACCGCCAGCCGTGTTACGGCGCTGAAAACCGGCGAAGCCGATATCATCACCAATATCGCCCCGGACCAGCTCAGCCTGATCGAATCCGATCCCAACCTGAAGGCCGAAGGTGCGGCGACGGCTCTGTTCCATGTCATGATCATGAACGAGAACCATCCCAAGCTGAAGGATCCGCGCATTCGCCGCGCCATGTCGCTGGCGATCGACCGCGAGGCCCTCAATCAGGCGCTTTGGCAGGGTAAGGCGATCGTGCCGTCGACCCACACGATGAAGGAGATGGGCGAACTGCACCAGCCCGACCTGACGACCTTCGAATATGATCCCGAAGAGGCCAAGGCCCTGCTGGAAGAGGCCGGTTATGACGGCTTCGAAATCACCTATGACACGGCTGCGACCTATTACACCAACGCGCTTCTGGCCGCTCAGGCGATCATGGAGATGTGGGCTGCGGTCGGCATCAATGGCAAAGTCAATGTTGGCGATGAATGGACCGGCGGCAGCCCGGACATGATGGCCCGCAACTGGTCGAACCCGATGTATTTCGCAGACCCCTTCGGCTCCTTCGGCGTGATGTGGGCACCGGACGGACCGTCGGAAGGCGAAGGCCGCTTCAACACCGATGAAAGCTACGCCGAGAAATGGGACCGCTTCCGCTTCTCGACCGATATCGAGGCCCGCAAGGAAGCCTATCGCGAAGTCATGGAAGTCATCAAGATGGACCCGCCGGTCCTGCCGCTTTACCGCCCCTATGAAAGCTGGGCGATGAAGCAGTCGGTCAACTGGGCGCCGATGCCGGGCCATATCCCCTATGTGCTCGATTTCCGCGCCGGCAGCATTTCGCTGAGCGAAGAGTAATCGTTTCGGGCCGGGTCTTTCGGGGCCCGGCCCATCTCCGACAGATCCCATCTCCGACAGTTATTGAATGGAGTTTTCAGATGACGCGCATCGCAATCGTCACCGACATCCACCACGGCGCTCCCTCCCATACCAAGCGTGGCGATACGGCGCTGCCGCTGCTTGCAGAGTTCGTGGACTGGGTGAACGCTGAAAAGCCCGATCTGGTGCTGGAACTGGGCGACCGGATTTCCGACATCGATACCGAAACGGACCTGCGCCTGGAGCAAGAGGTGGCCGACGCGCTCTCCGGTCTGACCGTCCCGATCCACCATATTTGCGGCAACCATGATCGCGATCATATCTCCGTCGAACAGAACGAGCAGATCCTGAACGCGCGCCTCATGAACGAAGTGATCGACCTCGGCGATTGGCAACTCGCCCTGTGGCGTGCCGATGCCAAGATCCACCGGACACCGGATCTCATGGGCTTCGATTTACCGGAAGCGGACCTTCTCTGGCTGTCGCGCATGGTGCTGCGCGCGGAGAAGCCGACGCTCATCGCCAGCCATGTCCCAGTCTCCGACCATTCGCAGATCGGAAACTACTATTTCCAGCAAAACGCCGGGGTGGCGACTTACCCACAGGCCGACCGCGTGCGCATGGCGCTTTCGCAAGCCCGCGTGCCCGTCATCTGCATCGCCGGTCACGTCCACTGGAACACCGTCACCACCGTCGACGGCATCCCGCATCTGACCCAGCAAAGCCTGACTGAAAGCTTCACAACCGCAGGCGAACCGGCACGGTCCTGGGGTCTGATGACACTCGGCCAAACCGTCCACTGGCAGGTTTTCGGTGACGACCCGTTCGAGGCCCGCCTGACCCCGTCGACAACCCGCTGGACACCCCGGCTTGATCCCTTCCTCCCTCGAAAGGCCACGCAATGAGCATTTTGCCAAACGATGCCATCCTTTCGGTGAAGGATCTGCGTGTCGCCTTCGGTGAAACCGAGGCCGTGCACGGGCTGTCCTTCGACCTGTATGAGGGCGAGACGCTCGCACTGGTCGGGGAAAGCGGATCGGGCAAAAGCGTCAGTGCCCTGTCCATCCTGCGTCTCATCGAACGCGAGGGCGGGCGCATCACCGGCGGCTCAATCCGCCTCGGCGGGGCTTCTCCAACCGAAATTACCACCCTGCCACCAGCCGCGCTGCGCGCCCTGCGTGGCGAGCGCATCGCCATGATCTTTCAGGAACCGATGACCTCGCTGAACCCGGTGATGACCATCGGGGCGCAGATCATCGAAACCCTGACGCTCCACCGGGATATCCGCGGCGCGGCAGCGCGCGAAGCAGCGCGCGCTGCACTTGAACGGGTCGCGATCCCGGAACCGGAGCAACGTCTCGATCAGTATCCGCACGAGCTTTCCGGCGGCCTGCGGCAACGGGTCATGATCGCGATGGCTCTGGTCTGCGAACCGGAGGTGCTGATTGCCGACGAACCGACAACCGCACTCGACGTGACGACACAGGCCGAAATCCTCAGTCTGATCGCCCGATTGCAGCGTGAGTTGCGGATGGCGGTTCTGTTCATCACCCACGACCTCGGCGTGGTCTCCGAAATTGCCGACAGGGTCGTCGTGATGCGACATGGCGACAAGCTGGAAGAAGGCACCACAGCGGAGATTTTCAACAATCCCCAGGCCGCCTATACCCGCGAATTGCTGGCGGCATCGCCACGGCTCGGCGCCGGATCGCCCACGCCGCTCCGCAATGCCGAGGCGGTGCTCAAGCTTCGCGGACTGAGCGCGAGCTATCACAACAAGTCACTGTTCCGCCGCACGGCCCCGACACCGATCGTCCGCAATGTATCGCTGGAAATCGGCAAGGGCGAAACGCTTGGACTGGTCGGGGAGTCCGGCTGCGGAAAATCGACACTCGCCCGCACCGTCATGCGCCTGCTCGACCCTTCCGATGGCGAGGTCGATCTGCTCGGCACCCGCATCGACGGGCTGTCCGCCCGCAAACTCATGCCGTATCGCGCCCAAATGCAGATGGTGTTTCAGGACCCTTACGCCTCGCTGAATCCGCGCATGTCGATCAGGGATCTGGTGACGGAGCCCGCATATCTGCACGGCATGGTCCCGCAGGGGGGCCGCGATAAAATGGCGTCCGACCTGCTGTCCCGCGTCGGGCTGCCCGAAGATGCAGCCGAGCGGTTCCCGCATCAGTTCTCCGGCGGACAAAGGCAGCGCATCTGTATCGCGCGTGCGCTTTCAGTGCGGCCTCAGCTGATCGTTGCGGACGAAGCCGTCTCGGCGCTTGACGTCTCAAACGCACGGCGCGTGACGGAACTGATGGCGCAGATCCAGCGTGACGAAGGCACATCCTTCATGTTCATCAGCCACGACATTGCCGTGGTCGAGCGCGTGAGCCACAGGATTGCTGTGATGTATAAGGGCGAGATCGTCGAGACCGGCCCGACACAGGAGGTTCTCAGAAACCCGCAGCATGACTACACCAAGCGTTTGCTGAGCGCTGTGCCGCGAATCTCTCCGCCGAAATCTGTGGCTCCGGAAAGGGCGCACAGCATGGACCCGATCCCGGCGTGATAAGATGACGGTGCCTTGTCGACAGTCGGTTTCGAAACGGGAACCGCGCGGCGCTTTGGCACCGCGCGGTTCATGGATATTTAGGCCAGGCTGAAAGGCTCAGAGCTTTTCGGTCAGTTCCGGGACGATGTTGAACAGGTCGCCGACAAGGCCGTAATCGGCGATCTGGAAGATCGGGGCTTCCTCGTCCTTGTTGATCGCCACGATCACTTTCGAATCCTTCATCCCCGCAAGGTGCTGGATCGCGCCGGAGATGCCGATGGCGATGTAAAGCTCAGGTGCGACCACCTTGCCGGTCTGGCCGACCTGCCAGTCATTCGGGGCGAAGCCACTGTCGACCGCCGCGCGGCTGGCGCCGACCGCAGCGCCGAGCTTGTCGGCGAGCGCCTCGATGATCGCGAAGTTTTCTTCCGAGCCGACGCCACGACCGCCGGAGACCACGCGGCCCGCCGAGGTCAGTTCCGGGCGGTCGCTTTCCGCAACCTCGTCCGAGACCCACGCAGACAGCGCCGGGTCCGGGCCGGTCGCCTGATCGGTGACGGATGCGGATCCGCCCGCGCCCGCCGCATCGAAGCTGGCGGTGCGCACGGTCAGCACCTTCTTCGCGTCTTTCGATTTGACCGTCTGGATCGCATTGCCCGCATAGACCGGGCGCTTGAACGTATCGGCATCGACCACCTCGGAGACATCCGAGATCACCATCACATCCAGCAAAGCCGCCACGCGCGGCATGATGTTCTTGGCGTCGGTCGTCGCGGGGGCCGCGATATGGTCGTAATCGCCCGCCAGTTCGACCAGCAGCGCGGCGGTCGGTTCGGCCAGACGATGACCGTACAGCGCATCCTCGGCGACCAGCACCTTGGCCACACCGTCGATCTTCGCGGCTTCGTCAGCGGCGGCCTTCGCCGACGATCCGGCACAGAGCACCGTCACATCGCCCAGACCCTTCAGCGCATTGACCGCCTTGCCCGTGGCATCCGCGTTGAGTTCCCCATTGGTGACTTCACCCAGCAGCAGAACAGCCATCACACAACCCCCGCTTCTTTCAGTTTCGAGACAAGCTCGTCGACATCGCCGACGATGATCCCGGCCTTGCGGCCCTCGGGTTCGGCGGTGTGGGTGATCTCCAGCCGCGGGGTCACGTCCACGCCGTAATCCGCCGCCGTCTTCTCATCCAGCGGCTTCTTCTTCGCCTTCATGATGTTCGGCAGCGAGGCATAGCGCGGTTCGTTCAGCCGCAGATCCGCCGTCACGATGGCGGGCAGTTTCACCTCGATGGTCTGCAACCCGCCATCGACCTCGCGGGTGACCTTGGCCGCATCGCCCGCGATCTCCAGCTTCGACGCGAATGTCGCCTGACCCCAGCCGAGCAGGGCTGCCAGCATCTGGCCGGTGGCGTTCATGTCGTTGTCGATGGCCTGTTTGCCGGCGATGACCAGCTTCGGGGCTTCGGCGTCGATGACAGCCTTCAGGATCTTCGCGACCGCCAGCGGCTCGATATCCTGATGCACATCATCCGCCGCGACCACCAGAATGGCCCGGTCTGCGCCCATGGCCAGCGCCGTGCGCAGCGTCTCCTGCGCCTGCTTCACGCCGATCGAGACCACCACGACCTCTTCCGCCGTCCCCGCCTCCTTCAGACGGATCGCCTCTTCCACGGCAATCTCGTCAAACGGGTTCATCGACATCTTCACATTCGCAAGATCAACACCGGAACCGTCAGACTTAACCTTCGGCTTCACATTATAGTCAATCACGCGCTTAACCGGCACGAGGATGTTCATCAGTTTCTCCTTCTTTTATTCGGCCACCAATTCAGCCGCTGCAATTCGAAGCGGTTGCGGCCAATCCGTCGAACTCCGGCTTGCGGCGCTTCATGAACGCGGCGATGCCTTCTGCCGCCTCCGCCCCGCCGAGCGCACTTGCCATGAGTTGCTTCTCCCGATCCATCTGGTCATCAAAAGCCAGATCGGCGGCGCTGTCGAGCATCGCCAGAATTTCCGACTGCGCGCCGAGCGCGCCAGTGGCCAGTTCTTCCCCCAGCTTCAGCGCAAGGCCAAGAGCACCCCCGGTCGCGGCGATGCGGTTCACAATCCCGAACTGCGCGAGGCGCAACGCCGAGATCGGTTCCCCCAGCAGAAAAATCTCCGCGACCTTCTGGGGCGGCAGGGCGCGTAACAAGGACGCCGTCGCGCCGCCATCCGGGACCAGCCCGACCTTGACATAGGCCATGCGGAAATAAGCATCGGTCGCAGCGACGATCATATCAGCCGCAAGCGCAAGCGAGGCACCTGCCCCGGCAGCACCGCCCTCGATCGCGGCAATCACCGGCTTGCGGCAGGTTCTGACCGCACGCACGACATCGTGCAAAGCCTGAATGCGCTGCTCGCGCTTGTCGCGTGGCAAGGCGGCGCGTTCCGCCAGCGCGTTCAGATCGCCACCAGCGCAGAAAAATCCCTCCGCCCCCTGAATGACAATATTGGCGATACTGTCTTCAGCCTGCGCCAGTTCCAGCCCGTTCAGCAGGCCGTCATAAATTTCCGGGCTGAGCGCGTTGCGTTTTCCGGGGCGGTTCAACGTCAGCACAAGGCTCGCATCGCGGCGCTCAATCAGGAGGCTTTTCGAGGCTGTTTCTTTCATGACCTTCTCAGAATCTTGAATGTTGCACTGCATGTCGCCAGCAGCCGCCCGGCCTCATCCCTCAATTCGGATTCGGCAAATTTGAGGGTCTTGCCGCCGCCGACCACCCGACCGGTTGCAATCACGCGACCGCTGCTGACGCCCGCGACGTAGTTCACGCTCATATTGACCGTCACCACACCGGTTTCGATATCACCGGCATCGCGACGCACGGCTGTCCCGCAACCATTGTCGAGCAGCATGGACACGAAGCCCCCATGCAGAAGCCCAAGGCGGTTCAGATGCTGCGGCCCGATATTCAGTTCGCAGGCCCCGCCCCCCTCATCGGGGAGCGACGAGCGATAACCGACGAGGTCGCAACTGCCCGAATAATCAATCGACAGCCGCTCATCACCTTCCGCTTTGGGCTTTGCATCATCCATCACGCGGCCTCGCGCTCAACGCCTGTCTCTTTCAGGCGCAGCATCCGCAGCACATGGTCGTTATGATCACCGAGCTGATGGTCGATCATGACCAGCCGCTTGGCGTAGTGGGAGCCGGGATATTCCCATGTCATGCCGATGCCGCCGTGAAGCTGGATCGCCTCTTCCGCGATGTGACGCCCGGCGCGGCCGATCAGGTTCTTGGCCATCGATGCCAGCCGCGACTGATCCGGCGTGCCATAGGCCGCAACGGCGGCGATGGTGATCGACCGGGCCTGCTCCACATCCACCACCATGTCGACGACACGATGCTGAAGCGCCTGAAAGCTGGAGATAGCGCGACCGAATTGCTGGCGCTGCTTCATGTAATCGACGGTCAGGTCGATCAGATGCGACATCGCACCAACCGCCTCGGCGCAAAGTGCGATGCGGCCCAGATCCAGCGCGTCCTCGATCTGCGGCTGACAATCGGGCGACAGGCATTCCGCTGCCAGCCCGTCCATCACCAGATCGGCCACGCCGCCGCCATCGATCATCGCCGCCGCGATCAGTTCCGGGCTGTGGGCAAGGAACAGGCCCAGCCCCTGATCGGTTCGCGCGACAATCAGCAGATAATCCGCACCGGGCGCGCCGTAGATGACGGATTTGCGCCCGCTCAGCGTCCACTGATCGCCGTCCTGCCGCGCAACCGCCGCGATATGGGACAGGTCGCTGGCGACGTTCGGTTCATACACGGCAAGTGCGCAGCGCGCGGAACCGGCGACGATCGCCTCCACCTCGGCCTCACGACCGAACGCAGCCAGAAGGCGCAGCCCCAGCAAGGTTCCAAGCATCGGCTCCGTGCAAAGCGCGCGGCCCAGCTCCTCGAACACGACCGAGATATCCTCGGCAGTGCCGCCGAACCCGCCCTGTTCCTCGCTGATAAAGGCGCCGACCGTACCCAGACCGGCCAGATCCTCCCACATCGCCGCAGAGTGATAAGGCGCGACAAAGGCTTGCTCGTTCCGCGCCTCGATATCGTAATTATCCGCCAGAAAGCGCCGCAGCGTATCGGACAGCATCTGATGGTCTTCGGACAGGTTGAAATCCATGTTCTCTCACCCCCGGAACAGTTCTTTGGCAACGATGTTGCGCTGAATTTCGTTGGAGCCGCCAAAGATCGACAGCTTGCGATGGTTGAAATAGACTGGCGCGGCACGGGCGGATTCCGGCGGCACGGTCAGTTCGTTTTCCGACAGATCATCCGCAACCGGCGCGGCCTGCGGCCCGAGTGCCGAGCGGTACAGATCCTGCAAACCCTGCCGGATCTGCGTGCCTTTCAGCTTCAGCAGCGAGCTTTCGACACCACCTGCCGCGCCGTCCTTGGTCTTGGCGAGCATCCGCAGATTGGTGATGCGCAGCGCCTCAAGATCGGCCTCGATCTCTGCGGCACGGGCCGCGTAAAGCGGGTTCTGAGCGACTAAGCCGCCATCACGCACCGTATCGGCTGCAAGCTTGTGGAAGCGTTCCAGATCCTTGGTCGAAAAGCCGATACCCGCAATATTGGTGCGCTCATGGGTCAGCAGATATTTGGCGATGGTCCAGCCCTGATTCTCCTCGCCGACCAGATTCGCGACCGGGACGCGGGCATCGGTGAAGAAGACCTCGTTGACCTCATACCCGCCATCGATCAGGCGGATCGGGCGCATTTCCACGCCGGGCGTGTCCAGATCGACCAGCAGGAAGCTGATGCCCGCTTGCGGTTTCACATCCGCATCGGTCCGCACGAGGCAGAAAATCTTGTTCGCGTGCTGGCCCAGCGTGGTCCAGGTCTTCTGCCCGTTGACGATATAATCGTCGCCATCGCGCACGGCCCGCGTTTTCAGGCTGGCCAGATCCGAGCCCGCGCCGGGTTCGGAATAGCCCTGACACCACCAGTCGCTGCCGTCGATGATGCGCGGCAGGATTTCGGCCTTCTGCTGTTCGCTGCCGAATTTGATCAGCACCGGACCCAGCATGTTCAGCCCGAAAGGCGGCATGCGCGGCGCGTTGTGCAGGGCGCATTCCTCCGAGAAGATATGCCGTTCCACAGCCGTCCAGCCGGGGCCGCCGTTCTCCTTGGGCCATGTCGTCGCGACCCAACCCTTCTCGTTCAGGATCGCCTGCCAGCGCAGGATCTGCTCTTTCTCCAGCTCCTTGCCGTAAGCGACGGCCTGGGCAATGTCATCGGGCAACCGTTCCTCGATAAAGCTGCGGACCTCGTCACGGAAGGCCAGCTCGTCTTGGGTGAATTCCAGATCCATCCGCTTACTCCTTGTTCAGATCGGCAAAGCTGCGACCCGACTGCGCCAGTTCGCGCAGCAGCTTCGGCACTTGCCAGTAATGGGGGTCTTCCTTGGCGTAACCTTCGATCCGCTCGACCAGAGCCGCCGCGCCGATCCGGTCCGCATAGTTCAGCGGACCGCCCAGATGACGCGGGAAGCCATAGCCGAAGAGGAAGACCGCATCGACGTCGACCGGACGATGTGCAATCCCCTCTTCGACCACGCGCGCGGCCTCGGAAATCATCGCCGTCATATAGCGGGCAACGATTTCGTCATCGGAGAAGGTGCGGGAGGAGATACCTTCCGCCGCGCGCTCGGCATCGACGATCGCCACCGCGTCCGGATTTGGCGTTCGTGATTTCGGATCGTCATACAGATAGTAACCGCGTCCGGTCTTGCGCCCGAACCAGCCCTGCTCGCAGATGCGGTCCGCGATACGGACATAACGCTCCTCGGCGGGCCGTGTCGGCGCCTTGCGCTTGCGGGTGGCCCAGCCGATATCCAGCCCGGCCAGATCGCCGACGGCAAACGGTCCCATTGCAAAGCCGAAATCCTCAAGCGCGCGGTCGATCTGCTCAAACGACGCGCCGTCCAGCAGCATGTAATCCGCCACCATCCGGTAATGCGCGAGGATGCGGTTGCCGATGAAGCCGTCGCAGACGCCGGAACGCACCGCGACCTTCTTCATCTTGCCCGCCATTGCGAAAGCCGTGGCGACCACATCAGGCGCGGTCTTGTCCGCCACGACCACCTCAAGCAGCCGCATGATATGCGCGGGCGAGAAGAAATGCAGCCCGATCACATCCTGCGGGCGCGAGGTCGCCGCCGCGATTTCGTTCACATCCAGATAAGAGGTGTTCGTCCCCAGAACCGCGCCCGGTTTGCAGATACGGTCGAGGTCGCGGAAAATGCCGGTCTTGACCTTCATATCCTCGAACACGGCTTCGATCACCACGTCGACCTGCGAAAGATGCTCCAGCCCGGTTTCGGCGGTCAGCATGGCGACGCGCTGATCGCGGGTCTCCGCGCTCATCTTGCCGCGCTTGACGCCGCCATCGAGGTTTTTGACGATCCGCTCATGCGCCGTCTTCGCGTGATTGGGGTCCATCTCGATCAGCGTGACGGGGATACCGGCCTGAAGCAGCGCCGTGGCGATCCCGACACCCATCGTGCCGCCGCCGATCACGCCGGCGCTTTCGACCGGGCGGGGCTGGGCGGCGCTTTCGGGAATATGCTTGACCATCCGCTCGGCCTGAAACGCGTGGATCAGGCCCTGACGGTCGGGACTGTCCATCAACTCCAGAAACAGCCTGCGCTCGGCCTTAAGCCCCTCGGCAATCGGCAGACCCGACGCCGCAATGGCATCGACACATTTCAGCGGCGCGGCGAGTGCCGGGCGCTTCTTCGCCAGCTTTTCCCGTGCAGCGTTCAGCACGGCCTCATCCGGCTTGATGCTGATCTCACCTGTGCGCCGGGTCGGCAGAGCACCGGACAACACATCGCGGGCCGCCTTGATCGCCGCCTCTCGCGGGGTGCCCTCGGCAAGCCAGTCCACCAGCCCAAGCTCCACGGCTTCAGCGACAGGAACATGGCGGCCGGAGGTGATGATCTCGATGGCACTGTCCAGCGGGATCAGACGCGGCAGGCGCTGCGTCCCGCCTGCACCGGGCAAAAGACCCAGCGTGACCTCGGGCAGGCCGACCCGCGCACCCGGCAGACCGACCCGGGCATGGGCCGACAGCGCCAGTTCAAGCCCGCCGCCGAATGCGACGCCGTGGATCACGGCAACGACAGGCTTGGCGCTGCCCTCGATCCCGTTCAGCACATCCGGCAGGCCCGGCGGCTGCGGCGTCTTGCCGAATTCGCGAATATCGGCCCCGCCGGAGAGCATCTTGCCCTCGCCATAAATCGCGATGACCTTGACCGCATCATTGGCGTTCAACTCGGCAACCGCATCCAGCAGCCCCTGCCGCACGGCCTGACCAAGCGCATTGACCGGCTGATTGTCGAGCGCAATCAGCCCGACTTCGCCGTCCGTTTCGACACGCAGAGATTTCTGCTCCGTTACAGGATGATCCATCATGCTCACTCCAGCCGCTCGATAACCATTGCAATGCCCTGACCGACGCCGACACACATCGACAGGCTGGCATAGCGCCCGCCGGTACGCTCCAGTTGCCGCAGCGCGGTCAGGATGATCCGCGTGCCCGAGGCACCCAGCGGATGGCCCACGGCGATCGCACCGCCATTGGGGTTCAGCCGGCTGTCATCGGGGTCCAGTTCAAGCTGCTTGCAGCAGGCAAGGACCTGGCTGGCAAAAGCCTCGTTGATCTCGATCAGGTCCATGTCCTTCAGCGTCAGCCCCGCACGCTCCAGCGATTTCGGGACTGCAAAGCCCGGCCCGATCCCCATGATCCGCGGCGGCACACCGGCAATCGCGCCCGAGACGATCCGCCCGCGCGGCTTCGGCCCCAGATCCTTCGACCCGATCAGCAAGGCCCCCGCCCCGTCATTCACGCCCGACGCATTCGCGGCAGTCACCACCCCGCCGGGATAAAGGCTGCGCAGCGAGGCCATCTTCTCCAGCGTGGTATCCGGGCGCGGATGTTCGTCGGCATCCACGACCGTCACCTTGCCCTTGCGACCGGCAATCTCGATGGGTTGGATCTCGTCCTTGAAGAACCCGTCCGCCCGCGCAGCCTCGTAACGCTGCTGGCTGCGATAGGAATATTCGTCACAGGCCTCGCGCGTGATCTCGTAATCCTGCGCCAGATTGTCGGCGGTTTGCGGCATGGCGAAATCGCCGAACTGCTCGGCGACAGCCGGGTTCGGGAAACGCGTACCGATGGTCGAATCGTAAATATGGGGCCGGCGATCCCAGGCCGAGGGCGACTTGGCGACCACGAACGGCGCCCGCGTCATGCTTTCGGTTCCCCCGGCCAGATACAGATCGGCTTCACCCACGGTAATGGAACGCGACGCATCCAGCGCAGACGCCATCCCCGAACCACATAGCCGGTTCACCGTCAGGCCCCCGGCCTCGACATTGATCCCGCTGAGAAGACCGACGAAACGCGCCACGTTGCGGCTGTCCTCGCCCGACTGGCAGACATTGCCCATGATCACGTCCTCGATCCGCTCGACCGGCAGTTCGGAGCGCGCCACAAGCGCCCGGACCACCTGCGCCGCCAGATCGTCGGGGCGGATGCCCGAAAGCGCACCGGCATGGCGACCGAAGGGGCTGCGAAGTCCATCGTAGATATATCCTTGAAGCATCATTCCCGTTCCTTCTTCTTGTGGCGGACGCCGCAGCGATCCGGCCCGTCCTGATCCGTGAGTTGAGTGGAGCGCCGTCTCATTCAGCAGCCTCCACCGTGGCGACGGCATGACCACGCTGCCGCGCCGCGAGTATCGGAAGCGCAGCAAGCGCCATACCCAAAATGGCCGTTACGCCGAAACCGACACCTGCGAAGGGCATGGCCGGCATGGCGATGAAGAACCCGCCAAGCGTCAGCATGATCCGCAGCGGCAGCTCACCCCGCCCGGCCAGTGTTCCAAAGAACGTCACATAGCCCTGCAGCCCCATGCTGATCATCGACACACCGATGAAGGCACAGATAACGGCAATGGCGACCTCGATCACCGGGGCGCTGCCGATCAGCGCCGGGTTCAGCACGAACAGGAACGGCACCAGATAGATGATGCTGCCCAGCCGCATGGATTCGAAACCGGCGCGCATCGGGCTGGTTTCCGCAATCGTCGCGGCGGCATAGGCCCCAAGCGCGACCGGCGGGGTGATATAGCTGACCATCCCCCAGTAAAGGATGAACAGATGCACCGCCGTCTGGTTCAGCCCGCCCGCCTCCAAAGCGGGGGCAAGGACGATGGCCAGAAAGATGTAACAGGCCGTTGCCGTCATCCCCATGCCGAAGATGAACGCCGTCGCAGCACCCATCACCAGCAGCACGAAGACATTGTCCCCGGCGATGAACAGCAGTTCATTGACCAGCGTCCCGGCAAGACCCGTGGCCGAGAACGACCCCACGATCAGCCCGACGCCAAGGATCACGGCGGTCAACTCCGCCAGACTCGACCCGATCCCCAGCAGGATGTCACAGAACTTGCGGAAACCGATGCGGGTCTTGGGCGAGATCTGGTTGATGACCAGCAGCAAGGCGACCGAATAGAACGGTGCCGCCGTTTCCTGCCGCAGAACCACCATCATGAAGATCAGCAGCCCGAACACCAGCACATAGGGCCAGCCGGTGCGCAGCGTATCGCGCAGGCGGGGCACCTCGGCCCGCTCCAGCCCGCGCAACCCACGGCGGGCGGCATAGGCGTCGATCTGCGCGAAAAGCGCGAAGTAGAACAGCGCCGACGGAATGACCGCTGCCATGACGACCTCGGCGTAAGGGATCGCCAGGAAAGACGCCATCACGAAAGCCGTCGCGCCCATCACTGGCGGCATCAGCACACCCCCGGTCGAGGCGCAGGCCTCCGTCGCGGCGGCAGTCTGGGCGGAAAACCCCGTGCGCTTCATTGCGGGGATGGAGACCGAGCCCGTCGTCAGCACGTTGGAAATCACGCTGCCCGACATCGAGCCCATGAAACCGCTGCCGAAGATCGACACCTTGGCCGCGCCGCCGCGATAACGCCCGACCAGCCCAAGCGCCAGATCGTTGAAGAAGGACCCGCCGCCAGTATGCTGCAGCACCGCGCCGAAGATGATAAAGCCGATCACCACGCCGCCAAAGGCTTTCATCGGAATGCCGAAAATGCTTTCCGAGGAATAGACGTGATAGGCGAAGGTCTGGCTGAGCGTGCTTTGAAAGCCGGAAAACGGCGCCGGGACATAGCCCGCAAAGCTCGGATAGAAAGCCACGAAGGTGACGATCACCGCCAGCACCAGACCGCCCGCTCGCCGCGTGGCCTCCAGCACCAATGCGGCAAACAGGAACGCCACCCATTGCGCCGTCTGCGGGGCCGCGAATTCCCAGCCCTCGTTGAGGTTATCCAGCGCCGTGGCGGCGATATACGCGCCTGCACCCAGCGACAGCGCCGCCAGCAACCAGTCCAGCGGGCTGGTCCGCATGAAGCGATGCCCCCGGAAATCAAAAATCAGGAATGTCGCGGCGAGGAAAATCGTCGCCAGAACATTCAGATAACGGCCATCCATCAGCACCACGCCAAAGGCGCGCAGGTTGAAAAGCTGATTGATGACCAGCGCCAGCGCCGCAACGGTCAGCACCATCAGAACCACCGAACGCGGGGTGAATGGGCTGCCGGTCGGCAGGCTTTCGGGATCTTCCAGAACGCTGTCGGCAGGTTGCATCTTGGCCTCCTCTCCAGGCAAAGATCGTGGGAAGAGTTGCGGCGGACCGCATCTCTGGTGACAGTTTTCTTGCGCAGTGTCGCGCTTCAGAATTGAAGGGCCGGATCAGGCGTGACCCGGCCGGTCGGGTTCAGAAAACGACCTGCAGGCCAGCATCGGCAAGCGCCTTGCGACGCGTCTCCGCCCATACCGCTTCCCAATCTTCGGGATTTTCTTCGGCCAGCTTGTCCCAGGCGGCCTTCAGCACACCCTGCCGCTCGATCAGCTCATCGTTGCGGGCCTGCGCCTCATCGCTCCAGACACCGATCTCCTTGAAATAGGCGACGGCACCGTCGTGATAGGGCACGACCCAGGTAAAGTCCTGATTGTCGATGTTCCAGCCGCTGATGCCCGGCGCCTTGCCGTCATATTCAGGGAACAGTTCGACCAGCGCCTTGGTCATGTTATAGACCATATCCGCGTCCGTATCGGCCATCGCCGTCAGCACCGGATAGGCGTAAGTTGCGCCATCGAAGCCGTCCGTGCCGTCGATATTCGCGCCGACCGTGACATGGGTCAGGGCAAAGAACGGCGCGACATCCGTCATGCGCTTGAAGCCCTCTTCATCCGCCGGGTCGATCTTGACCCATCCCAGACCACGCGGACCGGCAGCGGCCTCATAGGCCGGGCCGGCATTGGTTGAGGTGAAGACGCCGTCGACCTGACCTTCGATCAGACCCGTCCAGGAGGCACCATATCCACCGAACTCGACCTTTTCGACATCGTCCCAGGTCAGCCCGGCATGCGCCAGATATGCCTCGATATTCAGGTTCAGCCCCGGAGCGCCCGTAACCCAGGCCATCCGCTTGCCACGCATATCCGCAGGCACCTCGATCCCCGCATCCCCGGCAACAGCGACGGATAACCCGATCTCGCCGCCGGAATTGGCCAGCACCACACGAACCGGCTGCGGCCCCCAGTTCTTCGCGCTGAACTCGAACGCGCCTTCCTGCGCCATGAAGCTGCCGCCGACGCCCGTGGCCGAGAACTCGACCCGGCGCTGACGCAGCGGCTCGGTCCGGGAAATGTCGTTCTTGCCGGGCAGCACACGCAGGCTGGTGCCGGTGGCCTTCTGGATCTCGCCCCCGATGGCAACCGCCTGATTGAACCCGGCAGAGCCGGTGTCATAGGCGGTCCAGGACATCTGACGCGGCAACTCGATCTCATTCGCCACGACCGGGACCGCGACACTCGCCGTCAACACGGCCGCACAGACGGCGCCTTTTGCGAAAAACATTTGTTTCCTCCACTCCAACATGACGCGAACCACATCCCATTCGCAATGCGATCTTTTCGTCCGCATAGCGAACTAATAACATAAAGGAACCAAACGTCAAGTTCTTTGAATGAAAACAACACCCCGGACCAAATCGATTTTCTGCGCTAACTTGAGATAATTATTGTAACTTTATGATTATCATTGATATTATCTGATATTGGCGACGCAAGAATCTGAAAGGCTTTTTCATTAAATTCAAATATTTCCCCCTAAATCACTGCTTACACTGCATAAAACGCCAAAGCCCCGCCCTCAGCCTGACCGCATAGCAGACCCCCTGAACACAAAGCGAAATTGATTCGCACCCCAAAATGCGGTTACTCTGGCATCTGTCGGGCGCCATCGGCTAAGATGTCCGGCAATCACAACCTTGCAACCGGACAGTGTCGCGCCATGAACGAGCTCAGTAACGAACCACATATCTCGGAAGAGGGAGACCGCCAGTTCGTTACCGCACTCGCCCGCGGCCTGGACATATTGGCCTGTTTCAAACGGAACGACCGGTACCTGTCGAATCATGAGATCGCGCAGCGCACCGGCCTCGCCCGGCCCACGGTCTCCCGCCTCACCTATACGCTGATGAAAACCGGCTTTCTGTTGCGCAGCGACGAAAGCGGAGAGTATCGGCTCGGGCCGAAAGTGCTTCAGCTGGGCTTCAGCACCCTGGCCGCGACAGACATATCGGAACGCTTCAGCGAGCAGATGTCGGAGCTTTGCCGGGGACCGAACCCCTATATCACCGTCGCCCTGGCGGAGCGCAGCGGAACCCGCGCGGTTTATCTCGCCGTGCGGCGGTCGCGGCAGGCCGTCACGATCTCCATCGACGTCGGCGCCCGGCTGCCGCTTTTCTACTCCGGCATCGGTCGGGCGATACTGGCAGGCAGCCCCGACGAGGATCGGGAAACGATCCTTCAGAAAGCGGTCGCGGAATTCCCCGGCCAGCGCGAGCGTATGGAGCGCAGCCTGAAACAGGCGGTCGAGGATTTTGACCGCTACGGATATTGCACCAGCTTCGGCGCGTGGAAACCGGAGATCAACTCCATCGCCGCCCCGGTCCGCTCCCTCGACGGCACCTCGATCTATGGCGTCAATATCGGCGGACCGTCCTTCATGATCTCGCCCGAGGAACTGCACGAACAATATGGCGACAGGCTGCGCAGCGCCGTCTCTGGCCTCGGCAAGACCTGACCCACCCGAACGCCGCGCCGCAAAGACCGGCGATCCGGCAAGCCGGTCACCACCCGCCCCGGCGCGGCAGCAGATCGTCACGCCGGCGGCAGGATACGGGCCTCAGTGACCGATTGCACCTCCTCCAGCGAGTTGCCCGGCGCAAGCTCGACCAGCCTGAAACCGTCAGCCGTCACCTCAAGCACCGCAAGGTCAGTATAGATCCGGTTGACGACACCCAGCCCCGTCAGCGGATAGGTGCAGCGCTTCAACACCTTGGGACTGCCATCCTTGTTGACATGGCTCATCATGACAAAGATCTGCGGCACGCCCACGACCAGATCCATTGCGCCACCGACGGCGGGCGGAAATTTCTCGTCCATCGTCGCCCAGTTGGCCAGATCGCCGTTTTCCGCGACCTGATACGCCCCCAGAACCGCAATATCGATATGCCCGCCGCGCATGATCGCAAAGCTCTCGGGATGGTCGAAAAACGCCGCGCCGGGGGCCACGGTGATCAGCCGCTTGCTTGCGTCGATCAGCTCGGCATCTTCCTCACCCAGATCCGGGGTCGGGCCAACGCCGATAATCCCGTTTTCGGAGTGATACAGAACCTCCCGATCCGCAGGCACATAAGAGGAGACATAGGTCGGCTTGCCAATCCCGAGATTCACATAGGCCCCATCCGGGATATCCAGCGCAAGACGGGCGGCAAGCTCATGATCGGTCAGGGATTTCATGGGCGCACTCCATATTCGACGATGCTGTGAATGAAGATACCCGGCGAAACGACGCTTTCCGGGTCCAGCGGCTCATCCGAAAGATGCCGCACCTCGGCGATGGTCGTCCGGGCGGCGCTGGCCATGACCGGGTTAAAATTCCGCGCCGTGCCGTGATAGCTCACGTTGCCCCATTTATCGCCCCGCTCGCCACGGATCAGGGCGAAATCGGCCGACAGGGGCAGCTCGAACACATAGCCCTTGCCGTCGATCACACGGGTTTCCTTTCCCTCGGCCAGCCGGGTGCCAAATCCCGTCGGCGTCAGAAACCCGCCAAGCCCCGCACCTGCCGCGCGAATCCGTTCGGCCAGCGTGCCCTGCGGGACAATCTCCAGCGCGATCGCGCCTGCGGCATAGGCTTTCTCGAACCAGATCGACCCTCTGGAGCGCGGATAGGAACAGATGAATTTCGCAACCTGCCCCTCTTTCAGCAACCGGCCCAGCCCGAAATCCCCGGCACCGGCATTGTTCGAGATGATCGTCAAATCCTTCGCACCATGCTCGATCAGCGCATTGATCAGACCGAAGGGCGCACCCGAGTTGCCGAAGCCGCCGACCATGATCGACGCCCCGTCAGGGATCTGCTCGATCGCCTCGGCCAGATTTGCGACACGTTTATCCATTCTACTCCTCCTGCACGGGTGGCGCGGAAGGCGCTGAGCGCCCTCCGATAACCGGATTGTTCAACAAGGCCCCGGCCAGCACAGCGATACCGACGGTGCCGGTCATCACCCCAGACCGGATCGCCGGACCCCCGCCGATGCCAAAGATCACGCGGCTTGTCATATCTCTTTGACCGCTGCGGCCATTTCGCTATGCGGACTTCTTATAGATTGAATCCTATCGGCCTCAGCCAGCGCCGGGTCGACATCCATTCGCGGCAGATTACAGTCACGCCCGCGCGCACCCTTGACCAGATCATATCGCCGGCGCATCGCCGATGGGCCGCGAGCGGCATCGAACATTCTGCGTAGCGTCAAGCACACCGACATTTCACTCTCAGGAAAATTTATGATTTTAATATTATCCGACATCACCCCGAAAAGACCTGGGCGCGCACTCCCGATGACAGACCCTCTCATTGTCGTTCTCCCCCTCCCAAGAAAGGAAAGGACGGCACGCGCCCCAAAATTCGCTGATGAATTTTGTTTCGCAGGCCCTCCCCAGACCTCCTGTCAGGCGCAGAACAACACCCGACATCTACCTAGAATAGAAAATGCGAACGATATGTCCGCTATGCGAACCATTTATCTCTTATGTTTTCGCGATGTCAAGCAGGTTGAACCGGCCACAACCGTTGCGGCAGCAAACGCCCGGACGATAAAGGGACCGCAGCCGGGTCACCGCTCATCGGATCGAAAAACGACGGGCCGATTCTTCGTTACCTTCAGCCCACCCTCATGACGGGCGACTGACGCTCTTTGTCACATTTGCGGCGGAGGATCGCTTTTCCCCGGCAGCGACCGCATCCCCTCTTTCGCGAAGGAACCCTGCCAGTCGGGATGCGCCGCCTCCTGCGCCTTGATCTCCCGGAAATAGCGCCGCCAGGCACCGATCCCGGCCACCAACGGCGTATGCGCCAGTTCCCAGTGAATGCCGTTGATCGGATCATCGAAGAACACACCGTAATAGCCGGGCGCATACAGCGTGTATTCTTTCGGCGCATCGGTCACCGGAATATCCCGCGCCAACAGGAAATCACGGTGGAAACGGTCGATCTCGCGCCGGTTTCTGGCCCAAAGCGCGATATGATGGATCCCCGTCGCCCGCGCCGCGTGATCCAGCTTGCCGCCGGTTTTGGCGGGCTGAATCCCGATATAGCTGTGCGGGAACGGAAACCGCGCCATGTAATAGGTCGAGCGGTAGCCGATATCCATCGTCCAGAAACTGCGATAGCCCAGCCAGCCGAACATCTGGTCGTAAAACGCGACCGAGCGTTCGTAATCGATCACCGAGAACTCAACATGACTGACGCCCCGCCAACGCATGATTTTTCCTTTCCTGACAGAATCGGCCCGAACTTACGCAACATCTGTGTACGCTCTGTGTACGGGCTGTGTACGGGCTGTGCAGCCCCAAACCCAGCAAATACCGGGGTATCCGGCGCAAACGCCCCGCCGCGTTGCGCACGCACCGAACGCCCCGGCAATATCCTCTTAAGCTGCGCTCAGATGATCCCCGCCTCGGTCACGATCAGGTCGAGCGGTTCGTCATGGGGCTGCGGGTAAATCGTCCGCAGCCGTCCAGCCTCCTCCCCCACGCCAATCGCATAGGGCCGGCGCCGCAGGCTGGCCAGCGACCGGTCGTAAAACCCGCCGCCATATCCCATCCGGTAGCGCGCCGAATCCCAGCCCACGGTCGGGGCAAGCATAAGATCAGGCTGAACCACCTCATCCGTGTCAGGCTCCGGGATATTCCACAGACCGGCCCGCATCGCCGCATCCGGCGTCCAAGGGCGAAAGATCAGCGCCGCGTCGCGCGAGACCACCACCGGCAGCGCCAGCCGCAGGCCCTGCCCGGTCAGCGCCGCCATCCAGCCGCGCAGATCGGGCTCACCCCGGATCGGCCAGTAACCCGCCAAAACCTTGCCAGTAGCACCCGAAAACCGCTCCGCCAGAACCCGGTCCAGATGGGCTGCAATCGCTGCGTCACGGGCGGCGCGCGCCGCCTCGTCCAGCGTCCCGCGCGCCGCGATCAGCCGCGCCCGCTCCGCCTTGCGCCAGCGGTCGGCATCGGCGGCGGCGCGTTCGTCCACCCGGCCCGGATCGAAATAATCCGGAGCGATTTCCCCGGCCAAGCACACGGGCGAGGCATAGTCGCGTTCCGGCTTGTCATCGCTCATTTCATCACCCGTCCCGCAAAGGCTATATTCGGCCCAGTGTAGCAGGCAGCGACCGCGTGCTGGCAACCCCGAAGGAGGCCCGATCATGGCGGAGATCACCCGGAACGGCGAGGATTTCACCGTCGATGCGGCAACCATTGCCGAAGGGCTCGACCTGCCCGAACACGCCATCGCCCGCGCCATGTCCACCGGCGCCATCACCACCCGCACAGAACGCGGCGAAGGCCCCGATGAAGGCCGCTTCCGCCTGTCCTTCTTCTACCGCCGGCAAGTCCTCCGCCTGACCGTGGACAGCGACGGAAACCTGCTCAGCCGGGCCCGTTTCGAGCGTTCGCAGAACTGAAAAGGCCCGCCATGAAAGGCGGGCCAGATCATTGTAATTTAAAGAAAATTACATGCGTCCTGCGACGTTTTCCCAGTTCACCAGCTTGCTCAGGAAGTTCTCCAGATAAGCCGGACGCTTGTTGCGGAAATCGATGTAGTAGGAGTGCTCCCACACATCGCAACCCAGCAGCGCGGTCTGCCCGAAGCAAAGCGGGTTCACGCCGTTTTCGGTCCTGGTCACCTTCAGGCTGCCATCGCTGTCCTTGACCAGCCACGCCCAGCCAGAGCCGAACTGACCCGCACCCGCTGCGGCGAATTCTTCCTTGAATTTGTCGACCGAACCAAAGCTCTCGGTCAGCGCCTTTTCCAGCTCACCCGGCATGGTATCGCCGCCCGGACCCATCATTTCCCAGAACTGGGTGTGGTTCCAATGCTGGCTGGCATTGTTGAAGATACCGTTCTGCGCAACCGCGCCGGACTGGTAGGTGCCCTTGACGATCTCTTCGACGGATTTGCCTTCCCACTCGGTCCCGGCGATCAGCTTGTTGCCGTTATCGACATAGGCCTTGTGGTGAATATCGTGGTGAAATTCCAGCGTTTCCTTGGACATACCCAGATCGGCAAGCGCATCATGGGCATAGGGAAGATCGGGAAGCGTAAAGGCCATGGTTCAATCCTCATTATCGGGGGCGCGGCAAAATGCCCGCCCGGCTTCGGTCACCCACGCAACGCGACCTTCACGCTGCGGGTTCCTGCGCCGAGGCTTAACATATGGCGTAAATAAGGAAAAACCCCGAAGCGTCGCTCCGGGGTCATTCTTTTTGTGACAGTCTTTCAGGAAAAGACGCTTACTCGGCAGGGGTTTCTTCAGCCGCTTCGCCCTCCGCCGGGGTCTCCACCTCAACCGCGTCCTCGGCCGGGGTTTCTTCAACGACGATGGCGGCTTCACCGCTGTCACTTTCCGCCGCGACCTCGTCGTCACCGCCGCTCATCATCCAGATGATCAGCAGCACCACGACGACCACTGCGCCAATGATCCAATAGAGATTCTTGTTGTTCGATTCGGTAGCCATGAAATCACTCCAATTGCGATTGCTTCGGCCAAGACAATGCACAACTTGGCCGTTGTTTCCACAAGCTGCTGCCATCTGCCGCATGGAAGGCGGGTTTTCGCCGCATCGTCCGCGCAAAACCGGGGTTTTTCTGACGGGACAAACGGCTTAACTAACGATCAGCCGAAAGGAGCGCCCATGTTCTGGCTTCTCGCCACTGCCCTGACGATCATCATCGCTGTTTCAATCCTGCTGCCGTTCTGGCGCAGCTCGCGGGCGGAGGCCGAACCCGCCGCTGCGTTTGATCTGCGCGTCTATCGCGGTCAGTTGCAGGAGGTCGAGCGTGACCTGTCGCGCGGCGTGATCGACCCTGCGGAGGCCGGGCGGTTGCGGGCTGAAATCGGACGGAAGATTTTGGAAGCCGACCGGGCTCTGGCGCGGGAAAAAGCCGCACAAGGCGGCTCCGGCGGGCGCCACGGCGCGGTCGCCATCGCGGTTCTGGTCGGGCTGATCGCAGCAGGTGCAGGGATTTATGCCTGGCTCGGTGCGCCGGCACGGCCCGACATGCCGCTGGCATCGCGCATCACCGCCGCCGATGAGCGCTATGCCAGCCGCCCCACCCAGCAGGAGGCCGAGGCGGAGGCGGCGCGCCGTCCCCGGCCCGATCTGCCAGAACCGGACCCGGAATTCGCACAGCTCATCGACCAGCTTCGCGCGGCAGTGGCCGAGCGCCCGGACGATCCGCAGGGGCTGGCGCTGCTGGCCCGTAACGAGGTGCGGCTGGGCAATGTCCTCGCCGCGAAGGAGGCGCAGGCGCGGCTGGTCACGGTGCTGGGCGACCGGGCGACGGCAGAGGATCACGCTTTCCTCGCCGGGCTGATGGCCGAGGCCGCCGGGGGTGTGATCACAAGCGAGGCAGAGGCGGAACTCGCGCGCGCCTTGCAGCTTGATCCGCAGAATACGCAGGCCCGCTACATGGCCGGGCTGCTTGAGGCGCAGAATGGCCGCCCCGACCGCGCCTTTCCGATCTGGGCGCAGCTGCTGGAGGATACCCCGTCAAGCTCGCCTTGGGCGATGACGGTGCGGCAGGTCATCGGGGATGTCGCATGGATGGCGGGCGAGCCGAATTATGTGCCGCCTGAAATGGCCCAATCCGCCCCCGCCATGCCCGGCCCCGACGCCGATGCGATGGCCGCCGCGGCGGATATGACGCCGGAAGATCGCGCGGCCTTTGTGCGCAGCATGGTCGATCAGCTACAGGACCGGCTGGCGACGGAGGGCGGCAGCGCGGAGGAATGGGCGCGGCTGATCTCTGCCCTCGGGGTGCTGGGCGACACGGAACAGGCCGGCGCCATCCATGCCGAGGCGCAGGCGCGATTTGCCGATCAGCCGGAGGCGTTGACGCTGATCGACGCCGCCGCAGCAGAGGCCGGGCTGGGCGAATGATCTTCGAGGAGATCACCGATTTCGCCGCCGCCCTGCCCGCCGCCGGGGCTGTGGCGGGGCTGGATCTCGGCACGAAGACACTGGGCGTGGCGGTCAGCGACGGGCTGCGGCAGGTGGCGACCCCGCTGACGGTGATCCGGCGCAAGAAATTCACCCTCGACGCCCAGGCGCTGCTGAAGATCGCCGCCGATCGCGGGCTGGTCGGGCTGGTCCTCGGCCTGCCGCGCAATATGGACGGGACCGAGGGGCCGCGCGCCCAATCCACCCGCGCCTTCGCCCGCAACCTGACCGGGCTGACCGATCTGCCCCTCACCTACTGGGACGAGCGGCTGTCGACGGTCGCCGCAGAACGTGCGCTGCTGGAAGCCGACACCTCCCGCCGCCGCCGCGCCGAGGTGATAGATCAGGTCGCGGCGGGGTATATTTTACAGGGCGCGCTGGATCGGTTGAGGTTTATTCAGGCGGGGTAGGGTTGGGTGTTGTTGCTGGGGGCGGGCTGTGCCGGGGTCGAAATAGGGCAAGCGCCCGCCCATTGTTCCGGGCGAGGCTGCGGGCGGAAGCAGCAGGATGGACGAGCGGGCGGTATATGAGGGGAAATGTCGGCTTGGAGCCCTAAGTTCCAAATGCTGCGCATGGTCTAAAAGGCTGCTCTGGGCATTAAGCAATCCTCGGATCCCGCGACCCCAACACGGTATAATCAGGTCGCAGAGGGCATTGGGAATCCAAGGCCATCCTCAAACCTGGTGATCGTCCTCCGTGCCTCACATTGCTGGGGTTATTTGTTGCCAATGGTCACCGGGCCTGATTTTCTTCAAAAAAGTTTGGTAGGCACTCAAGGACCAAGGAGGAGTAGATTTGAAGCCGCTTTTTAGATTTGGTGTGATAGGGCTGATTGCCAGCGCCCCGACCGCTTCCTTTTCGTATTGCAGTGAACCGTCCGTTTATGCATCGGAGCCGTCTTTCTCAGGTTATGAGCCTAGTGCGCCATCAAGTTTTCAAAAACCGGACGTTCCGTACTGCCTGTCCTCGTACAGCTACTCAGGGACACACGATTGCGACGAATATGAACTTAACGCCTATTTCGATGAGGTTGAGGAATACGTCGAGGACCTAGAGGATTATTACGAGGAGGCGCTTATTTTTGCGCAGGAAGCCATCGACTATGCCAACGAAGCACTGGCCTTTTCGAATGACATCCAGCAGTTTGCAGATGAAGTGTTAGATTACGCCAATTGCGAAGCCGAAGACGTGACCACCCAACACGAATAAACTGAAGCTGGACTTCATTCAAAAAGTCTGCGGCACCGGGGCGGTTGTCCGCAAAGCCGATCTCCAACGACCTGCGCGCAATGGTGGTTCTGTCCCACACAGCAGCACCCCTCACCCCCGAAAATGATCATATATCTTCTGCGCCAGCCCCTCGCTGATGCCGTCCACGGCGGTCAGGTCGGCGACGGCGGCGCGGCTGACGGCCTTTGCCGAACCGAAATGCGCAAGAAGCGCGCGTTTGCGAGACGCGCCGACGCCTGGCACCTCGTCGAGAGGGGTGGCTGAGACCGCCTTGGCCCGTTTCGCCCGGTGCGTGCCGATGGCCCAGCGATGCGCCTCATCCCGCATGCGCTGGATGAAATACAGCACCGGGTCATTCATGCGCAGCGCAAAGGGGCGCTGGCCGAAGCGGTGAAATTCCTCCTTGCCGTGGTCGCGGTCGACGCCCTTGGCGACGCCGATCATCGGAATATCCTCCACGCCGAGATCGGCCATGATCTCATGCACGGCGCTGACCTGACCGGCACCGCCGTCGATCAGCAGCAGGTCGGGCCATGTCTCCCCCTGCCGGTCGGGGTCTTCCTTCAGCAGGCGGGAAAAGCGCCGCGTCAGCACCTCTTTCATCATGCCGAAATCGTCGCCCGGCGTGATCTCCGTCCCCTTGATGTTGAACTTGCGGTACTGGCTTTTGATCCAGCCTTCCGGCCCCGCTACGACCATGCCGCCGACAGCGTTCGTGCCCATGATATGCGAGTTGTCGTAGACCTCGATCCGCTGCGGCGTGGCGGGCAGATCGAAGGCTTCCGCCAGCCCCTCCAGCAGCCGCATCTGGGCGGCACTTTCCGACATGCGCCGGGCGAGAGATTCGCGGGCGTTGCGCAGCGCGTTCTCCACCATCTCGGCCTTTTCACCACGCTGAGGCACGCCGAGCACCACCTTGCGCCCGGCCTTTTCCGACAGCGCCTCCGCCATCAGGTCCATATCCTCGACACCGTGGCTCAGCAGCACCATGCGCGGCGGCACCTTGTTGTCGTAGAACTGCATCAGGAAGGCCTGCATCACCTCATCGGGCGATTCCGCACCGCCGAGGCGGGGATAGAAGTCGCGGTTGCCCCAGCTTTGGTTGCCGCGGATGAAGAACACCTGAACGCAGGCCTGCCCGCCATCCATATGCAGCGCCACCAGATCCGCCTCGGCAATCCCGCGTGGGTTGATCGCCTGCACCGATTGCACGGCGGTCAGCGCCTTGATCCGGTCACGCAGGGCGGCGGCGCGTTCATATTCCATCGCCTCCGCCGCCGCTGCCATTTCAGCGGCGAGATCGGCCTGAATCTTGGTGCTGCGGCCCTTGAGGAACAGCTCCGCATCCTCGACAAGCGCGCCGTAATCCTGTTCCGATATCCGGCCCACGCAAGGCGCGCTGCACCGCTTGATCTGGTACAGCAGGCAGGGCCGGGTGCGGCTTTCAAACACGGCATCCGTGCAGTTGCGCAGCAGGAAGACCCGCTGCAACTGGTTCAGCGTCCGGTTCACCGCCCCCGCCCCGGCGAAGGGGCCGTAATAATCCCCCTTCTCGCTTTTCGCGCCGCGATGTTTCTTGATCTGGGGAAAAGGATGCGCCTTGGCGACGAGGATATTCGGAAAGGATTTGTCGTCGCGCAGCAGCACATTGTAGCGCGGTTTGAGTTGCTTGATGAGGTTCTGTTCCAGCAACAGCGCCTCGGTCTCTGTCCGGGTGGTCAGAAACATCATCGAGTGTGTTTCGCGGATCATCCGGGCAATCCGGCCGGTATGGCCGTGTTCGCGCGCATAGCTGGAGACCCGTGCCTTCAGATTTCGCGCCTTGCCGACATAAAGCACATCGCCCTTCTCGCCGAGCATCCGGTAAACGCCGGGGCTGGAATCCAGCGTGCGGAGGTAATCGGCGATGACGGCGTGGCCGGTCTGTCTGGGGGTGGAATCGGTCATCTTTGTCAAATGGGTGATTCTGGAGGTGGTCTGCAAGTTTCAGCGCCCGATATCAACTCGAAACCTGTCCACGGATTCTGTGGATAAGCTTGTGGGTGAGCTGTGGCGATCATGCGTTTTGCCCATAAATAGCCGGTATCTTGGACATTGACTAGTTTTTGGGCAGTTTCTCAGCGGGCTGAATATTCACGGTTTTTTATTTTCCAGAGAGCAAGAGACTGATTTTTAAGACAGAATCTTGACGTATTTATAGCTGTCCTATGACAGGTGGATAATCCCGTCGAATTGATCTGCGCCTGCAGCATCTCAACTCACGGTATACCGTTGTCCTGCCAGACCAGATGCTGACCGCCATCGACGCAGATCAACTGGCCTGTGACCGCCCGCGCATTCAGGAAATACAGAAGCGCATCGGTCACATCGCTGCCATCGGCACCGCGTCGCAGGATCGTCGCGCCACGCTCTGCCGCGAAATCCCCGGCGGATTGATGTCGACCCTGAAGCGTCGGCCCGGGCCCGATGGCGTTCACGCGAATGTCGGGGGCGAGCGCCTGTGCCAGCATCCGGGTCAGATCCCACAGCCCGGCCTTGGCGATGGCGTAGGTCAGGAATTCCGGCGTCGGCTTCAGGACGCGCTGGTCGACCATATTGATGACAAGCGCCCGGGGAACGGGTTCAGTGCCGCTGCGATCCGCTGCCGGCGCCTGCGCGGCGAATGCCTGGGCCAGAAAGAACGGCGCCCGCAGGTTGGAGCCGATATGCCGGTCCCAGCTGTCCCGGCTTGCGGATTGGATATCGTCATAGGCAAAAAGCGAGGCGTTGTTGACCAGCACCGAAAGCTGCCCCATCTCGCCCGCGACGCGCGGCACCAGCCCCTCAACCGCATCCGGATCAAGCAGGTCCGCGGCAAAGGCTACGGCGCGGACGCCAAGACGGCCTGCATCCCGTGCGGTCTGCTCCGCCTCCTCGCGCGAGGCGTTGTAATGGATGGCAACGTCATACCCCGCTTTCGCCAGGCAAAGCGCCATCTCCCGACCAAGCCGCCGCGCCGCGCCGGTCACAAGTGCGACGTTCATACCAGCAACCAAAGGGTGTAAAGCGCATAGATCGCAAGCAACGCCCCGCCCGCCAGACGGCTGACAGGGATATGGCGCAGGATGAATGGTCCGACCAGCAATGTGCAGGCCAGCATGAACCACAGGTCGAAGCGCAGCATCTGCTCCGGCACCTCAAGCGGGCCGAAGAATGCCGTGATGCCCATGATCGACAGGATGTTGAACAGGTTCGACCCGATCACATTACCCATAGCCATATCCGCCCGCCCCCGCAGGGCGGAGGTCGCGGAGGCGGCCAGTTCCGGCAGCGACGTACCAATGGCGACCAGTGTCAGGCCGATCACGGCTTCGCTGATCCCGAAGGCGCGGGCGATGTCGGATGCGCCATCCACCAGCAGCCGCGCACCAATCGGCAGGGCGATCATGCCAATCGCCAGCCAGATCGCGATTTTCCCGGCGCTGGATTTCTGGACCTCCAGTTCCGGTCCTTCGCCCTTGCCGGCTTTCGCGCTGCGGATCTGCATGGTCAGCGTCGCCGCCAGACCTGCCAGCAGCACGACACCGTGCCACCATATCAGAGGCCCGGCAAAACACAGCGCGATCAGCAGCACGGACGCAGCGACAGCGTAGCGCCAGCTGACCTTGAGTTCGTCATCATGGCTCAGCACCGGCGCGATCAGGGCGGTCGCGCCAAGGATCAGCAGCACATTGGCGATATTGGAGCCGACGACATTGCCAAGCGCGATGGCGGGCTGGCCACCAATCGCTGCGGCAACGGAGACGATCAGTTCAGGCGCCGAAGTGCCGAAGGCCAGCACGGTCAGCCCCACGATCACAGGGGCAATACCCAGACGCAGCGCCAGGGCAACCGCGCCCCGCACCAGAAAATCGCCGCCAAGAACCAGCAATCCCAGACCGGCGAGGATAAGGAGTATGTCAACGATCACGGTTCGGCAGCCCCAGAAGCTTCGCTATGACGCGCCGGAAGCCCGGCCCGGAAACCAGTCCAAGCGCCACGAACAGCAGCAGGATGATGACCACCCCCTTGATCATCACAGGCCGAACCGCTCGAAGCTGGCGCGTTCCTCAATCGCCGCGATGGCGTCGGACGCTATCTGTTCGCCCGAGACACCGAAGCGGCGCAGGAAGGGTCTGCGGGCACCGAAGCTTTGAAAGCGGATCTTGTCACCGAAAACCTCGCGCATTTTCGGGCCAAGATGTGCGATACCGTCGATCAGCCCCAAATCCTGCGCACGGCGGGCGAGCCAGAACTCGCCGCTGAAAACTTCGTCCCGTGCCGCGAGCCGCTCGCCACGGCGCGATTTGACCTGCGCGATGAAAATCCGGTGCATGTCGTCCAGCAGCCGTTTCAGCCGCTCCACATCTTCGGGCTTCTCGGCGCGGAACATATCCAGCTGCGATTTCGACGCGCCGGCCGTGTGGATACGCCGCTCGATCCCGTGGCGGGCAATGAAGTCCTGAAATCCAAAACCACCGGAGATCACCCCGATGGAGCCGACAACAGAGCATTCATCCGCCCAGATCTTGTCCGCGGCAGAGGCAAGCCAGTACCCGCCGGAGGCCGCCACATCCTCGACAAAAGCGTGGACCGGAACCTCATGTTTCTCAGCCAGCCGCCTGATCCGCGCAGCAATCAGCGAGGATTGCACGGGCGAGCCGCCGGGCGAGTTGATCGCAAGCGCCACAGCGACCGGCTTTCCCTTGGTAAAGGCTTTTTCAAGGGCAGTCGCGAGGGCTGCATCGTTCAACCCTGCCGCTCCGTTACGGGCGGGGATGCCGATGCTGCCTTGCAGCCGGACGACGCTGACACGCGGGGGACGGTTTACGAATGGTAATCTCATGGCCATGAGATAGGCGACGCGACCCCGACCGGCAAGCGTCATGCGTTGCAATTATCGGCCCTTCCCCGCATATAGGTGGCGACCTGACTGGAGCCCCGGATGACCTATCTCGATTTCGAAAAACCGCTGGCCGATATCGAAGGCAAAGCCGAAGAATTGCGCGCCATGGGCCGTGACGACGAAGGCGTGGATGTCGAAAAAGAGGCCGCCGCCCTTGATAAAAAAGCCGAAATCCTGCTGAAGGATCTTTATGGCGATCTGGATGCGTGGCGCAAGACGCAGGTCGCGCGACACCCGGAACGCCCGCATTGCCGCGACTATGTCGACGCGCTGTTCACCGAATTCACGCCGCTTGCCGGTGACCGGGCCTTCGGCGATGACCATGCCGTGATGGGCGGTCTGGCACGGTTCAACGATCAACCCTGTGTCATTATCGGCCATGAGAAGGGATCGGACACGAAATCCCGCCTTCTGCATAATTTCGGCATGGCCCGGCCCGAGGGGTATCGCAAGGCGATCCGGCTGATGGACATGGCGCATCGTTTCGGCCTGCCGGTCATCACGCTGGTCGACACGCAGGGTGCCTATCCCGGCAAGGGTGCCGAAGAACGCGGCCAGTCCGAAGCCATTGCCCGCTGCACCCAGAAATGCCTTGAGATCGGAGTTCCGTTGGTCTCCACCATTATCGGCGAGGGCGGATCGGGCGGGGCTGTTGCCTTTGCAACGGCCAACCGGATCGCCATGCTGGAACATTCGATCTATTCGGTGATCTCGCCCGAAGGCTGCGCCTCGATCCTGTGGAAGGACACGGAGAAGATGCGGGACGCCGCCAAGGCGCTGCGCCTGACCGCGCAGGATCTGAAACAGCTTGGCGTGATCGACCGGATCGCCGCCGAGCCGCTGGGCGGCGCACAGCGCGACCCGGAGGCCGCAATTGCATCGGTCGGCAAGGAGATCGAAGCGATGCTGACGGAACTGGCCGGGAAGACGCCGGAAGAACTGGTGAAGGACCGGCGGCAGAAATTTCTGGATATGGGGAAGAAGGGGCTGGCCTGAGCCATCCGCCTTTCGGCCTAATGCTGTCGCTGGCCCGCTTGCCAAGCGGCAACATGCTGACTAGATAGGCCCGTCCGCAATCGAAAGGCCCGTGTCTTGGAAAACGTCATCCTGACCGTCCACCTGATTCTCGCGCTGCTGCTGATCGGCGTTGTGCTTCTGCAACGCTCCGAAGGTGGCGGGCTCGGCATGGGCGGCGGCGGGGGCGGCGGTGTCATGACCGGGCGCCAGGCCGCGAACGCGCTCAGCAAGTTTACATGGCTGCTGGCGGTCGGGTTCCTGATTACCTCGATCACGCTGACGGTCATTGCCGCGCGTAACGCGACAGGCGGATCGGTTCTGGACCAGTTGGATATCGGCACTGGCACGGCGGAAGAGGAAAGCGGCGACACTGGCAGCACCGGGCTGGAGAACTACGCGCCGCCCCCCGGCGTCGGTCAACCCGCAACGCCGCCCGCGGCACCGGGGACCGCAGCCCCTGCCCCGGCAACGGCGGAAAGCCCGGCCGGCGAGGCACCGGCAGCGCCCGCCACGCCTCCGCCCGCGAACTGATCACAACAACACCTTGGGGGAGATGTTTTTTCCCCCACGACAGCTTGCGGCCCGCATTGCGGCCACGGGAGATTTCGGTTATATCTTTAATCCCGTGAACGGCGCTCTCATGCGGCCGCATTGAACGACGATTCGAGAACTCACGGGGGCCGTATGGCGCGTTACATTTTCATTACCGGCGGCGTTGTGTCCTCCCTCGGCAAGGGGTTGGCCTCGGCTGCGCTTGGCGCGCTGTTGCAGGCCCGGGGCTTTACCGTCAGGCTGCGCAAGCTGGACCCCTATCTGAACGTCGATCCCGGCACCATGTCGCCCTTTGAACATGGTGAGGTGTTCGTGACCGATGACGGCGCGGAAACCGATCTCGACCTCGGCCATTACGAGCGCTTCACCGGGGTTCACGCGCGCAAGACCGATTCGATTTCATCTGGCCGAATCTATTCCAACGTGCTGGAGAAAGAGCGTCGCGGCGAGTATCTCGGCAAGACCATTCAGGTCATTCCTCACGTCACAAATGAGATCAAGGATTTCATCGCCATTGGTGACGACGAGGTCGATTTCATGCTGTGCGAGATCGGCGGCACGGTCGGCGATATCGAGGGCCTGCCCTTCTTCGAGGCCATCCGCCAGTTCACCCATGAACGCCCGCGCGGCGAGTGCATCCTGATGCATCTGACGCTGCTGCCCTATCTGGCAGCAAGCGGAGAGTTGAAGACCAAGCCGACCCAGCACAGCGTCAAGGAACTGCAATCCATCGGCCTTGCGCCTGACGTACTGGTCTGCCGCTCCGAACATCCGATCCCGGAGAAGGAGCGGGCCAAGATCGCGCTGTTCTGTAACGTCCGCCCCGATGCGGTGATCCCTGCCTATGACCTGAACTCCATCTACGAGGCGCCGCTGGCCTATCATCGCGCCGGTCTGGATCAGGCGGTGCTCAACGCCTTCGCCATCAGCCCGGCCCCACGTCCCGATCTGACCCGTTGGGAAGACGTGATGGACCGGCTGACCAACACTGACGGCACGGTGAAGATCGCCATTGTCGGCAAATACACTCAGCTTGAGGACGCCTATAAATCCATTGCAGAGGCTCTGACGCATGGCGGCATGGCCAACCGCGTGAAGGTGAAATCCGACTGGATCGCCGCCGAGGATATCGAGGCCGAAGGCGGGCTACACCTTCTGGACGGCTATCACGGCATCATCGTCCCCGGCGGCTTTGGCGAACGCGGGACCGAAGGCATGATTACAGCCGCGAAATATGCGCGCGAGAAGAATGTGCCTTATCTGGGCATCTGCCTTGGCATGCAGATGGCGGTGATCGAGGCCGCGCGCAATCTGGCCGGTATCGAAGACGCAGGTTCGGAGGAGTTCGATCACGAAGCCGGCGAAACGCGGTTTACACCCATTGTCTACCACCTGAAGGAATGGGTTCAGGGCAACTACACGGTCCAGCGCTCCGTTCATGACGACAAGGGTGGAACGATGCGTCTGGGATCTTATACGGCGATCCTGAAACCGGAATCGAAGATTTCGGAAATCTATGACGGCGCGCTGGAAATCGAGGATCGCCATCGCCATCGATATGAGGTCGACAGCAGCCATATTCCCCAGCTGGAGGCGGCAGGGCTGTGTTTCTCGGGCATGTCACCGGACGGAAAACTGCCGGAGGCGATCGAATATCCCGATCACCGCTGGTTCATCGGCGTGCAGGCGCATCCGGAACTGAAGTCGAAACCTTTCGATCCCGCGCCGCTGTTTGCGGGGTTTATTGAGGCGGCGAAAGAAGGGGCGAGGCTGGTTTAATCTTCAGATATGGGGTCAGCCGGAAAATGCACACCAGAACGGTTTTGTGAAATTTTCTGCGAATAGCGAGTGACATGGCCTTCAAATCAATATCTGCGGCGGTCTGTGGATCAGCGACCTGCAAACATCGGAGGCAACGATTGATGGCCCGCTCTATATCTCTGTCACAATTACCCGTTACGTCTGTCTGACCAAGTGGAGAAATCACATGAACGACGCACCGCAGGACTGGCTTGACGCCGAACTACAGGACACGCTTGACGAGGATTACGAGATCGAGCTGGAGGACGCCGTCCTATCGCGCGAAATCAAGCAGATTTACCGTGACACCCATCCCGAGCAGATGGATCGCAAGCTGTATTTCAACGAGCTTCTGCGGTTGCAGTCGGAACTGATCAAGCTTCAGGACTGGGTCAGCCATTACAAGCAGAAAGTCGTCGTGATCTTCGAAGGTCGCGATTCGGCGGGCAAGGGCGGCGCGATCAAGCGGATTACGCAGCGGCTGAACCCTCGTGTCGCGCGGGTTGTCGCTCTGCCCGCCCCTTCGGATCGGGAGAAGAGCCAGTGGTATTTCCAGCGCTACGTCCCGCATCTTCCTGCGGGCGGCGAAATGGTTCTGTTCGACCGCAGCTGGTATAACCGCGCCGGTGTGGAGCGGGTCATGGGCTTCGCCACCGAAGATCAGGTGCAGCAGTTCTTCGACGACGTTCCGGAATTTGAACGGATGCTGGTCCGCTCTGGCATCAGGCTGGTCAAGTACTGGTTCTCGATCACCGACGAGGAACAGCAGATGCGCTTCCTCATGCGGATCCATGATCCGATGAAACAGTGGAAGCTGTCTCCGATGGATTTGCAGTCCCGCGTTCGCTGGGAAGCTTATACCAAGGCCAAAGAAGAAATGTTCGAACGCACGAATATTCCCGAAGCGCCCTGGTATATCGTTCCCGGCAACGACAAGAAACGGGCGCGGCTGAACTGTATCGCGCATCTGCTTTCGCTTATGCCGTATACGGAAGTGCCGCATGAGGACATCAAGCTGCCCGACCGGGTGTTCAACCCGGATTATGAGCGGGATGTCCTGCCACGGGATCTGTATGTTCCGCAGAAATTCTGAGCCGGGGCCTCGGCCGGGGGCAAAATAATTCGACGAAAACCGTGGCGGGCGGGGTCGTAAGGCCTTGTTCTTTGGCGCGTAGTTCGTATCATTTAACCATGTTCCGGAATCTCATTCCTCGCCTCTTTTCTCATGATGAGCCATCCGCGCCATTGCAGGGGCAGGACGCCGAGGTTGCGCTTGCTGCGCTTCTGGTGCGGGTTGCGCGGGCGGATGACCGCTACACCAAGCAGGAAGAGATGCGGATCGACCGCATTCTTGCGCGACGGCGCGGGCTTGAGATGTCGGAGGCCGCCGAACGTCGCGCTGCTGCGGAAATGATCGAGGCGGAGGCACCGGACACGGTGCGCTTCACCCGGATGATCAAGGAACGGATCGCGCTGGAAGATCGCAGCGGTGTCCTCGCCGCACTTTGGGAAGTGACCTATGCCGACGGCAATCGCGCGCCGGACGAGGAATCCATCGTCCGGCTCGTGGCGGGTCTGTTGGGGATCAGCGACCGCGACTCCGGGCTGATCCGCCAGCGCGTGATGGCCGATCTGGGCATATCGGATCGCTGAGCGGCATGGCGTGATCCGGGGCAGCGGACGCAGGCTTACACAACGCGGACGATGTCGTCGACCAACCGGCGCAGATCACCGAAATATCCGTCGCTGCGCGCTGGACGTGCCGGATCAGACGTGATCGCGATGGACAGTCCTCGCCTTGGAACCACGACGAGCATCTGCCCGCCATAGCCGCGCGCATAGGCTGAAGCCTGACCACCGAAGCGGGTGAGAAACCAGCCATACCCATACTGGTCTCCGGAGAAAGGCGAACGCGCACGCGCCTCGAAAGACCTGTTAAGCCAGCTTTCGCTGACGACGCGCTGTCCGCCCAGTTGCCCGCCATTCAGGACCATATCCCCGATCCGCGCCAGTCCAAGCGGGCTGATGGCCATGTCATTGCCACCAAGATAGCGCCCCTGCGGGTCGGCCACCCAAGGTGGGATCGCAATATCCAGCGGATTGCCCAGCCACGCCTGCGCCAGTTGAAGCAAGCTCTGACCAGAGACACGGGCGAGAGCCGCACCCAGCACATGCCAGCCGCCGGTGGAGTAGATGAAGCGTCCGCCGGGAGCGCCTTCCAGCGGTTGATTCAGCGCGTATTCGACCCAATCGCGGCTGGACACCCAGGCACCGTAATCGGCGCCGCTCGTGCTGCTCAGCCCCGCCCGCATGGTCAGCAGGTCCGCAACCGTCATTTCGTCGCGCGCATCCCCGAACGGCGCACGTCCGAGCATGGGCAGGATCCGCTGATCGGTGCTCGCAACAACGCCGCGGTCGATGGCGATCCCGGTTAGCAATGCAACAATGGTTTTCGAAACCGACTTCACATTGGCCGGACGATCAAGGGCGCGGCCACGGAAAGCTTCGGCGAAGACCCTGTTGCCGTTCTGATGGATCACCAAAGCATGAATCTGATCCAGCCGCGACGCCCCGGCCGTGACCTCAACAAGCGCCGTGGGTTGCGCGACGGCAGGGGCAATCAGAAACGGCATGGCGAGCGTGGCGCTGCCCGACGCAAGGATCGTTCTTCTGGAAATTGACGACATAAAACCGACCTGTGTTAATGAAACCAGCTACCTAGGTGGGAAGCCGTCTTGCCCCGGTTCAATAGGCGGATTGATGCAGTAGCGGGATAAGCGCTATCTGTATTGTAGCATTCTCATGAGCAGTGATTTGCGGCACGATCTGCACCTGCAACCGGAAAATCAGCAACGCCCCGTTCTGAAAGGAAAACAGCATGAAAATCACTCGCGCAGGATCGAATGGCTCGGCCAAGGGGCCGGCGGACTGGTTCACCGGCTCGGTCCGGGTCGATGGCCTGTTCAATCAGGACGCGCCCGAGCGGGTTCAGGGCGCGCATGTCACGTTCGAGCCGGGTGCGCGCACCGCGTGGCACACTCACCCGCTTGGTCAGACGCTGATCGTGACATTCGGGCGCGGTCGGGTGCAGCGGGAAAACGGGCCGATCGAGGAAATCCATCCCGGCGATGTCGTCTGGTTCGAACCCGGGGAAAAGCACTGGCATGGCGCGGCAAGCGACACCGGGATGAGCCATATCGCCATTCAGGAGGTGCAGGACGGCAAGGTTGTGACATGGCTGGAGCATGTCACCGACGCACAATATTCCGGCGGCGTATGAGCAACCACCCGGCGGACAGGCGGCGGACAATCGGCCTGCCGCCTACCCCATGCGTTCGGAAGAATACGATCCGGGCGAGGCGGGGAAAACCACGGTCTTGTTGCCGTTAAGGAAAACGCGATGGTTCGCGTGGGCATGGATGGCGCGGGCCAGCACCTGACTTTCAACATCGCGCCCGAGCGAGACGTAATCCGCAGCCGACTGGGCATGGCTGACGCGCACCGTGTCCTGTTCGATAATCGGCCCCTCGTCGAGATCGGCGGTCACATAATGCGATGTCGCGCCGATCAGCTTCACGCCCCGCTCAAAAGCCTGCTTATAGGGGTTCGCGCCCTTGAAGGACGGCAGGAACGAGTGGTGGATATTGATGATCCGCCCCGACATCTTCCGGCACATCTCGTCCGAGAGTATCTGCATATACCGCGCCAGCACGATCAGTTCCGCGCCGGTTTCCTCGACAAGCTGCATGATCTGCGCTTCCGCCTGCGCCTTGTTCTGCTTGGTGACCTTGATGCAATGGAACGGAATATCATGGTTCACCACAAGCTTCTGGTAATCCATGTGGTTTGAGATCACCGCCACGATCTCCACCGGCAGCGCCCCGATCCGCCAGCGATAAAGCAGGTCATTCAGACAATGCCCGAAGCGGGAAACCATGATGACCATTTTCATCTTCAGGCTTTCGTCATGGAAGGCGTATGTCATTTCAAACGCATCCGCGATCTGCGCAAATGCCTCGCTTAGCTCGCCCTGCTCGGCTCCGGTTTCCGGGATAAAGCTGATACGCATGAAGAACTTGCCGGTTTCCATGTCGTCGAATTGGGAGCTATCGACGATATTGCAGCCGCGCTCCGCAAGAAAGGCGGTCATCGCCGCGACGATGCCCCGCTGCGTGGGACAAGCGACGGTAAGGCAGATTTTCTTCGGCATGCGTGGTGTCCTCGAATACGTCCGGCCCTCATGGCCCGCAGGCCGCTGAGATCATTTGCAGCCTGTAGCAAAACCATTCACGCTCTGCGAGGGCAACTGTTGCGAAAGCAAATGACCCGCCCCGGAATATCCGAAGCGGGCGGTTTCACAGCCAAGCGATCTGCCGGATCATCGATGCATTACGCCAACCCCGAGAGAGACGAGGCGCGGCAGTGCAGCCGCGCCCCGGGAGCATCGCTCAGGCCGCGCGTTCCGGGATCTCCATCCCCAGCCATTCGGTGTAGAACGCGTCAATATCCGGCTCAAAATCATGTATGACGGGATACCACGGTGTCGGCGCTTCCACATCCAGCAGATCGCCGGAGGCGGGGCAGTAATATTCCCGGATCACCTGCCAGTCGGTGGTGGGCGCCATGAGGCGGGGATAAATCTCTTCCATCTCCTCGGCGGTTTCGCGCACGCGCATCACGGCGTGCAGTTTCCAGTTCTCCCGCCAGTCGCAGAATTCGTGACCGGCATGGGATTTGACCACCCATTTCTTATCCGCAGGCCGCTGCACGATGTACAGTTTCGGGCCGAGCGGCAGGATGATCTTGTCTTCCCACGGCACCTGCTCTTGCAGGATTTCGAGATACATCACAAAGCGTTCCCGGTCCTTCGGCGTGGACAGCATCGTATGCAGCGTATCCCGGTCGATTGTCCCGTCGACGAGGTCTTTGATCTTGGCTTTTGTGTAGGCCATGTTTGTCTCCTGTTGTCTGAAGGGGTGCCGCATCCGGGGACGCGGCACCCGGTCGGGATCATTCCTCGACGAACTTGACGGTTTTCACGTCGGGCAGTTCGGACAGGTCCATCGAATATTCGCGACCATAGGACGGGATCGGCAGATCCGCCTCCATCAACTGCCAATCGACGGGCAGATCCCAGAACGCGCGGAAGCCTTCTTCCCAGCGGGGGCCGAGCTTGAAGCTGGCGGCATACATCTGCTGGACATGAACGCCGGCGTCTTTCGCAAGGATACGCTCGCGCTCCTTGGCCATCCACTCCGATGTCGGGACCGCGTTCCTGAGACGGCCCTTGCGGATCGTCGCGCGAAGTTCCTCCGTCGCGGCATCGTCGGCTTCCAGCAGATCGCCCTCGCCCTTCTTCAGCACGACGCCGTAGACGGAAGCTGCGAACCGCTCCAGCAGGTAGCCGCCATTGACGTCCTCGGCCACGCGGGCTGCCTCGCGATCCAGCGGATCGCCGAAGCCCGGACCACCACGCATGTAGTTCAGATACAGGTCGTGGTCGCTGAACATCTCCTCGGTGGTGATCGCCTGCTTGTCGCGCTTGATCCCCGCCTGATTGATGAGCGCGTCGAAGGTCGGGTTCTGCGGGTCGGTATCGCCGCCGCACGGGATTTCGCCACCATTCTTGATCGCGTCCTCCAGCCCGGTGTCATGCGCCGCGAAGCGATAACCCGAGGCCGCCGGATAACCGCCCATCAGACCCCAGTCGGAGCTGATATGGCCGTTGCCCATGAAGAACATCGTCCAGTCCTTGGCGTTCCAGACCATGCGCAGCGATTCAAAGCCGCAACCGCCGCGATACTTGCCCGCACCGCCGGAGTTGGCCTTGATCTGGCGACCGAGGTAAACCAGCGGTTCCGCCAGTTCCCAGATCTCCATATCGCCCATATCACCTTCCGGGTTCCAGATGGCGGCGGCGTGGCTGATGCCGTCATCGATGGCGCTGGCACCGACCCCGTTGGCCGCACATTCGAACGAGTTCACAGCATGGATTTCGTCATACTGGTTGAACCCGCCGCCTTGCAGCCAGTTGGAGGTATTGGCATTGCCCGCATTGACCTCCTCCAGGTAGCCGCGCCCGAAATAGGACCGCGACAATCCGCGCCAAAGCGCCGTCCAGGAACTGACGAGGAAATGCCAGCTATAGGCGAAGGCCACGCGGCGGTCATCCGGGTTCATCCATGTGCCTTTGGGCAATCGGAACTCGGTGCCGTAAGCCGCGCCGTCATTGATCATCTCGGTCGGGATCAGGGTCTGGGTCATCATCACCCAGATGCCGGAGGTGAAACTGACCGAGTGGGCGTTATAGGTGTGCCAACCCCATCGGCTCGACCCCTCAAAGTCCAGACGCCATGTCCCATCTGGGCGAATGGTCATCTCGGACGGGGTGTGCATGATCGTGTCGACCTTGGCAAAGTCGGACGGCACCCGGACATCCTCATGCGCATAGGGCACATCGACGAAACCGACCTGACGATATTTGCCGGGGATGGTCATCGCCTTGATGCGGTTCTGCAACCCGACCCGGCCATGCTCGACCGCCTCATAGGCGAATTTCCAATAGGCTTCGATGCCCTCCTCGGCAATCACCTCCTCGACCAGCTTGCGGATCATGTGGCAGCCCGCGACGCGGGTCCGCTCATCCAGCATCCAGTAACGGGTGGTCCGCACCGAGCGCTGCGATTCATGCAGCCAGTCGCGGAACAGCTCGTCATTCTCGCCCACCTTGCGGCAGGTCACCGAGTAGCCGTCACCAAAGCGCTGCACCTGACCCGTGGTCATCGAGCCCGGACCGACGGCCCCGGTGTCGATCACATGGGTCACGCCACCAACCCAGCCGATCAGCTCCCCTTCATGGAAGATCGGCACGATGGTGTGGATGTCGCAGGGATGGACGTTTCCGATCAACGAGTCGTTGTTGCAGAAGATGTCCCGGTCCTTGACGCCGGGATTACTTTCCCAGTCATTCTCGATCATGTATTTGATCGCCGCACCCATGGTGCCGACATGGATGATGATCCCGGTCGAGGTGAGGATTGAATCCCCTGCCGCGTTATAGAGGGTAAAACAAAGCTCCCCCTCCTGCTCCACGATCGGGGACGCCGCGATCTTCTTGGCGGTTTCGCGGGCATCGACGACGCCGGCGCGCAGTCTTGAGAACAGCTTGTTATAAAGGATCGGGCTTTCCTTTTGCAGCGCCCTTTCCTTGAGACCGGCGTAATGGCCGGTGGTCTTGGTCTTGTCCATGACCTCGTCGCGGTGCTGCTTCAGCGTCTGGCCGCCGCGGACGATGCCCCTGATTTCCGATTGAACATTCATTTCTAGTCTCCTCCTAAGCCCGTCACACTTCTTTCAGGTGGAACAGGCGGTGGCCGTCCAGCCAGGTTTCAAAACCGCCCGGCACGACAAAGGTCGTGGCGTCGGATTCGATGATCGCCGGGCCGGTGACACGGTTGCCGGGCAGCAGTTTTTCCATCTGGTAAAGCTGCGCATCGACCCATTCGCCCTTGCGGTAGAACTTGCGGGTGCCGAGTTGCGCATCCGCAGGCGGGGTCGCGTCGCCTTCGGGTTCCTTCGGGATTTTCGGCTTGGGGATCGGCACGGTGCCGCGCATGATCGCGCCGGTGACCGAATAGCCCAGCTCAGGCGAGCGCGCTGACGCGGCATAGACCCGGCCATAGGTGTCGTTGAACGTGTCGACCAACTGGCCCCAGTCTTCTGCGGTTCCGGCGGTCTTGATCGGGCTTTCGATTTCCAGATCGTTCAACTGGCCGCGATACTGCATGCGGTAGCCGGGTTGCAGTTCGACCTGATCGCGGGTGTAGCCGTTCAGCTCGAACTCCTCCAGAACCCGTTCAGTCAGTTCCTGCCACGCATCGTTCAGCGTTTTCGCCTCGGCCGCCTGAGCGTCGGCGGATGCGTCCTCGGCGATATTGATGTCGAGCGATTTGTCGTAACGATACTCGAAATCCGCAGCCGCGCAGCCAAAGGCCGAGAAGCCAGCCGCCCAGGCCGGTACGATCACGTCCTCGAAACCCAGGCCCTCGGTATAGCCATAGGTGTGAACCGGACCGGCGCCACCATAGGAGAAGCAGGTGAAGGAGGACGGCGAGTAGCCCTTGCCCGAGATCATCGAACGCAGATAGTCGCGCAGATCGCTGTCGAGCAGTTCGATCACCCCTGCCGCAGCCTCTTCGACGCTCAGACCCAGCGGATCGGCGATCTGCTCTTTCATGGCGTCATAGGCGCGCTGACGGTCCAGCTTGACCTGACCGCCGAGGAAATTGTCGGGGTTCAGATAGCCGAGGATGACGTGGCAGTCCGAGATCGTCACCGTATCGATCCCCGAATCCGCCCAGCAGACCCCGACCCGGTAGCCCGCCGAATCCGGCCCTAGCTTGATCGCCTTGGTGTAGGGGTCCAGCCGGATAAAGCTGCCCGCGCCAGCCCCGACGGAATCGAGCCCGACCAGCGGCAGCGACAGCACCAGCCGCGCCATGTCCGGGTCGTTCTGGATCGTCAACTCGCCTTGCGTGATAAGCGCCACATCGAAGGAGGTGCCGCCGATATCCGAACAGGCGATGTTCTTGTAGCCCAGTACCTCGCCCAGATATTTCGCGCCGATCACGCCGCCAATGGGACCGGACACGATGGTCCGCGCCAGCTCTTTGGCCTTCCACGAAATCGTCCCGCCATGCGTCGCCATCACCCGGAAGTCGAATTTCGATCCGTTATCCTTGAACGCGGTCGAGATTTTCTTCAGCGTCTGGCGGCTGGGCTCGGCGGCGAAAGCCTCCAGCACCGTGGTATTGGTCCGGTGCGTTTCCTTGCGAACCGGGTAATAGTCGGTCGAGGCGAAAACCGGGATTTCCTTGCCCGCACTCGCAATCTCCTCGGCCACGATGTCGCGCACCCGGCGTTCGTGCTCGGGGTTCTTGTAGCTGTGCAGCAGCGAGATCACGATGCCTTCGACATCCTGCGCGATCAGTTCCTGCGCGGCCTGCCGGGCGGTTTCTTCGCGCAGCGGAATGACCACATCACCGAACATATCCACGCGCTCCATGACGCCACGGGTCAGATGACGCGGAACCAGCGGATCGTCGTAGTAATGCGTGTTCAGATGGATCCGGTCCTCATAGGCCATGCCCAGATAGGCCTGACAGGCGCGGCCCATACGGTGGAAATCCTCCATCCCCGCATTGACGATCAGCCCGGTCTTCAGCCCCTTGCGCTGCACCACCCGGTTCAGCATCGCGGTGCCCGAATAAACCCCGGTCTGGATGGAGCCGAGCGCCTCTTCCAGCGACAACCCCCAATGCTCCAGCCCCTCACGGCTGGATTCGATCAGACCCAGTGCCTCGTTCTGCGGCGTCGACTGCGCCTTGCCGACGACGAAATCACCTTCGTTGTCGACGAAAAATGTGTCGGTCATCGTACCGCCCGCGTCGATGCCAAGCACCTGCACGGTCCGGTCGTTCTTCCTGTCCAATGGCATGGATACTCCTCCCACTCTTGTCGCCGCCCAAATCGGCAGCGCAGGTTCAGCTTGACGTGGGCTGTGGCGAAATCCTCGTCCGATATTCGTCCGGGCCGACGGACATGCTGCGGACGCGCGATCTGGGAATTTTCAAATATTATTGTTTAATAACAATTTACTAGACATCGACACCAACAGCAAAAGCGCCCCCGCAGAAGGGTGCGGGGGCGCTTCTGAAGGAAACCCTATTTGGTGACCGATCAGCTTCTTCGCGTGCGCGGAATGCCGTAAGCGTCCAGCTTCAGATAAAGCGTCGAGCGCGCTATGCCGAGGCGCCGGGCAACGCGGGTCAGATTGCCATCCTCACGCTCAATCGCCTCGATGATCTCGGCCTGTTCCCGGTCGCGCAGCGTTTCGCCGCCTTCTGGCCGGACGGGCCGCCGGATCTCGGGCGGCAGGGATTTCTCATCGATCAGGCCGCTCATCGACAACGCATCAAGCGCGGCGATCAGATTGCCCATCTCTCGCAGGTTTCCGGGCCAGGCATAGGCGTTCAGGACCGCCATTGCGCCAGACGTGAAATTCAACTCGCGCCCACCCCCTGCCGCATGCTTGCGAACCAGCGAGCGCAGCAGTGGCGCGATCTCCTCACGCCGTTCGCGCAGCGGCGGCACATGCAGCCGGGCACCGGCGATGTGGTAATAGAGATCGCTTCGGAACTGACCGGCCTGCATCGCGGACAAGAGCGAGCGCCCCGACAGCGTGATGATCCTGACACCCGCCTCACTGGCCTGTTCCACCAAAGTCAGAAGCAACCGCTGTGCTTCAGGCGGGGTCGAGCCGGGCCCGTTGAGGCAAAGCGTGCCTTGCGGCGAAGCGAAGCCGCGGCGGGATATGCCTGCCAGATCGTCCCGAAGCCCGTCCATCGTCAGAAGCGCGCATTCCAGCAGTTCGAAATCACCCTCCGACTGGCCGCTGGCCTGATGGATCGCCCGCGCCAGATAGGTCTTGCCGGTGCCGGTCTCACCCTCGATCAGGATCGGGATACGGGTGCGCGCCAGACGCTGCGCCTGCGCACATAGCGCGCCGGTCACCGAACCGATCCGACCGATTTCACCAAGCTCGGCCCCGGCCGCTATCGGCCTGCGGCTGCCACGGCGCAGAGACAGCATGACGCCGATAGCCTCACCATGCCTTGAAACGACCTCCATTTCGGTATTCGGCAGACAACCACCAAGCGCCTCGACGATGGCGTCGGGACGCTGGTCGATCAGCTGCGGCACCCGTGCGCGCAATGTGCTGAGCGCCTCGTCATCCTCGCAGAAGCGCGCGAAATCCGGTGACGACAACACATCCGCGCCGCTGCGATCCATGACCAGGACCGGCTCGCCCCCGCGACGCAGGCTGGACATCTGCAACCTCTCCATCAGCAGCTCGCGTTCCCGCGCCAGCCGCCGGGTCAGATCCGATTCAACCTGAGCCGCAAGCGCCGCCGAAAGCGCCGCCGCGCTGGCCTGCCGGAGCCCGCTGCGCCACGATATATCGAGCACCCCCAGCAATTCACCCGTCGCCGGGTCAGCGATCGGGGTCGCGGCACAGCTCCAGCGCTGGATCTCCTCGCAATAATGTTCCGCCGCTGTGATCAACACGGGGCGCCGCATGTGGATCGCGGTGCCAATGGCATTCGTCCCCATGACCTCCTCGCTCCAGTCGCCACCGAGATGGAGATGGTTTTCCCGGCCCCGGTCCAGCGTCTCGGCATCGCCCACGGCATCCAGCACCACGCCGCTTCTGTCGCATAAAAGCAGAATATTGCTGCTTCCATCCAGCAGGACGCCAGCCCGTCGCAAAGCGGTTCGCGCACTGTTGCGCAGCCGTCTGGCCTGCGCACGCTGGGTCAGCAGCGCCTGTTCCGCAAGCTGCGGTGCCTGCTTCAGACTTGGCTGGCCGCGTCCCGTGCATCGCTGCCAACTGGCCAGTATCTCGCGCCGGATATTCGCTGGCGCGCGGCCCGAAATGACATAGGCTTCCCAATCATCCTTCGTAATGCTGTGAGGCAAAGCAAACTCCCCCCGATCCGTGACGTCGCCCTCCCCCAGAGCGGTCAGTCATCGGCGCATCGGGCTGATACGATCAGCCCTAAATGCGGCCATTTCAACTATATAGCTGAAATTCCGTTCGGCGTCTGTCCGATTTTCGGACGGCTCGACCTGATGAGCCAAACAAGCAGGGCCTCGTTTCCTGCCGAGTTTAGTTAAGATCGGGACATGTTCGCACAGCCTGCAAGGCGTTCTGATCGCGGGCATACCAGCCTGCGTCGCGCAGAAGATTTGATGCGGCATGCGCCTGACGCGCATGACCGCTGATTATGCACGCCGCGTCAGATTTGCGGCTGATCCCCTGCCGGATTGGTGGTTGCATCCTCGCCGACATCCCCGTGCCGACCGCGCAGGACGAGATATGTCACACCAGCCGCGACGAAGGTTGCAGGGGCGGAGAATGTCGCAGCCGCACCACCGGCGAAATGCAGCACCAGCCCCACGCCGGACCCGATCAGCCAGGCGCCCAGCCCGGCGGGATTGACCGCGCGGCTGTGGTTGAGAAGACGCCGGATATCCTCAGCGCTCCGCTCATTCCCGCGTTCACCGATGATATGCACCATTGCAATCGCAACCCATGCGACCACGAAGATACCCTGATAGGCGAGCGCCTGAGGATATATTCAAAGACATTGGCCAGCATCAGGACATTGCCTCAAACGATCTGAAAAAGATTGCATCAGGGCTGAACAGTATCGTGGACGGCACAATGTTCCTGAGAAACAAGAAAAGCGCGTCACACGGGCGCACAGAGGCGCAAATCAAAGCGAATGAACTACGCCCGCGTCATGCCCGGTTGGTTATCCATTCTGCACATACGCTCGCGACCTATGTGCTGGAATGCATGGCTGGCACATCGTAGGGCACGAGACGATTCCGGCTCGTAGAAAAAATTGGTCAGAATGGTTGGCCAGAATGGTCAGAAAGCCTTCCCGGAAACTTCCGGTATCTTGCTGAATTTTAAGGTAAAATCAGGAAAAACAGAATTACTGGTGGAGCCAAGGGGAGAGGAAGATCGTCGGACATAAGGCGATAACGCTATTGAATAAAATGATTTTTTGGGAAAACAGGTGGGGAAGAAGTGTGGGGAACCCCGTGGCCGACTACATCGAGAAGCGCAAACGGCGCTGGTACTTTGTCCTAGACATTCCGAAGAAGCTTAGACCGTTTTATGATGGCAAAGACGTATAGTTCGGTCCTTGGAAACTGACAGCCGGTCCGAGGCAGTCATTCGCGCCAAGCCTCTTGCGGCAACGTATCTGAGCGAGTTCGAAGCCTATAGAACCGGAAGGTCGCCACTCGATATGGACTTTTCCGCGACGGCGATGGAATGGCGGCAGGATTATTTGGGCACCAAGCCGGGCACCGAAGACCGTATGGACTATGACGACGCCCTTGAGGATCATGCCGTCGCGCTTGCGAGAAAGGACCCCGAACTGGCAGATCGTCTTCGTGGGCTGGTACGCGGTGAGTTCATCCTCACGACGGAACATCTTGATGCGTATTTCAACGTTTACAGCGATCAGGTCACGGCAAAGACAGCAGACATGCGACGGTCGGATATTCAAGAGTTCGCCGGAAAGTTCCCAACCACCGACAAGATTACCAAGAAACATGTTAAGCGCTGGGCAACCGAGCTTGAAGCAACCGGCCTCAAGCGGGCAACAATCACGCGCAAGCTTGGAGCCCTCAGGGGGTATTGGCGCTTCATGCAGGACAGAGAGATCATAGATCGAGACGATAACCCCTTTGCCGATGTGCTTGGGCACCAATCGAAAAGCCAAGGCAAGAGTCAAAGCGACAGTTGGGTTCCGTTCAGCGATGTAGAC